>NZ_JBHRTP010000102.1:0-22536 GCF_042646465.1 Pseudundibacterium arcticum
ATCGTGCCTACGTTCACGTGCGGCTTGGTCCGCTCAAACTTGCTCTTTGCCATTTTAGACTCCTAACGATTTGATGAGGATGCTCAGGCACGCGCCCGACTGTCTTGCCGATACTGCTTATGGTGAAACCAAATTCTGGTGCCCTTGACGTGGATCGAACACGTGGCCTCTCCCTTACCAAGGGAGTGCTCTACCACTGAGCTACAAGGGCTAAAAAATCATGCGCGCCGCTCAGAAACGCACACAACAAATGCATGGAGCCTGCTGGAGCGGGTGAAGGGAATCGAACCCTCGTCATAAGCTTGGAAGGCTTCAGCTCTACCATTGAGCTACACCCGCGAAGGGACCGCTTCAGCCGCCACCTTAACTGTCACCATAACCGCCACAACGACCAGCTGCATTTCCTTTACTGGTGGAGGGGACTGGATTCGAACCAGTGTACTCAGAGAGAGCAGATTTACAGTCTGCCGCCTTTAACCACTCGGCCACCCCTCCGTAAGGAACCGCAAAGTATGAAGGAGTATCGATACCTTGTCAACAGCTTGCTGCAACATTTGTGTTGATTCCGATCTCTTTTTTTGCCGGCGGCGGCATCGAAATGGGCGCGCGGACGGCGCTACTGCACCTGGCCATCCTGCGCGGCTGGCGCGGCACCGGCGGCCATGCGTCAGGCTTGGCTGCGGAGCGGCCGAGCGCGGCCGCCCGGTGGTGGTGCAGTCCTGCCGCAGGGCGCGCTGCATGGCTATGATGACGGCCGGCCGATGGCCGTGGCAGAATGCGAGGCTTGCGCCGCCCAGTCCCTGGCAGCGGGCCATTGAGGAAACCGCCGATGATCACGATTTACCACAACCCGCGCTGCTCGAAGTCGCGCGCAGCGCTGGCGCTGACCGAACAATTCGCCGCCGCCAGACAGCTGCCGCTGAACGTGGTCGACTACCAGAAAACCCCGCTTACGCTGGCGCAGCTGCACACCCTGCAGCAACAACTGGGCCAGCCGGTCCGCGCGATGGTGCGCGACGGCGAGGACGACTACGCGGCGCTGCAGCTGGAACAGGCCGACGACGCCACACTGTTGCAGGCCGTGGCCACCCATCCGAAGCTGCTGCAAAGACCGATCGTGGTGTACCACCAGCGCGCGCAGATCGGGCGGCCGCCGGAGGCGCTGCATCAGTTGCTGCGCCAGGAACTGGATTGATGCGGTGCGGATAAGGGCGCAGGCGGCGACCCGGGCTCATTTCCGGGGCCGGCGCCGTCGACATATACTACCGGCTGTATTTTAATGCCCCGCTTATTTTATATGGCCTCAAGCGTCATTTAGACACATACCCCGGCAAAAATACCTGAATCACCCGGGATTTAGCGCCGCCAGCACCTGCCCCTTCAAGGTCTTGATCAACGCCGCCTCGTCGGATGGCACGCCCTCCGGCGCCAGTTGCGCGCGATCGGCGTAGAACAAACCCAACGGCATTTTCTGCAGCACCAGCGGCAACACGATGAAGCTGCGCGCATCGGGCAGCAAGGCCCGATGCCAGGCCGGGATCAGGTCGCGGATCTTGGCGGTGGTGGCGTCCGAGACCATCAAGTCGGCGTCGTTGTCCAGCGCCAGCTGGAACAGGTCGCGCGTGCTCGAGCGCGAAAATGCGAAGCCGCTCTGGCGCGCCGCGTGCTGCTCGCCGATAGCGATGCGGGCGCGGAACTGGCCGCTTTTCGGGTCCCGCAGGCACAGCGCGGCGAAGCGAAAGCCCATGCTGCGATAGATGGTCTCCAGCACCTGCAGGATCAGTTCATTGGTCTTGCAGCGGCCGGACGCCATCATCTGCGTCACATCCTGCACCCCGGCCAGCAACAACTCGCGCGCATGGAGCGGCTTGCCGCTGGCGTGGCGCGCATCGGACTGCTGCGCGCCGGCATCGAGCTGCACCATCAGCAGCTCGCTCGGCAAGCCGTCCGGCTCGGCCGGCGCCGCGGCCGCGATCGGCATTGGCATTGGCGGCATCGGCGGCAGTAGCGGCGGCGGCGGCAGCGCCAGGTCCATGCTGTCGGCCAGGATTCTGATCTCCTGTGCCACATTGGCAAACAGTTGCTCGAGCTTGTCCTGGTCCAGGTTTAACGCCGCGCCGAAACGGGCCAGCAGCGGCTGGCACAGCGCGCCGTTGTCGCCGCCTTCCTGCATCGCCGGCACCAGCCGCGCCGCCTCGGCGCTGAAGGTGGCGACTTGCTGCATCCATTCCTGCCGGTTGTGCGACGGCCGCAGCACGCGCGACCCGGTCGGCACCAGTGCGCGGATGATGGTGTCGGGAATATCCCATTGCTGCAGCACGGTGTCGGCCAGCAGCTCAAAACTGCAGCCCATCACCTGCATCGCGGCCTGGCCCGCCGTGTGGCTGCCGCTGTCGATCAGCGCGACGATCTCGCTGTACAGTGCATGGTCGTGCGAGGCCACCAGCAAGCGCCCAAGATTCTTGAACAGCGCGGCGATCGCCGCTTCCTCGGCGCCCGGATGATGACTGCGCCGCGCCAGCTCGCGCCCGATCACGCTGGCATACAGCGCCCGCGCCAGCTCGCTGCGCACGCTGTGCGCATGCTTGCCGTCAGTCAGGCCGTCGACCAGCAGCATCGCCAGCGCGGCGGTCTTGATGGTGTCGAAGCCGAGCAGGAAGATCGCGCGCGAAATGGTGGTGACCGGTTTGCCGCCGGACACGGTGCGGTACACCGCGGTGTTCGACAGCCGCAGGATCTTCTGGGTCAGCGCAACGTCGGACAGCACCAGATGCGTCAGGTTGTGCACCGCCTCGCCATCGGACGAAGTGAGCTGCACCACGCGTGCCACCGCGCTGCCGAGCGCCGGCAGGTCGGTGTTGATGCCGATTTTTTGCAGAAAACGGTCGCAGGCACCGGACCGGCTGCGGTGTTGGTAGTTCAGGTGTGAGGCTTCTGGCATTGCTGGGTCAATCGTGTGGTTGCTGGTTGGTGCATGCTGCATGCTGCAGGCATGCTGGGTGCATCGTTCTTGCATCGCTTTTGCAAATTCAGGCTACATTCCGGCAAGGTGCCGGTACCCGGCCGGGCCGAGTTGCTGGCGGCGGGCATGCTCGCATCGCATCGGCCGCGCGCCTGTGCGCTCGTCATCGCTGCGCCAGCTTTGATAATGCCGGCCGCGCCGGCTGCAGCTGCGGGCGCCCCGTGCCGCGCCCGTATTGCTGCAATATCGTCCGGTACAGCGCCACCAGTGCGTCCAGCTGCGGATAGGCCGGATCGAGCCGGCGCAGCGTCGCGATCAATGACCTGGCTTGGCCGCCCATCGCGTCTTGCCATCCGATCTGCTCCAGGCACTTGAGCAGCGCGACGGCAGCGTTGAACACCACTTGCGGATTGTGCGGCAGTTTCTGCAATGCGCTCGTCATCAGCTCGACCGCGCCGGTGTAATCACCTTGCCGCGCCCGGCCGGCGCCTTCCGCCACCAGCGCGATCACCTGGCGCCGGCTTTGCTGCTGCAGCGCGAGCGCCAGCTCCGGCCGTCCCGCCTGCGCCAGTACCTGCGTGGTCTTGGCCAGCGTGGCTTCATCGGCGGCATTGCCGATCACGTCCAGTACCAATTGCGACGCGGCCGCTTCGCGCTGGTGTTGCAGGCAGTGCCCGGCCAGTTCCAGCTTCAGTTCGGCCGAGATGGCGCTGCCGCTGCCATTGAGGCTGGCGGCCACGGCGGCGTCCAGCGCCGTCGCCAGCTGCGCCGTGTCGCCGCGAAATTCATGCAGCATCGCGCTGGCGATGGCGCCGCAGGCCGCGCCCTTGCCGCCTTGGCCGAGCGTGCCGTCGAGCTGGCGGATCACCCGGTCGGCCTGCTCCGGCTGGTCCAGCCGCAGCAGCGTCTTGACCAGCTGCACCTGGTCTTCCGGATCGCGAAATTCAGAATGACTGGACTTGCCGACCACCTGCTGCAATGCGTATTCCGCGATCTGCAGGTCGCCGGCGTCGAGTGCGACCCGGCCCAGCCGGCGCAGCCGTCCCAGCGCATGCGGCGACACCTCGACCGCCCGCTGCAGCACCGCCTGCGCCGCCGGCAACTGGCCGAGCGCCTCATGCGTCTGCGCCAGACTATCGTAGGCGTCGAGCAAACTCGGTTGCTCGGCAACCAGCGCCTGCAGCATGGCTTGCGCCTCGACATGACGGCCCTGCAGCAACAGGCATTTGGCCAGTCCGTGTCTGGCCCAGCCGAGCTTGCGATCCTGCAGCAATTGGCGGTAGGTCGCCTCTGCCGCCGTCGCTTCACCGAGCGCCAGCTGCAATTCGGCCCGCAGCCGCAGAAATTCGCCCGCCTGGCGTGGCGACTGGCGCGCGCCGTCGCGGCAAGCCTGGATCGCCGCATGTTGCTCGCCATGCTCCAGCAACTGGTGCACCGGCAGCAGCAGCGCGCGCCGTTCCAGCGCGCGCCGGATCCGCAGCAGCAGCCGTTCGACCGAAAATGGCTTCAGGATGTAATCGGTGGGCGCTAGTTCGGCCGCGCCGACCACTTTTTGATAGGCGCGCTCGGCGGTGATCATGATGAACACGGTCGACAGCGAAATGATCTGTTGCTGGCGCAGGTCTTCCAGCAATTGCTGGCCGTCCTGGCCCGCGCCCAAGTCGTATTCGCACAGGATCAGCTCGTAACTGCGGTGTTGCAGCGCCCGGATCGCAGTGCCGGCGCTATTGACGTGATCGACCGCGGCCAGCGCGCACTGCAGCAGCATGTCTTGCAGACTGGTGCGCATCGCGGCGTTCGGCTCGACGATCAGGGCCCGCAGAGTTGCCAATTCGGTCATTTTTTCCTCAAGGGTCGGGGCTGGCGCTGCCAGCAATGCCAAAACGCGGCGGCGGCCCGAAGCTCGATCTTAACCCCAATGCCGGCGCTGAAAGCCGGGAACAGCGCGCAAAAACCGGCCGACTTCATCATGTCGAACGGCATTGCCACCCTGACCGGATAGGTCGCGCCGCGTTATTTGCCGGCGACCACGCGCGGCGGCGACGCCGCGGAGGAAGCCGCGGGCGCGGATGCGCAATCCGGCCGTGGCATGCTGGCGCTGTACAGGTTCTGGTAACGCAATTCGTAATTGCCGGACGCTAAATTGTCCATCGTGAACTGTTGACGCGGCAGCACGAACGCGTGCCGCACGCTGCGCTGGCCAGCCAGATCGAACAGCTGGACCAGGATCGCGGCGTCATTGCCCGCGTTGTCGACGATCACGCGCGTGTTGCCGCCGCCGCTGGCGATCGGGTAGCCGTCCAGATAAGTCGAATGCTGCGGCCACGGCGCGTTGCCCGGCGCAGCGGCGCAGGGATCGCCCACGGCCGCGATCTGGACGCGCGAAATGACGGCGATCACGCTATCGGCGTTTGTTCCGGCCAATGCCGCCGGCCGCGGCACGATCGCAGGCTGCCGGGCCAGCGACGCGAGCACCGCCGTGTGCGCCGGCAGCAGCGCGCTGCCCAACCAGCCAAGCCCGATGCCGATGCCCAGACAGAGCGCCGGCGCGCACCACCACGGCCTGTCATGCACCAGGCGCGACCAGCTGCCGTCGCGCCGCACCGGCAGCACCAGCGGCGGCGCGTGGTGCTGGCCGACGCGACGGCGCAGCCGTTCCTGCGCCTGCAGTTCGGCCTCGGCGGTGGCGATCCAGTCGTCGTGTTCCTGGCGTTTGCCCGGATCGGACAGCACCTCGTAGGCGTTATTGAGCAGCGCCATCACGTGCGCGGCGTGTTTCTGGTCGGGATTCTTGTCCGGGTGATAACGCTGGCTGAGCGCCTTGTAGGCGGCGCGCACCACCTCGACCGGCGCATTGCGTGCGACCTTCAGGTTATCGTAGTGGCTGTGGATCTTTTCCATCATGCGGGGCGCAGGCGGTTGGCGGAGCGGTGGCGGCTTATCTCAGCCAGCGCGCCAGCAGGACGACCAGCGCCGACAGCAGCAGGGTCGAGGCAAACGGCAGCGAAAACACGCGGCCGAACAGCCTGAAGCGAAAATCGCCCGGCAGGCGGCCGATGCCGAGCTTTTCCAGCCACGGCAGCAGCGCTGAGAACACCGTCAGCGCGATAAAAATAACCAGAACCCAGCGGATCATGTTGCGCCTTATCGGGGGATACTCCCCCACATTTTTAGTAAAAACTGTCTGTTGCGCACGTATTATGCGCGGCTTTAAAAATACACCGGCGTGTATTTTTAAAGCCGCAGATTCAGATATACAGCGCCACCGGCTGCAAGCGGTGGCTGCGGTCGCCGCGCCCGAATTGCTCCGGCAAGCTGACGTCGCGCCCGACCACCAGCACCTTGAACAGCTCGCCCATTTCCGCCGGCGACAGCAACTTTTGCACCGCATTCGCTTGCGGCAGGTAGCGCTGCGCATCGTCCGGCGACGTGCGCAGCAGCAGCTCGCCGATGCCGGCCGCGATCAGGAACGCCGCCTGGCCACTATAGCCGAGCAATTCCAGCCCGCCATCCAGCGCCGCCTGCGCCATCGCGCTGAAATCGACGTGCGCGGTAATGTCCTGCAAACCCGGCAGATAGAACGGGTCGGCATGCGCGTGGTGCCGATAATGGCACATCAGCGTGCCTTGCGCCCGCTGCGCCAGATAGTATTCGTGCGCCGGAAAGCCATAATCGAACAGGAGCGCGACGCCGCCCTTGCCGCTGCCACCGGGCTTGCCTGATCCAGCAGTCAGCATCTGCGCCAGCGTGCGCATGAAACCGCAGCCGACCGCGTGCAACTCGGTCAGATAACCGTCCGGCAACGCATCGGGGTCCGGAATCTGGGCCCGGATCTGCGCTTGCAGTTCGGGCTGCGCGCTGCCATCGGCCTGGTCGCGCGAGTCGCGAAAGACGAAGCGCTCGCCATCCGGCCCGGGCGCCAAGGCGACCCCGACTTCGCGCCAGCCATCGGCGCGCTTGACGACCAGCTGCACCGGCATCGCATCGAGCACCTCGTTGCCCAGCACCACGCCGGAAAACGCGGCGGGAAGCCGGTCCAGCCACACCACCTGGGGAAACCCGCGCAGCAGCTCTTGCTGGCGCGCGCGCAGTTCGCCCGACAGTTCGACGATCGCATATTGTTCGAGTGGCACGTTCTGCGCGGCCAGCTCGGTCAGGATGTCGAACGCCAGCCGGCCGCTGCCGGCGCCAAATTCCAGCATCTGCGGACTGCTTTGCGCCATCAGCTCGGCGCCGATGCGGGCCAGGGCCGCGCCAAAAAGCGGCGTGATTTCGGGCGCGGTTGTAAAATCACCGTCTTTGCCGAGTTTTTTGGCGCCGCCGCTGTAATAACCGAGGCCCGGCGCGTACAGCGCCAGCTCCATATAATGCGCAAACGAAATCCAGCCGTCGTGGTCGGGGTGCCGGATCTCGTCGACGATGCGTTGCTGCAGCGCGTGGGACGCGGCCAGCGCGTCGCTAGTGGGTTCGGGTAATTGCATACCGGTATTGTAGTGACCGGCGGCGGCGGCAACAAATTTTTCGCACCAACCGTTTGCGCCAGTCGGACGCGCCGCGCTTCACCTATATATATAAATAAGACATCGAGAAGCCCATCATGCCCACCGCACCCCACAAAGTCGCCCTCGTGACCGGCGCCGCCAAGCGCCTCGGCCGCCACATCGCGCTGGCGCTGGTCCAGCGCGGCTGGGACGTGGCCGTGCATTACGGCCATTCGCACGCCGAGGCGCAGGCGGTGGTGGCCGAGATCGCCGCGCTGGGACGACGCGCGGTCGCGCTGCACTGCGATCTGCTGGACCAGGCCGCATTGCGGCAACTGCTGCCGTGCGCGATTGCGGCGCTGGGGCCGGTGTCGTGCGTGGTCAACAATGCGGCGCTGTTCGATTACGACAGCGCCGAGGATTTTTCAATCGCACGGCTGGACGCCCACATGCACGTCAATCTGGCCGCGCCGATCGTGCTGGCGCAGGCGCTGCACGCGGCAACGCCGGACGGCGCGCAAGCGGTGGTGATCAATCTGCTGGACCAGAAACTGTTCAACCTGAACCCGGATTTCCTGTCCTACACGCTGTCGAAAGCCGCGCTGCAGTCCGCCACCACGATGCTGGCGCAGGCGCTGGCGCCGAAATTGCGGGTGGTCGGCATCGCGCCCGGCATCACGCTGGCATCTAGCGACCAGAGCGGCGCCGACTTTGCCAGCGCCCACCAGGTAACGCCGCTGGGGCGCTCGTCCAGCGCCGACGATATCGCGGCCGCCGTCTGCTTTCTGGCCGAAGCCGGCGCGATCACCGGCACCACCTTGCTGGTCGACGGCGGCCAGCACCTGATTCCCTTGCCGCGCGACGTGATGTTCGTCGCCCAGTCCTCTTGATCCGTTACCGAAAGACCGCCCCCATGCTCTCCGCCCTGACCCACCCCAAGCTGGCCGACTGCCGCCGCCTGTTCCTGCGCAATTACGAAGTGCTGATCAATATCGGCGTGCACGATTTTGAAAAGAAGGGCGAGCAGCGCGTGCTGATCAACGTCGACCTGTATATTCCGCTGGCGTTGTCGACGCCGAAGGACGACCATCTGGCCGAAGTAGTCGATTACGACTTCATGCGGGAGACCATCGCGCAGCGCATGGCGCAGGGCCACGTCCACCTGCAGGAAACCCTGTGCGACGACGTCGCGCGCAGCATGCTGGCGCACCCGCAGGTGCGCGCGGTGCGGGTCTCGACCATGAAGCCGGACGTGTATCCCGATTGCGACGGCGTCGGGGTCGAAGTGTTCAGCATCAAGGCGGACGTTTAAGAAATACAAGCAAGGCGCTACAGCATGAGGCACCGAAATCTAAATAACGTCGTTCCTGCGAACGCAGGAACCCAGCGTCGTTCGTCGATCGACCAACGTCACTGGATTCCCGCTCGGGCGCAGGCCAGTTTATCCTGAGCCTGCCGAAGGACGGGAATGACACGGAAGATTTGAGTCACTCAGCCCAGCACCAATACAGCACCAATAACCAGGCATCATCATGCAAGTACACACCATCCCATTCGCCACCGAAACGGCCGCACCAGCACAACCGCCTGACGCCGCCAGCCTCAAAAAGGCCGAAAAAACCGCCTACGAGAACAACAAGCTGCACAAGCGCCTGTGCCGCCAGGTCGGGCAGGCGATCGGCGACTTCAACATGATCGAGCAAGGCGACAAGGTGATGGTCTGCCTGTCCGGCGGCAAGGACAGCTACGCGCTGCTCGATATCCTGATGACGCTGCGCGAACGGGCGCCGATCGATTTCGAGATCATCGCGGTCAATCTGGACCAGAAGCAGCCGAACTTCCCCGAGCATATCCTGCCGGCCTACCTGACCAAGCTCGGCGTGCCGTTCCATATCGAGAACCAGGACACCTACAGCATCGTCAAGCGCCTGATCCCGGAAGGCAAGACCACCTGCTCGCTGTGCTCGCGACTGCGGCGCGGCATCCTGTACCGGGTCGCCGACGAGTTGGGGGCGACCAAGATCGCGCTCGGCCATCATCGCGACGACATCCTGGAAACCTTCTTCCTGAACATGTTCTTCGGCGGCAAGCTCAAGGGCATGCCGGCCAAGCTGCAGTCGGACGACGGCAAGCACATCGTGATCCGTCCCATGGCGTACGTGAAGGAAGCCGATTCGGCGCGCTACGCCGCGGTCAAGCAGTTCCCGATCATTCCATGCGACCTGTGCGGCTCGCAGGAAAACCTGCAGCGCAAGCAGATCAAGGGCCTGATGCGCGACTGGGAAAAGCAGTTCCCGGGCCGCGTCGAAAGCATCTTCTCGTCGCTGTCGACGCTGGTGCCGTCGCATCTGATGGACCAGCAACGCTTCGATTTCGCCGGGCTGAAGGTCGACGGCGTCGCCAATCCGCTGGGCGATATCGCGTTCGATGACGAGCCGTGTGCCAGCGGCAGCGCTGGCAGCACCGTCTCCAGCATCATCCCGTTGCAGCGCGCCGCTGCCAATGCCGATACCGACGCCGACTAAGCCGATGCCATTACTCAGCCTGGAAAAAATCCTGCACAGTCAGGGCTTCGGCAGTCGCAAGCTGTGCCGGATCATGGTCTTCAACGGCCGCGTCACGATCGCCGGCGCGCTCTGCGACGACCCGCAGCGTGAAATCGAGACCGACCGTTTTCAATTCGAGGTCGATGGCCAGCGCTGGCAATACCGCCAGCACGTCTATCTGGCGATGAACAAGCCGCTGGGCGTCGAATGCTCGCACCAGCCGCAACACCACCCGAGCGTGTACCGGCTGCTGCCGCCGCAACTAGTCGAGCGCGGCGTGCAATGCGTCGGCCGGCTCGACCAGGACACCACCGGCGTGCTGCTGTTCTCGGACGACGGCGCCTTCATCCACGCCTACAGCGCGCCGAAGAAAAAAGTGCCGAAGGTGTATCAGGTCACCACCAAGCATCCGATTCAGCACGAGCTGATCGCCGCGCTGCTGAGCGGGGTGCAATTGCGCGACGAACCGGCACCGATCGCGGCCGCCGGCTGCGCGCAAATCACCGAGAATGTGCTGCATCTGACCATCGCCGAAGGCAAGTACCACCAAGTCAAGCGGATGATCGCCGCGGCCGGCAACCGGGTCGACGGCTTGCATCGGATCGCGGTCGGTGGCTACGCGCTCGATCCCGCGCTGAATCCGGGCGAGTTCAGCTGGCTGGAGCCCGGCGATCTGGAAAAAATCGGGCAGTATGCCTAAAAATAGAGGCAATCCCGCCGGTGTTATTGCGCCTGCGTAAAATACACCGGCGAGTATTTATCAAGCGCCGGGCGCCGCTGGCGGCCGCATCATGGCAAGCGCGTCAACGTCGTCACCGTCTTCATCTTCCATCGAGAACCGTCCCATGCTAGTCATCACCATCAAACAAGGCAAAGAAAAGAGCTTGCTCGAGCGCCAGCCCTGGATTTACGCCTCCGCCGTTGAGCGGGTCGATGGCAAGCCGTTTGAAAAAATGAAATCGGGCGCGACCGCGCTGGTGCAATCATCGTCCGGCCAGTTCCTGGCGCGCGCCGCGCACAGCCCGAAATCGCAAATCCGCGCCCGCGTCTGGAGCTTTGATCAACACGAACCGATCGATCACGCGCTGATCAAGCGCCGCGTGCAGGCCGCGGTCAGCGCGCGCGGCGTTGGCGTTGGCACAACCAAAGCCGCTACCAAACCCCACCTGCAGTTAATTACCGGCGAAGCGGATGGCTTGCCCGGCCTGCTGGTCGACTGGTACGGCGGCGCCAACGGCTATTTGATCTGCCAATTCCAGGCTGCCGGCGTCGACGCCTGGAAGGTCACCATCGTGCAGGCGCTGATGGCGGCCACCGGCTGTCGCAACGTGTACGAGCGGGCCGATGAATTGATACGCAAGGGCGAAGGACTGCCGGTGGTCTCGGGCGCACTGGCTGGCGATGAGCCGCCGGACGCGATGCCGCTGACCGAGAAAGGCGTGCGCTATTCGCTCGACCTCAAGACCGGGGACAAGACAAAATTCAGATAGTGGTTCAGCCGGACGACTGAAGCGCCGAGAACGTGTCGGCGCGATCAGCGCAGATGACAGTGGCTAGACCGCCGCACAGGACGTTTCCCACACCGGATTCAGCAATGAATAGATTCGGAAATGTCCCGGCCGTCCGCGCACCATACGAAAACAACGCAACACGCCTTCAAACGCAAACCCGCGCTTTTCCAGGACCCGTATGGATTGGTGGTTTGATTCCAGCGCCGTGGCCTGAATCCGGACAAAGCCCAGGTTCTGGAACGCCCACTCGACGACCGCCTTGCACACCGCAGGTCCGATGCCGCGACCCCAATAGGCGGGTGCCATATCGTAAGCGAGTTCAGCGGTGCGATGAACATCTGAAATGCTATGGAAACCGATGGTGCCGATCATCGAGCCGGAGTTGTCGTCGACGATTGCCAGGCGTATCTGCGAAGTCGCGGCATCAGATTCAAACGCGTCGAACATGAGCGATAGCTCGTCGACACCGTTAATGCTCCAGCTCGTATGCTCAATCGCCAACGGGTTGGACAAATATTGATACCAGTCGTCGGCGTCGCTGCGTCGCAATTGGCGCAGCGAAATTCCTGCGTACCCGGATTTTGGCGGTTCAGTAATTTGCATATCATTTCGATTAGATTTTGATTCGAATGGCTAAACATTCAGTCCTGCGTATTCTCGGATCATAAATCCCGCACCACTGTGCATCAGTCGCGCCACAGAACCACAGCGGCACACAGGCCGGCCCCGATCAGGTACAACAGCCAGAGCTGCGACACGAAATACGGATACGCCATCAAGCCGACGCCGATCGCCATCGGCCGCCACAGCACCTGCTTCTTGCCATACACAAAGACGGCGAAGCCGATGATGCCGAACAACATGGACGCGAACAAGGAGGCGGGGTCGGGCATGAATTCCAATCGATCAGTGCTGCCACAGCGCGTACAGGCAAAGCGCATGCACGCGGCAACCGTCCAATTGTAGCGGCATGCCACTAGACCAGGCGCAAGCTCAGGCCGACCGATACTCGCGCTGCCGCATCCACTTGGTGGCGATCCATTTCTCGCCCTTGGTCACGGGATTGCCGCCGTGATAGGTCCGCGGGTCGAGCTGGTTTTTTGAGTTGCTGTAGGAGAAATATACGGCGCTTCCCTGCACCGGCGTGACGGTCAGGCCCAGCTCGGGGAAGATGGTGGCGCCGCCCTCCTCAACTTCGTTTAGATAAATGATCAGGGTCGCGACGCGTTGGCCGCCAATCGCGATGTGCTGCGCGCTGCCGGGCTGGTCGGGCGGGAAGTAGTCGTAGTGCGGCTTGTATTCGCCGCCGATCTGGTAATTGAGGATTTGCAGGCCTTCGCCGTTGACCACCGGCATCTGCATTAGTTGGGCGATGCGCTGGTCCAGTTTGGCGATGAGCGGGGTCTCGTTGAGCGCAAAGAAGGTGCCGCTGCTGGTGCGATCGGCATGCCATTCGGCTTTTCCGGTTTGTTCGTCGACCGTGGTCGAGCGCGCCAGCTTGCTTTGCGACAACGCGATCAGCTGCTCGCATTCTTCTTTGCTCAGCACATTGCCGAACACCATCAGATGCGGCTGCGCCAGGGACATCTGCAGGCCGATGGTATGGCCGTCGATCGTGATGCTGTTGCCCGGCTGCGGGCCCATTTTTTCGTATTGATACTGGGTGGCAGCGCTGGACTTGGCGGCGGCGGCTGCCGGTGCCGGTGCAGCGCGCTTTTGCAGCAGATAGCCGGGCAGGCGCGATTCCACCTCGTAAGTCGCCTGTCCGCGCTCGAAGCGATGCTGGACCAGGGTGTCGATCAGGGTCTGCGGCGGCACGCCGCGCTCGATGTTTTCTGCGATCCAGCGGATCCACTCGGGTGGCATGGGGTTCACATTTTCTCCTTGAGGCCTTGCGCGATCGCCGATCGCAAGCTTAGCGCGGCTGACGTTGGCACAACATTATCGCCTAGCGGTGCGTCGATCCGCCCGCCAAGGTCGAGGCCGGCAACCGCACACACCGTAACTTTGCAACCCTTTGTAACTGGCGTAGTTTTTTTGTCTGCTCAATCGTTCTAATGCTGTATACCCCATTTTGATTGGAATCATCATGAACTTGCGCACCCTCACCCTGCTTGCAGTTGCCGCCGCGACAATAGGCTTGTCCGGATGTGTCGTGGTACCGGCCCGTGGTTACGGCGGTTATGGCGGTTATGGCGGTCCAGGCTATGCGGTCGAACCGGCGCCGGTGGCGGTCTATCCCGCGCCCTATCCCTATTATGGCGGCTATGGCGGCGGCGGCTACGTCCAGTTTGGCGGTCGCTGGCATCGCTAGATCCCGCCGATAGGGTCCACTATGGTGCTTGCAGGCAACCCTAATGATGCTACAGTGCGTTTTTTTTCGGCGGTCACCACATTAGAGGTAAGAGTCCATGATGGTCAAATTTGTTCGCAACACACTGGCGCTGCTGGCTTTGGCGCTGGTGGCCGGCGCAGCGCTGGCCGATCCAAGCGGCCGGGTCGGGCGGATTTCTTACCTTTATGGCCAGGTCGATTTCCGCAGCACCTATGACGATGAAGCGGCGGCGGCGGTGCTGAACTGGCCACTGACGTCGCAAAACGTGATGACCACGGCGCCGGGTGCGCGCGCCGAGTTGCGGGTCGGGTCGACCGCGATCCGTATCGATGCCGATTCCGAGCTGGAAATCGCGCAACTCGACGACGACCATTTGCGGCTGCGGCTGATGCACGGCAGCGCCAATGTGCGGGTCAGGAATCGCGACCTGGCGGACGACTTCGAATTGCGCACGCCGCAAGGCTTGGTGCTGCTGTCCGGTCCGGCGCTCTTCCGAATCGACGCCGAACGGGCGCCCGACACCACCACCGTCGGGGTGTTTTCCGGCGCGATCCGCTTCGATAACGATGGCAACAGCCTGACGGTGCCGGCCGGCCGCCAGCTCGAGTTCGCCGCGGGCAATATGCGCGTCGGTGGCCTGCAGCGCGACGCCTTCGACGACTGGGCGCTGGCACGCGATCAGCGTGAAGAGCAATCGCCATCGCTGCGTTATGTGTCGCCAGAAACCACCGGCTATGAAGAACTGGACAACTACGGCAGCTGGCAAGCAAGCAGCGACTATGGCCCGGTCTGGTATCCGAATACGGTGCCTGCCGGCTGGACCCCGTATCAGAGCGGGCGCTGGACTTGGGTCGAGCCGTGGGGCTGGACCTGGGTCGACAACGCGCCCTGGGGCTATGCGCCAACCCATTATGGCCGCTGGGCATTTGTCGGGAATCGCTGGTGCTGGGCGCCGGGATCGGTGACGGCAAGGCCGGTGTGGGCCCCGGCGCTGGTCGGCTGGGTCGGCGGCAGCAACTGGCGAGTATCGTTTTCTGGTGGCGCGGCCCCGGCGGTCGGCTGGTTCCCGCTGGCGCCGCGCGAGGTGTTCGTGCCGAGTTACAGCGTGTCGCCGACCTATGTGCGGCGAGTCAACATCTCGCATGTCACCAATATCAATACCATCACTAATGTCACCAACTTCACCAACGTCAATGGCGGCGCCCATCCGCCGCAAGTCCACTACCAGAACCGCGATGTGCGCGACGCAGTGACGGTAGTGCCGCATGCTGAATTCGAACGGGGCCGGCGCAGTGTCCCGGTGACGCCGATACCGGCGCGCCTGATCGATCCGCGACAGCTGCAACAGGCGCCGACCAGTGCGATCGCTGCATTGCCGCGCGACCAGCATTTCCAGCCAAGGGCCAATCTGCGCACGCCCGATCCGGTGTTGGTGCCGCGCGAGCGCCGCTATGGGCAACAACCGCCGCTGCAGCCGCAACTACTGCAACCACAGCAGCCACAGGCGGTGCAGCCATCACCGATGCAGCGCTCACAGACCCCAACGCAGCAACTGCCACCGCCGGTCGCGCCGACGACGCCGTCTAACTGGCGCGCTCAGCCAAGACAAGAACCGTCGCAGGGCAACTCCGAGCCGATACATCCGCAACAACGAGCGGTCCAGCCGGCGCCGGCAGCGGCGCCGGGGCAAGTGCAGGCGCCGCTGCAACCACGGCCGGGACCGTTGAGTCCGACGCCAGGCTGGCGTGAACGCGCACCCGATCGTGCCGAACGCGGCACGCCGGATGAGAACCGCGGCCGTCGTCCGGAGCGGCCGATGGCACCACAGCAACCACAGCTCCAGAACCGGGTCGAACCGGCGCGTCAGGCACCACCGCCTGCTGCGGTGGCGGCGCCGGTCGCAGTGCCGCAACCGGTGCGTATCGAAAACCGTGTGGCACCGGAATCCCGCCAGCGCCAGCGCGACAGCAACAGCAAGGACGACGAACACGGTCGCCGGCCAGAACGCGGCGATCCGCGCAATCAGCTGCAATAAGCCAGGCGCAACGATCGCCATGCCGCCCGCACCAGCGCCGGGCGGCATTTTTTTGTGACAGCCCCTCGCCCGAAATTAATCAGGGAGCGCCAAAGCGACGCCGGCGATAGGCGCCTTGCTGCAACGCCGATGCACTGCCACGGTTCGCTGTCCGGTAGCGGCCAACTTCCGCTGCGCCGCCAGCACATTGAAATCCTAGTAGGGCAATCGCACGAAGAACCACATGAACATTGGTGCTGCCGGGTTTAGTTCCCTCCCCTCCTTCGACAAGCTCAGGACATGCTTGCAGGGGAGGGTTAGGGGCGGAGCAGGGAATTCAGGAGGCATGCCTCCTGCCTGCGAAGCGGTATCCGCCTGCAAGCGGATATGCGCACTGCAAGTGGGGGTAGTGCTGTCGATGAATGATGCATGTTGCCGATCGACCATCCTACCCCCATCCCAACCCTCCCCCTTCAAGGGGGAAGGGGCGAGAAGCTCTAGCCTGCACCGATCTTCATACAATCGCCCTGGAAATCATCGCGATTCGCCCAAGCGCGGCTGATGCGCATGTTAAAATTTTTTATTATTTTCAACTAATTCCCTATGAATATCGTGATCCTCGCCGCCGGCCTCGGCAAACGCATGCAGTCGGCGCTGCCAAAGGTGTTGCATCCGCTGGCCGGCAAACCGCTGCTGTCGCATGTGATCGATACCGCGCGGTCGCTGACGCCAACGCGCTTGTGCGTGATTTACGGTCATGGCGGGGAAAAGGTGCCGGAGTTGCTGGGCGCGCCCGACCTGGTATTTGCCAAGCAGGAGCCGCAGCTCGGTACCGGTCATGCGGTGATGCAGGCGGTGCCGCATCTCGATGACAACATGCCTACGCTGGTGTTGTATGGCGATGTTCCGCTGACAAGTGCGGCCTCGCTGCAACGGTTGTTGGACTGCTCCGGGACCGACAAGCTGGGAATTTTGACGATCGCATTGGACGACCCGACCGGCTATGGCCGCATCTTGCGCGAAGATGGCCACATCGTGCGTATCGTCGAGCAAAAGGATGCCAACGCGGCCGAGCGTGCGATCCGCGAAATCAATACCGGCATCATGGTGGTGCCGACCGCGTGGCTCAAGCAATGGCTCACCACGCTGTCGAACGACAATGCGCAGGCCGAATATTATCTGACCGACATCGTCGCGCGCGCCGTCGCCGATGGCGTCGCGGTGGTGTCGGCGCAACCGGCCGCAGTCTGGGAAACGCTGGGCGTCAACAGCAAGGTGCAACTGGCCGAACTGGAACGCATCGCTCAGCGCAACACAGCCAACGACCTGCTGGAACAGGGCGTGACCCTGGCCGATCCGAACCGGATCGACGTGCGCGGCAGATTGACCTGCGGCCGCGATGTCAGCATCGATGTCGGCTGCGTGTTCGAAGGCGAGGTTGCGCTGGCCGACGGCGTGACGATCGGCGCGCACTGTGTGATCAGCAATGCCCGCATCGCCGCCGGCGCGCAGATCAAGCCGTTCTGCCATATCGAGCAGGCGCAGGTCGGCAGCGCGTCCATCATCGGTCCGTACGCACGGCTGCGTCCCGGCACCACATTGGCCGAAGGCGTCCATATAGGCAACTTCGTCGAAGTCAAGAACAGCCAGATCGCCGCCGCCAGCAAGGCCAATCATCTGGCCTATATCGGAGACGCCACCATCGGCAGCCGCGTCAACGTCGGCGCCGGCACCATCACCTGCAATTACGACGGTGCCAACAAGTTCCGCACCGTGATCGAAGACGACGCCTTCATCGGCAGCGACAGCCAGCTGATCGCGCCGGTCACCGTCGGCAAGGGCGCCACGCTCGGCGCCGGCACCAGCCTGTCGAAGGATGCGCCGGCCGGCAAGCTGACGGTGTCGCGCGCGAAGCAGGTCACGATCGAGGGCTGGACGCGGCCCGTGAAGGTGAAGAAGTAACAAGCACCTGCGCGCGGCGGCCAAGTCGGGCTGTCCTTGGCTACGATCGTGGATGCGGTGAGGCAACGAACGACACTGGATCCCAGCGTTCGCTGGGACGACACTCAGTTTGCTACGTGCACAGCCTGCTAGACGTCCGCCTCTTGCGGTTGCTTTTGCGGTTGCTTTTGCGGTTGCTTTTGCCGTTGCTTTTTGTCGTTCCGCTTGAGACGCTGCCGTCTGCGGGGCAGCAAAAGCGGATCAGAAATGACAATGTCTGAGCGTAGCGAGTTTTGTCATTTCCCGCTTTTGCTGCCCCACAGACGGGAACCCGAAGGGCAGCGTCTGCGCGGTCGCCTTTTTTGGCCTACCTTTTTTGGCGAAGCAAAAAAGGTAGGTGGCCGCCGGGCCACCCCCGGCTAGCAACCACGGAGCGAGCCCCCCGCGACCGCACGATCCGTTTTCGCGCAGCGACGACAATCATATCGAGTCATACAAATAAGGGGGAGTATTAACAAAAACAACCTATATCCCGCTGATGTTTATTACGGTATAAAAATATACACGCCACAGTATATTTTCGATGGTCAATCCCGTCACACCGCCAGCCGCGTCTCAAACTTGCTTCTGAACACCGAAAAGAAGCTGCGCACATTGCGCACATTGGTCTGGGTCGCAAACAGCCGATGCGCCAGCGCGTGATAAGCCGGCATGTCGGCGACCTGCACCACCAGCACAAAGTCCGGTCCCGGCGACACCCGATAGCACTGCAACACCGCCGCTTCCTGCGCCACGTGCGCCTCGAACTCCTGCAACCGCTCGGCGGCCTGGTGATCGAGCGTGATTTCGACGATCGCGGTCAGGCTGGCGCCGACCTTGTCCGGCGCGACGATGGCGACCTGACGCGCGATCACGCCGCTGTCGATCAGGCGTTTGACGCGCCGCAGGCAAGTCGGCGCCGACGCGTGCACCTGCGCCGCTAGCTGGATATTGTTCTGTGACGCATCGGCCTGCAACGCGTTAAGGATGCGTCGGTCGAGGTCGTCGAGCAGGATGGTCGAATCAGCCATGAATTTTATATAATTTATTGTTAATATTTTGAATTATTATTTCATCACAATTAACGCATGAAATAATTCACCAAATCATAAAGCATTTTGACCGCTTTTTTCAGTCACTATGCTCTAGCATGCAATTATTCTCACTCACGTAGAGGCTCTCATGTGCGGCATCGTCGGCGCGGTTGCGCAGCGTAATATCACCCCCATCCTGGTCGAAGGACTGAAGCGGCTCGAATACCGCGGCTACGATTCGTGCGGCGTCGCACTGCATGTCGACGGCCAGTTGCGCCGCGCGCGCAGCACCGCGCGCGTGGCCGAGCTGGAACAACAAATTGCGCAGACCGGCCTGGCCGGCTTCACCGGCATCGCGCACACCCGCTGGGCCACGCATGGCGCGCCCGCCTCGCACAATGCGCACCCGCATTTTTCGCGTGAGCGGATCGCGCTGGTACACAACGGCATCATCGAAAATCACGACGAGCTGCGCGCCGAACTGAGCGCGCTCGGCTATGTGTTCGAGAGCCAGACCGATACCGAAGTGATCGCGCATCTGGTCGACCATCTGTATGCCGGCGACCTGTTCGACACGGTCCAGCAGGCGGTCAAACGCCTGACCGGCGCCTACGCGATCGCGGTGTTTTGCCGTGACGAGCCGCACCGCGTGGTCGGCGCACGCCACGGCTCGCCACTGATCGTCGGCGTCGGCCGGGGCGAGAATTTTCTGGCGTCCGACGCGATGGCGCTGGCCGGCACAACCGACCAGATCGTCTATCTGGAAGAAGGTGACGTGGTCGACCTGCAATTGCAGCGGGTCTGGATCGTGGACGCGCAGGGCAAGCCGGCGCGGCGCGCAGTGAACACCGTGCACGTGCATACTGGCGCGGCCGAACTCGGCCCGTATCGCCACTACATGCAAAAGGAAATTTTCGAGCAGCCGCGCGCCATCGGCGACACGCTGGAAGGGGTCAAGACCATCATGCCCGAGCTGTTCGGCGATAAAGCCTTCCCCATTTTCAAGCAGATCGATTCGGTGCTGATCCTGGCTTGCGGCACCAGTTACTACGCCGGACTGACCGCGAAATACTGGATAGAATCGGTCGCCAAAGTGCCGGTCAATGTCGAAATCGCGAGCGAATACCGCTACCGTGACAGCGTGCCGAATCCGAACGCGCTGGTCGTGACGATTTCGCAAAGCGGCGAAACCGCCGACACCCTGGCCGCACTGAAACACGCCAGAGCGCAAGGCATGCTGCACACCCTGACCGTGTGCAATGTTGCCACCAGCGCCATGGTGCGCGAGTGTGAAATGGCTTTCATCACCCGCGCCGGCGTCGAAGTCGGGGTCGCGTCGACCAAGGCCTTCAGCACGCAGTTGGTCGCGCTGTTTCTGCTGACGCTGACGCTGGCGCAGGTCAAGGGTCGGCTGAGCGAGGAGCAGGAGGCCGAATACCTGAAACAGATGCGCCACCTGCCGGTCGCGATCGCCAGCGCGCTGGCGCTGGAGCCGCAAATCATCGCCTGGGCCGATGATTTCGCACGCAAGGAAAACGCGCTGTTCCTCGGTCGCGGCATGCATTACCCGATCGCGCTGGAAGGCGCGCTGAAGCTGAAAGAGATTTCCTACATCCACGCCGAAGCCTACCCGGCCGGTGAACTCAAGCACGGTCCGCTGGCGCTGGTCACCGAAGAAATGCCGGTGGTGACGATCGCGCCGAACGATGCGCTACTGGAAAAACTGAAGTCGAACATGCAGGAAGTGCGCGCCCGCGGCGGCCAGCTCTACGTGTTCGCCGACGCCGATTCGCGCATCACCTCCAGCGAAGGCGTACACGTGATCCGCCTGCCCGAGCACTACGGCCTGCTGTCACCAATCCTGCACGTGATCCCGCTGCAGCTGCTGGCGTACCACACCGCGCTGGCGCGCGGCACTGACGTCGACAAGCCGCGCAATCTGGCGAAGTCGGTGACGGTGGAATAAGGGGCGTTAGCCGGCATATATATTATTCCTTTGGAATAAAGTTCGGAACAAAGTAATAAAGTTCGGAACTTTTCAACGAAGTGCATGAGTAAAGTTCGGAACATTGATCTTATAAAGGCAGTAGCGAGTAGAGGATTGAAAATCCTTGTGTTGGTTGGTTCGATTCCGCCCCGGGCCACCAAGAACAGCAATTTCAAAACGCCAACCCATGCAGGTTTTGGCGTTTTCGTTTCAGGCCGTTTAAGCCGACGAATATCTCTGTATCATTTTCAGATTCAACGTTGCAATTTTTGCTACAATGCAACAACGCTCCGGTTAACCGCCGCCGAGCTAAGTAAGCAGCACCATCCAAAAATCAAACAAGAAAAGAATCTACAGAATGATACGATCAATCGCCGCAGCAATTGCCTGTTGTGTTGTAACAGGCTGTGCAACAGTAAATCCAATGGCATTCGACAAGAACAGCGCTGCCATCGACACGAAGGAAAAATCCGTCGTACTCATGACCATCGAGGTATCCCGCTCGGATGACAGCCGCTATGTTCCCAATCCGTTCGTCGTCAAGTTTGCAAAGCCGGACGCACAGAGCAAGAAAGATCGCCAAAACTTCAAACTGAACAAAGATATCGATACCCTGCGGGAAAATGGCCGCACCGTCTACCTGGCGCGCGTTGCGCTCGCCGCCGGGGAATATAAACTGTTCGACGTGACTGGCATGGCCAGCGCGTTCCCCTTCAACAGCATGTTCGTGGTCCCACTCAACCTCGACCTGACGGTAAAGCCGAACTCTGTGACCTACGTGGGCCGCGTGACAGCAAAACTGCGTGAGCGCAAAGGTGATGAATTCCGTGCGGGCCCACTGATACCTTTGATCGACCAGGCAGTCACCGGGATGTCCGGCGGCACTTGGGATGTGTCGGTAGACAATCTGGAGCAGAAAGACATCGAGCACTTCCGAGCAGAATATCCCGTACTGAATGGTGTTGCCATCGAAACAGTAGCCCTGCCACGATTTGATCGTGCAGCCGCCCAGCGGCTGTGGGACGGCGAGGCGCAGGAGCAGAAAAAAGTTGCTGAACCGGCTAAGGAGCCGGGACAAGTAGCGGCTAAGTAATCTGCTGCGCTTCGACAGCGTCGAACTCAAGGATTGAAAATCCTTGTGTCGGTGGTTCGATTCCGCCCCGGACCACCAGGAACATACCTCATGAAACGCCAATCATCACCGGTTGGCGTTTTTGTTTATGGATTCCAAAGTCCTCGGGTCCGGTCTATTTCCGGCCATCCTGCAAAGGCGAGCCTGGTCCTTCAGAACAAAGATGCTAACGGGCCAATAAAGTTGCTAACTGCGCGCCGACTCGTAGAACAAAGATGCTAACTACGGCGGCAGATCAAAGAATAATGTGTTTAGAAAAAATAAAGTTCGCTCTCAACAAATAAAGTTTGATCATGCAAAATAAAGTTGGATCGTGGTGCATATTCACATTAAAGCAGCCACTGTTTTGCCTGTGAAAATAGCCATGCTTGGTGCACGTAGCGGATGATGCAGATCGTAGCGCGTAACTGATGCTACGCACGTTACACATAGAGCCACCTCTCTTCCGTGGGCGGGAGAAAGGTTGGGGATGAGGGATGTGGGCACCGGTAAGAAGTAACCGTGCTTATCCGGTTAGCTCCCAAGCCTACTAGATGTAGTGGATCGTGATTTCG
>NZ_JBHRTP010000103.1:0-19200 GCF_042646465.1 Pseudundibacterium arcticum
ATCGTGCCTACGTTCACGTGCGGCTTGGTCCGCTCAAACTTGCTCTTTGCCATTTTGGTCTTCCTTCAAAAGAACGAATAGTTAATTAATTGATTTTCAATCTGCTGCAACAGGGCGCCGCCGACGCTCGTGCGAGCGCGGGCGGCACCATCATTATTTTGCTTTCGAGTTAACGATCGCTTCAGTCACATTCTTCGGTGCTTCGGAATAGTGCTTGAATTCCATGGTGTAGGTCGCACGACCCTGGGTTGCTGAACGCAACGAGGTCGAGTAACCAAACATCTCGGACAGCGGCACTTCGGCCTTGATGATCTTGCCGCCACCGCCGGCGATTTCGTCCATGCCTTGCACCATACCGCGACGCGAAGACAAGTCACCCATCACGCTACCAGCGTAATCTTCCGGCGTTTCCACTTCGACCGACATCATCGGCTCCAGGATGACCGGGCTGGCCTTGCGGCAACCGTCCTTGAACGCCATCGAAGCTGCCATACGGAACGCGTTTTCGTTCGAGTCGACATCGTGGTAGGAACCGAAGAACAGGGTTACCTTGACATCGACCACCGGATAACCGGCCATCACGCCCGAATTCAGCGTCTCGCGCACACCCTTTTCGACCGCAGGGATGTATTCGCGCGGCACGGTGCCGCCCTTGATCGCGTCGACGAATTCGAAGCCCTTGCCCGGCTCTTGCGGCTCCAGCTTCAGTACCACGTGACCGTATTGACCACGACCACCGGATTGCTTGACGAACTTGCCTTCGATTTCTTCGCAGGTCTTGCGAATCGTTTCACGATAGGCAACCTGTGGCTTGCCGACCGTCGCTTCCACGCCAAATTCGCGCCGCATGCGGTCAACAATAATTTCCAGGTGCAATTCACCCATGCCGCCGATGATGGTCTGGCCGGATTCTTCGTCGGTCTTGACGCGGAACGATGGATCTTCCTGTGCCAGACGGTTCAGCGCCAAGCCCATTTTTTCCTGGTCAACCTTGGTCTTCGGCTCGACTGCCTGCGAAATCACGGGCTCAGGGAAGATCATCTTTTCCAGCGTGATGATCGATGAAGGATCGCACAGCGTTTCACCGGTGGTTGCATCTTTCAGACCAACGGCCGCAGCGATGTCGCCGGCGTGCACTTCCTTGATTTCTTCACGCTGGTTGGCGTGCATCTGCAAAATACGGCCAAGACGTTCTTTCTTGTTCTTCACAGGATTGAACACGGTGTCGCCGGTCTTGATGGTACCGGAGTAGACGCGGAAGAAAATCAGCTGGCCGACGAAGGGGTCGGTCATGATCTTGAACGCCAGCGCCGAGAATTTCTCGCCGTCTTCCGCCTTGCGGGTCACTGGCTGGTCATCTTCGTCCATACCCTTCACCGGCGGAATGTCCACCGGCGATGGCAGGTATTCGATGACGCCATCCAGCATCGCCTGTACGCCCTTGTTCTTGAACGCGGTGCCGCACATCATCGGCACGATTTCGCTGGCGATGGTGCGTTGACGCAGAGCCGCCTTGATTTCAGCTTCCGACAGATCGCCTTCTTCGAGGTACTTGTTCATCAGTTCTTCGGTCGCTTCAGCCGCAGCCTCGACCATCTTTTCGCGCCATTCTTCGGCCTGAGCTTGCAGCTCGGCGGGAATCTCGCGATAGTCGAATTTCATCCCTTGCGACGCGTCATCCCAATAGATCGCCTTCATCTTGACCAGATCGACCACGCCCAGGAAATTCTCTTCGGCGCCGATCGGGATCTGCAGCGGAATCGGGTTGGCCTTCAGGCGCGCGCGCATCTGCTCGTAGACCTTGAAGAAGTTGGCACCGGTGCGATCCATCTTGTTGACGAAGGCCAGACGCGGCACCTTGTATTTGTTGGCCTGACGCCACACGGTTTCCGACTGCGGCTGCACGCCGCCCACGGCGCAGTAGACCATGCAAGCGCCGTCGAGCACACGCATCGAGCGCTCGACTTCGATCGTGAAGTCGACGTGACCCGGGGTGTCGATGATGTTGATGTGGTGCTCAGGGAAGTTGTTGGCCATGCCCTTCCAGAAGCACGTGGTCGCCGCGGACGTAATCGTGATACCGCGCTCTTGCTCCTGCTCCATCCAGTCCATGGTGGCGGCGCCATCATGCACTTCACCAATCTTGTGGTTCACACCGGTGTAGAACAATACACGTTCGGTGGTGGTGGTTTTACCGGCGTCGATGTGAGCGGAAATACCGATATTGCGGTAGCGCTCAATGGGGGTCTTGCGGGCCATAATCAGTCCTAAATCTTATAATGAACAAAACCGAGCGCCATTTTTTCACCAAAAATGTGCCCGGCCCCGAACAAATCACTCATGCGGATACGGCTCCGATCGCGGAGGCCGATATCCAATCTATTAGAAGCGGAAGTGCGAGAACGCCTTGTTCGCTTCTGCCATACGGTGCACTTCGTCCCGCTTTTTCATTGCGCCGCCGCGGCTTTCGGCCGCTTCCAGCAACTCGCCACCCAAACGTTGCGGCATCGATTTTTCGCTGCGCTTGTTGGCAGCCTCACGCAACCAGCGCATCGACAGCGCCATACGGCGGACTGGACGCACTTCAACTGGCACCTGGTAGTTGGCGCCACCGACGCGACGGGATTTCACCTCGACCATCGGTTTGCAGTTGTTGATTGCAGCGACGAACACTTCAAGCGGATCCTTGCCCGATTTGGACTGGATGTGCTCGAACGCACCGTAGATGATGTTCTCAGCGACCGACTTTTTGCCGGACAGCATCAGAACGTTGACGAATTTGGCGACATCAACATTACCGAATTTTGGATCCGGCAGGATTTCGCGCTTGGGCACTTCACGACGACGTGGCATTTCAATTCCTTTCAATCTTCAGTTGAGCGCATGGCTGTTGCCTGCACTCGCGGCGGCCATCATAGCCAACCACTTACTCGACCCAGTGGGGCCGATTACATTTCGCTAGCGTACTGCCTGACGAAAACATTTATTTTTTAGCCTTGGCACGCTTGGTACCGTACTTCGAACGCGCCTGCTTACGATCTTTGACGCCCTGGGTATCCAGTGCACCGCGAACCATGTGGTAACGTACACCCGGCAAATCCTTGACACGACCGCCGCGCAGCAGCACGACGCTATGTTCTTGCAGGTTATGACCTTCACCGCCGATGTACGAAATGACTTCGAAACCGTTGGTCAGGCGTACTTTGGCGACCTTACGCAGAGCCGAGTTTGGCTTCTTTGGAGTCGTTGTATAAACGCGGGTGCATACGCCACGTTTTTGCGGGCTGTTTTCCAGCGCCGGCGATTTGCTCTTGACGCGCGCGGAAACGCGCGGCTGGCGAATCAGTTGATTGATGGTTGGCATCGTTCTAAATCCAACAAAATACGACGTTAATGTAACGATCCCGAAATCGGTTGTCCGGGGACTTAATATGAATGGTGCGCAGATAAATCACGCGACTCGATGTGACTGAGAGGGAAAGCGCGCGGCGTGAAGCAAGACCAAAGAACGCTTAAGCCCAAGCGAGCCCAATATCGAGAACCGGTAAGTATAAACCTGCAATGAACTACAGTCAACCTTCGCTTGGGGTGATTTTTGCCCGGCCACTGGTGGCGCGCGGGCAGCATGCGATGCCGCACGCATCATGGTCGGCGGCCGCGCTGCGCCTGGGCTGGGCCTAGGCGCGGGCCCAACGGTGCTTGCACAAGCAATCGGAGTAGAGGCAAAAATAGGGTTGGATTTCCCGTAATTCAAATGGCTTTCAAAAATACCCCCGGCTGTACTAACCTAATCGCAGCGGGTCCAAATCGGGGGAGAATAAGCGTCTCAGTGGTCACGACGCGGCATTTCGAGAAGCCGCGACACGGTCGGCGCAAAAACCCGCGATAATGCGCGCTCAGGATTTGCCTGCCTTTTCCAACACCGTACCACCCTACTTACTTGCGTCCGTCATGCCTTCTTTGTTGCGCCCCGTTAATTTATTTCTGTTGCTGTCGTATCTGCTGCTGTCAAGCTTGCCGTTCTTTGCATGGCTGCAGGGCAAACCGGTGGATCAGCCGGCGCGCATTCTGGCGATGGAATTCGTGGCATGGCTCGCGGTGTGGGCGGTCTTCAAGCGGCCGGCCTGGTTCCACTGGCTGCTGCTGCCGGCCTTTCTGGCGCTGCCGACCGAGATCTATCTGCGCACCTTCTTCGGCCAGGGCATTTCCACGCACCACCTGGGCATCATCGCCGAAACCAGTCCGCGGGAATCGCTCGAATTCCTGGGCCAGAAAGTGTGGTTGATGCTGGCTGTCATGGTGGGGGTGATCGTCTGGTGGTGGGCCACCTTGCGCGCCGCACGGAGCACTCGTGATCTCGACTGGAGCGACCATTCGCGCTGGTTGACAATCGCGCTGCTGCTGGCTGGGACCGGAGTTGGTGCTTACGGCTACGAGTATGGGGTCGAGAGTTCCAGCGCATCAGCATCCGCCGCGGTCGCCCATACTGCGTCGAGCAGTGCCGGATCGGCGTCCACCAAGGGCAGTGTCGCCGCCTCGGGTTTTGGTGAGGGTGAAGGCGACAGCGATCCCGACGACGCCGAAAGCGCCAGTCCGTCGGTGGCCAGTGCGGTGCAGGCCAGCGCCAGCGGCCCGGTGGCTTCGGCATCATGGCCCAAGCTGCCGGCCTGGGCCGGCATGCCGCTCGACACCAAGGCGTTCGGCGACACCTGGCCGTTCGGGCTGATCGCGCGCGGCATCGACTTCTGGCAGGAGCGGCAATATCTGGCCGATCTGTCCGACAAGAGCAAGCGATTCAAATTCGGCGCCTACCAGGCCAGCCAGGACAGCACACCGCAAGTGGTGGTGATGGTGATCGGCGAATCGAGCCGTTACGATCGCTGGAGCTTGAACGGCTACGAACGCGACACCAATCCGCTGCTCAAGAAAGAATCCAACTTGGTCAGCTTCCCCGACATGATCACCGCGGTGTCGGCGACGCGGCTGTCGGTGCCGGTGCTGGTCTCGCGCAAGCCGGCGACGCAAAGCCTGCAGGCCGGTTTTTCGGAAAAATCGTTCCTGACGGCGTTCAAGGAAGCCGGCTTCAAGACGTACTGGCTGTCGAACCAGATCTCGTTCGGCCAGTTCGATACACCGGTGTCGGTATTCGCAAAGGAAGCCGACGTGCTGCAATTCATGAACCTGGGTGGCTTCACCAATAATTCCAATCTCGACAAGATCCTGCTCGACCCGCTCAAGAATGCGATCGCCGATCCGGCGCCAAAGAAGCTGATCGTGCTGCACACCCTGGGCAGCCACTGGAACTACAGCCACCGCTATCCGCAGGAATTCGACCAATGGAAACCGTCGCTGTTCGGGATCGACAATCCGGTCTACACCAACCTGAAAATCAAACCGCAGCTGAACAACAGCTACGACAATTCGATTCTGTACACCGACTGGTTCCTGGCGCAGGTGATCGATACTTTGAAGACGTCGGGCCAGCTGAGCGCGATGCTGTACAGCTCGGATCACGGCCAGACCCTGTACGACGGCAGCTGCAATCTGGCCTTCCACGGTCACAACACACAATACGAATTCCATATCCCGGCGCTGATGTGGTACTCCGACCTGTACAAGTCGACCTATCCGGACAAGATCGCGCAGCTGCAACGCCATACCCGGTCGCGCCTGTCGACCGAAAACATGTTCCATACGCTGCTCGACATGGCCGATATACGCTATGGCACCGAGCGCCTGGAATGGAGCTTCCTGAGCCGCGAATTCAAACCGCACAAGCGCTATGTCGACAGCTACGGCTGGACCGATTATGACCATGCCATCATTCGCGGCGACTGTCGTGAAGTGATCGACAAGGGGATGCCGCTGGCGCAGGGTAAGTAGAGGCAGGTGGCGGGTTGGGCCCAATCAGTTCGCCACGGCCCGAACGGTGCGCGCCTGATTGATCAATAGCGCAGGGAGTATCAGCAAAAATACCCGGTTTTTGGCATGAAGTTGTTGCGGCGATAAACAATACAGCAGCCAGTATCTTCACACCGCCGGGCCCCGATTCAAATCTCGTCCAGCGGCGTAACGCAAAAAAACGGCATCGGTGGAACTCCACCGATGCCGTTTTTTGTGCCAAGACCCTCGATCAGTCTTGATCGTCGTGCTGTCCTGTCGTCTCGATTGCCTCGATCGCGGCTTCCGCTTCGGCAGCGCGCGCCGATTTCTCGGCTTGCAGCAGCGCGGCGCGTTCTTCCGCTTCCCACACTTCCTTTTCCTTGCGGGCGCGATGGAAGGCCAGACCGGTACCAGCCGGGATCAGGCGGCCGACGATGACGTTTTCCTTCAGGCCGCGCAGGCCGTCCCGTTTGCCCATGATCGCCGCTTCGGTCAGCACGCGCGTGGTTTCCTGGAACGACGCAGCCGAAATGAACGAGTCGGTCGACAGCGACGCCTTGGTAATACCCAGCAGCACGTTGTCGTAGGTCGCCGGAATCTTGCCTGCGGCGATCACGCGATCGTTTTCGTCCAGCAACTCGGAACGCTCGACCTGCTCGCCCACGATGTAGTTGGCATCGCCGGCGTCGACGATCTGCACCCGACGCAACATCTGGCGCACGATCACTTCGATGTGCTTGTCGTTGATCTTCACGCCTTGCAGACGGTACACGTCCTGCACTTCGTCGACGATGTAACGCGCCAGCGCTTCGATACCCAACAGACGCAGGATGTCTTGCGGATCGGCCGGGCCGTCCACGATCATCTCGCCCTTGTTCACGACTTGGCCGTCATGCACCAGCACTTGCTTGTCCTTGGTAATCAGGAACTCGTGCTTGTTGCCGTCCATGTCGGTGATTTCGAGACGTTGCTTGCCCTTGGTTTCCTTGCCGAAGGCAACGGTACCGGTGACTTCCGCCAGCATGCCGGCATCTTTCGGCGAACGTGCTTCGAACAGTTCGGCAACACGCGGCAGACCACCGGTAATATCGCGGGTTTTCTGCGATTCAGTCGGGATACGTGCCAGCACTTCACCGACCGATGCCTGCTGACCGTCCTTGACCATGATCAGCGCGCCGACCTGGAAGCCGATCGTCACCGCATGTTCGGTGCCTGCGATCTTGACTTCTTCGCCCTGCTCGTTGAGCAACTTGACCTGTGGACGCATGGTCTTGGTCAGCGAACCGCGCCGCTTGGCATCGATGGCGACCAGGGTCGACAGACCGGTGACGTCATCGACCTGACGCGCCACGGTGACGCCTTCCTCGACGTTTTCGAAGCGGATGGTACCGGCGTATTCGGTGATGATCGGACGGGTCAGCGGATCCCAGGTCGCGAGCGCGGTACCGGCTCTCATCGCCATACCGTCTTTCACGATCAGGGTCGCACCGTACGGCACCTTGTGACGCTCGCGCTCACGGCCGTGGTCGTCAGTGATCAGGACTTCGCCGGAACGGGAAATCACGATCTGATCGCCCTTGCCATTGGTGACATAACGCATCGCGGCGGTGAAGCGGATGGTGCCGTTCGATTTGGCCTCGACCGAAGATGCCACTGCTGCACGCGACGCCGCACCACCGATGTGGAAGGTACGCATGGTCAGCTGGGTGCCCGGTTCGCCGATCGACTGCGCGGCAATCACGCCGACTGCTTCGCCGGCGTTGACCATCACGCCGCGGCCCAGGTCACGGCCATAGCACATGGCGCACAGGCCGAAACGGGTGTCGCAGGTCAGCGGGGTGCGAACCTTGACTTCGTCGATGCCCAGACGCTCGATCTCTTCGACCATGTCTTCGTCGAGCAGCGTACCGCCTTCATACAACGTGGCCTGCGTTTCCGGATTGACGATGTCGTTGACCGCTACCCGACCGAGGATACGGTCGCGCAACGCTTCAATCACTTCGCCGCCTTCCACCAGCGCCTTCATCGCGGCGCCGTTCGAGGTGCCGCAATCGTCCTCGATCACCACCAGATCCTGGGTCACGTCGACCAAGCGACGGGTCAGGTAACCGGAGTTCGCAGTTTTCAGCGCGGTATCGGCCAGACCCTTACGTGCACCGTGGGTCGAGATGAAGTACTGCAACACGTTCAGGCCTTCGCGGAAGTTCGCGGTAATCGGCGTTTCGATGATCGAGCCGTCCGGCTTGGCCATCAGGCCGCGCATACCGGCCAGCTGGCGGATCTGGGCAGCCGAACCGCGCGCACCGGAGTCGGCCATCATGTAAATCGCGTTAAACGATTCCTGCGTACCGGTGCTGCCGTCGCGACGCACCACGTCTTCCAGCTTGAGCTGATCCATCATGGCCTTGCCGACTTCGTCGCCGGTCTTGCCCCAGATATCGACCACCTTGTTGTAGCGTTCGCCGGAAGTCACCAGACCGGACGCATACTGCTGCTCGATCTGTTTGACTTCCTGTTCGGCGGCCGCAATCAGTGTCGCTTTCTGGGTTGGCACCAGCATGTCATCGACGCAGATCGAGATACCAGCGCGGGTCGCGAGACGGAAACCGGACTGCATCAGCTGATCGGCGAACACGACGGTCGCGCGCAGTCCGCACTTGCGGAACGAGGTGTTGATCAGTTTCGAAATTTCCTTCTTCTTCAGTGCGCGGTTCAGCACCGAAAATGGCAGGCCCTTCGGCAGAATTTCCGACAGGATGGCGCGGCCGACCGTGGTCTCGTAACGCGTCACGGACTTGTTGAATTCGCCGGTCGCAGCGTCTTTCGGATATTCAGTGATACGCACCGTAATGCGGGTGGTCAGCTCCACTTCCTTGTTGTCGTAGGCGCGGATCACTTCCGAGACGTCGGGGAACATCATCCCTTCATTCTTGCCGTTGATCTTCTCGCGGGTCGCATAGTACAGACCGAGCACGATATCCTGCGACGGCACGATCGACGGTTCGCCGTTGGACGGGAACAGGATGTTGTTCGACGCCAGCATCAGCGTGCGCGCTTCCATCTGCGCCTCGATCGAGAGCGGCACGTGGACCGCCATCTGGTCACCGTCGAAGTCGGCGTTGAATGCGGCGCACACCAGCGGATGCAACTGGATCGCCTTGCCTTCGATCAGGACCGGCTCAAACGCCTGGATCCCGAGACGGTGCAGCGTTGGCGCACGGTTCAGCATGACCGGATGTTCGCGGATCACGTCTTCCAGGATGTCCCACACTACCGGCTCTTGCGCCTCGACCAGCTTCTTGGCGGCCTTGATGGTGGTGGACAGGCCCATCAGTTCGAGCTTGTTGAAGATGAAGGGCTTGAACAGTTCCAGCGCCATCAGCTTCGGCAGACCGCACTGGTGCAGTTTCAGCTGCGGACCAACCACGATCACCGAACGGCCGGAGTAGTCGACGCGTTTGCCCAGCAAGTTCTGACGGAAACGACCGCCCTTGCCCTTGATCATTTCGGCCAGCGATTTCAGCGGACGCTTGTTGGCGCCAGTCATTGCCTTGCCGCGACGGCCGTTGTCCAGCAGCGAGTCGACCGCTTCCTGCAACATCCGCTTTTCATTGCGCGTAATGATTTCCGGCGCGCGCAGTTCCATCAGGCGTTTCAGACGATTATTACGGTTGATGACGCGGCGATACAGGTCGTTCAAGTCGGAGGTCGCGAAGCGGCCGCCGTCCAGCGGTACCAGCGGACGCAGTTCCGGCGGCAGCACCGGCAGCACTTCCATGATCATCCAGTCCGGCTTGATGCCGGAACGCTGGAACGCTTCCAGCACCTTCAGGCGCTTCGCGTACTTCTTGATCTTGGCTTCGGACTTGGACTCTTTCAGTTCAACACGCAAGGTTTCGGCATCGCGATGGATGTCGATCGAGCGCAGCAATTCACGGATGCCTTCGGCCCCCATGAACGCGGTGAAATCGTCGCCGTATTCTTCATACTTGGCGGCGTAATCGTCTTCCGACATGATCTGGCACTTCTTCAGCGGGGTCATGCCGGGATCGGTCACGACGTAGGCTTCGAAATACAGCACCCGTTCGATATCGCGCAGCGTCATGTCGAGCACCATGCCCAGACGCGACGGCAGCGATTTCAGGAACCAGATGTGCGCGGTCGGCGAGGCCAGTTCGATGTGACCCATGCGCTCGCGGCGCACCTTGGCCAGCGTGACTTCAACGCCGCACTTTTCGCAGATCACGCCGCGGTGCTTGAGGCGCTTGTACTTGCCGCACAGGCATTCGTAATCCTTGATCGGGCCAAAGATCTTGGCGCAGAACAGGCCGTCGCGCTCAGGCTTGAAGGTGCGGTAGTTGATGGTCTCCGGCTTCTTGACTTCGCCGTATGACCAGGAACGGATTTTTTCAGGCGACGCCAGACCAATCTTGATCGCGTCGAATGTTTCGTTTTGCTGAACTTGCTTGAATAGATCGAGCAGTGCTTTCATGTTTCACTCCGGTTTGGGGGTGAGAAAAATACGTCTAATGCCTTGCGGGACGGAACTCGCGCCGCGCCCGGTGGCTATTGCCACGAGCGCAGCGCCCGGTTCAGCGTCCCCAACAAATCAATTGCGTTCCAGATCGATATCGATACCGAGTGAGCGGATTTCCTTGACCAGCACGTTGAACGATTCCGGCATGCCGGCGTCGATCACGTGGTCGCCCTTGACCAGGTTCTCGTACACCTTGGTCCGGCCATTCACGTCGTCCGACTTCACGGTCAGCATCTCCTGCAGCACATACGATGCACCATAGGCTTCCAGCGCCCAGACTTCCATCTCACCGAAGCGCTGACCACCGAATTGCGCCTTGCCGCCCAGCGGTTGCTGGGTCACCAGCGAGTACGGACCGGTGGAGCGCGCATGCATCTTGTCGTCGACCAGATGGTGCAGCTTCAGCATGTGCATGTAGCCGACGGTGACGTTGCGCTCAAATGCCTCGCCGGTGCGGCCGTCATACATCGTGACCTGGTTCTTCGAAGGCGTCATGCCGAGCTGTTTTGCGACCGGATCCGGATAAGCCAGGTCCAGCATGCGGCGGATTTCGTCTTCATGCGCACCATCGAACACTGGCGTCGCGAACGGCACACCTTGCGTCAGGTTGCTGGCCAGCGTGAACACTTCCTCGTCGCTGAAGCTGTCGAGGTCTTCCGACTTGCCCGATTCGTTATAAATCGTGGTCAGGAACTTGCGCAGCTCCACCGCCTTGGCCTGCGCCTTCAGCATTTCGCCGATCCGCAGCCCGAGGCCCTTGGCGGCCCAGCCCAAATGCACCTCCAATACCTGGCCCACGTTCATCCGTGACGGCACGCCCAGCGGATTCAATACCACGTCAGCCGGCGTGCCGTCCGCCATGTAAGGCATGTCTTCGACCGGGATGATGCGCGAGACCACACCCTTGTTACCGTGGCGTCCGGCCATCTTGTCGCCCGATTGCAGGCGGCGCTTGACGGCCAGGTAGACCTTGACCATCTTCTGCACGCCTGGCGACAACTCATCGCCCTGGGTCAGCTTCTTGCGCTTTTCTTCGAATGCGAGATCGAACTGATGACGCTTCTCGGCGATCGATTCCTTGATCGCTTCGAGCGCGTTGGCAGCATCGTCGTCGGCCGGACGAATGTCGAACCAGTGGTATTTGTCGAGATCGTCCAGGTATTCCTTGGTGATCTTGGCGCCCTTGGCCAGCTTCTTCGGACCGCCGTTGACGACTTTGCCAATCAGCATCTTTTCCAGACGCTGGAACGCATCGCCTTCGACGATCCGCATCTGGTCGTTCAGGTCGAGCCGATAACGCTTCAGCTCATCGTCGATGATCTGCTGGGCGCGCTTGTCGCGTGCGATTCCCTCGCGGGTAAACACCTGGACGTCGATCACGGTGCCGATCATGCCGGATGGCACGCGCAGCGAGGTGTCTTTGACGTCGGATGCTTTTTCGCCGAAAATCGCGCGCAGCAATTTTTCTTCCGGCGTCAGCTGGGTCTCGCCTTTCGGGGTGACCTTACCGACCAGCGTGTCGCCAGCCTGCACTTCGGCACCGATGTAGACGATACCGGATTCATCCAGGCGGGCCAGTTGGTTCTCGGCCAGATTCGAGATATCGCGCGTAATCTCTTCGGCACCGAGCTTGGTGTCGCGTGCGACCACCGACAGCTCTTCGATATGGATCGACGTGTAGCGGTCGTCTTCCACCACTTTCTCGGAGATCAGGATCGAATCCTCGAAGTTCAGACCGTTCCACGGCATGAACGCGACCAGCATGTTCTGACCCAGCGCCAACTCGCCCAGATCGGTCGATGCGCCATCGGCGATCACGTCATGCTTGGCGACGCGGTCACCGACCTTGACGATCGGACGCTGGTTGATGTTGGTGTTCTGGTTGGAACGGGTGTATTTGATCAGGTTGTAGATGTCGACACCGACTTCACCTGCGGTCGCTTCTTCATCATTGACACGAATCACGACCCGGCCGGCATCGATGTAATCGACCACACCACCGCGTAACGCCTGCACCGTGGTGCCGGAGTCGACCGCCACGGTGCGTTCGATACCGGTGCCGACCAGCGCTTTTTCAGGACGCAGGCAAGGCACGGCCTGGCGCTGCATGTTGGCACCCATCAATGCGCGGTTCGCGTCATCGTGTTCGAGGAACGGAATCAGCGAAGCCGCTACTGATACGATCTGACCCGGCGCCACGTCCATGTACTGCACACGCTCTGGTGATACCAGGATGGTCTCGCCGGCTTCGCGTGCCGACACCAGTTCATCGGACAACTTGCCCGATTTGTCGATGGTAGCATTGGCCTGGGCGATGATGTAGCGCCCTTCCTCGATCGCGGACAGGTAATCGATCTGGCTGGTGATCTTGCTGCCGTCGACCTTGCGATACGGGGTCTCGAGGAAGCCGTATTCGTTCAGGCGCGCATACAGCGCCAACGAGTTGATCAGACCGATGTTCGGGCCTTCTGGCGTTTCGATCGGGCAGACCCGGCCGTAGTGAGTCGGATGCACGTCGCGCACCTCGAAGCCGGCACGTTCGCGGGTCAGACCGCCCGGTCCAAGTGCCGATACGCGGCGCTTGTGGGTGATTTCCGACAGCGGATTGGTCTGATCCATGAACTGCGACAGCTGCGAGGAGCCGAAGAATTCGCGGATCGCGGCCGAGATCGGCTTCGAGTTGATCAGGTCGTGCGGCATCAGGTTGTCGGCTTCGGCCTGGCCGAGACGCTCCTTGACGGCGCGCTCGACGCGTACCAGGCCGGCGCGGAACTGGTTTTCTGCCAGTTCGCCGACACAGCGTACGCGGCGGTTACCGAGGTGATCGATATCGTCGACTTCGCCGCGGCCATTGCGCAGCTCGACCAGGATCTTGATCACGGCCAGCACGTCTTCGTTCGACAGCGTCATCGCGCCGGTCAGTTCATCGCGGCCGATGCGACGGTTGAACTTCATGCGGCCGACGGCCGACAGATCGTACCGTTCTTCACTGTAGAACAGGCCCTTGAACAGCGCCTCAACCGAGTCTTCGGTCGGTGGTTCGCCCGGGCGCATCATGCGGTAGATCGCGACCTTGGCCGCCATCTGGTCGGTGGTGTCATCCATCCGCAGCGTCTGCGAGATGTAGGCGCCCTGATCCAGATCATTGGTATACAAGGTCTGGATGTCTTTTACATTGGCGTCGCGCAACTTGCCGAGCAGCTCGTCGGTCAGTTCGTCGTTGGCATTGGCCACCACTTCGCCGGTATCGGCGTCGATGATGTTCCTGGCCAGGACGCGGCCCAGCAAATAGTCTTCCGGTACCGAAATGTGCTTGATGCCGGCAGCTTCGACGTCGCGCACATGCTTGGAATTGATACGCTTGTCTTTTGCGACCAGCACCTTGCCCGATTTGTCGGCGATGTCGAAACGCGCCACTTCACCGCGCAGGCGCTCGGCGACGAATTCCATCTCGGCGCCTTCGGAACGCAGCGCAAAATTGTCGAACACGAAGAAATTCGCGAGAATCTGTTCGTGCGTCATGCCGATCGCCTTCAACAGGATCGTGACCGGCATCTTGCGGCGGCGATCGACGCGGAAGAACAAGATGTCCTTCGGATCGAACTCGAAATCGAGCCAGGAACCGCGGTAGGGAATGATGCGCGCCGAGAACAACAGCTTGCCCGACGAATGCGTCTTGCCGCGGTCGTGCTCGAAGAAGACGCCAGGCGAACGATGCAGCTGCGACACGATCACGCGCTCGGTGCCGTTGATCACGAACGAGCCGGTAGTTGTCATCAGAGGCAGTTCGCCCATGTAGACTTCCTGCTCCTTCATTTCCTTGACCACCGGTTTGGTCGGCGATTCCTTGTCCAGAATCACCAGACGGACCTTGGCGCGCAGCGGCGACGCGAAGGTCAGGCCGCGCTGTTGGCATTCCTTCACGTCGAACGGCGGATCGCCGAGCACGTAGGACAGGAATTCGAGGCGCGCAAATCCATTGTGCGACACGATAGGGAAAATCGAGGTAAAGGCCGACTGCAGACCGTCATTCTTGCGCTGGGACGGGATGACGTCCTGTTGCAGGAAGCTCAGGTAAGACTCGAGCTGGGTCGCCAGCAGGAACGGAACTTGGTGAACGTTAGCGCGCTTCGCAAATGATTTGCGGATGCGCTTCTTCTCAGTAAATGAGTAGTGCATGGACACTCCGTGAGTGACAGAAAGGATAAGAATTCAGGTTTCGCTAACCGCTGCTGCATGATCGTTACTGCATGACCGTTACAACGAAACCTCAAGCCTCAGCCTCTCAAATTGTTGACCGTCGTGCGCTCTGCCGGTGGCACAGAGTTGCAGTGTGATTCGTCGCAATTTGAAAACGACAAAGGAGCCAAAGCCGAACCTTTCCTTTCGGAAAGGTCCTGCGCTTTGACTCCGGCGCTACTTAGTAAATCTACCAAGCGCCCTGGCAAGCCGAAATTACTTGATTTCGGCTTTCGCGCCAGCGTCTTCCAGCTTCTTCTTGGCGGCTTCCGCGTCTGCCTTGGAGATGCCTTCCTTGACTGGCTTCGGCGAACCGTCGACCAGATCTTTGGCTTCTTTCAGGCCCAGACCCGTGATTTCGCGCACTGCTTTAATGACGCCAACTTTGTTCGCGCCAAATTCGGACAGAATGACGGTGAACTCGGTCTGCTCTTCAACAGCTGCAGCAGCAGCGCCGCCAGCGGCAGGTGCGGACATTGCGGCAGCGGACACGCCGAATTTTTCTTCGAATGCCTTGACCAGGTCGTTCAGGTCCATTACGGACATCGCGCCTACGGCTTCCAGGATATCGTCTTTGCTAATTGCCATTTGAAACTCCTAAATTAATTCACTAATAACATCTAATCAGTATTGACGCAAAAAGCGCCGAAACCGCAGTCGCGAATGATTCGCGACTAGCTGCAATTAAGCTGCTGCAGGTTCGACTTCAGCTTCGGCCACGACTTCGGCCCCAGCTCCTTTTTTGGCTGCGAGCGCAGCCAGACCACGCGCAAAGCCCGACACCGGCGCCAGCATGATACCCAGCAACTGGGACATGAGGACTTCACGGCTTGGGATGCTGGCCAATGCAGTGACAGCCGCTTTATCGAGCGGCTTACCTGCATAGTTACCTGCCTTGACGACCAGCTTGTCGTTGGTTTTGGCAAAGTCGCTAAGGACTTTGGCTGCGCCAACGGCATCATCCGAGATCGAATAGATCAACGGACCGGTCATTTCGGAGGAAAGGCTAGCAAACGCAGTACCTTCAACGGCGCGACGAGCCAGTGTATTTTTCAATACACGCAAGTACACACCCTGGGCACGCGCTTTAGCACGCAGTTGCGTCAGATGACCAACCTGGATGCCACGATATTCGGCCACGACGATCGTCTGCGCAGTTGCAACTTTCGCAGAGATTTCGGCGACTACAGCCTTTTTGTCATTCAGATTGAGACTCACGATCAACCTCCAGTAATGATGCGCGGACAATAAACAACATGCTTATCGGCCTTGCATCGGTTCGAACACGGCGTCCGAAGTTAGGAGTTCGCGACTGGCGGACCAGCCTGGAGACTACAAAACTTGTTCGGGTACACCATCTGCGTTGGGTACCGGCACACTCACCGGCTTTTTAACTTTGCGCATCGAAATGCACGCCGCCCAACGGTCTTTGACTGCCTGAACCGCTTTCACACCTTCAAAAAACGGTCCAGCCCAAAGATGCGCCTCATGCCCACAATACGGCGGGCACGAGGACTTGATTTTTTATTGGTTCGCCAGCGTAGCCTGATCCACGCGCACACCCGTGCCCATGGTCGACGACAGCGATACCTTGCGCAGATACACGCCCTTGCTGGTCGCTGGCTTGGCCTTGTTCAGTGCCTCTACCAGCGCCAACAGATTGCTCTTCAGATCGGCGTCGGTGAACGATTTGCGACCGATCGTGGCGTGGATGATGCCGCCCTTGTCGGTACGATACTGGACCTGGCCGGCTTTCGCGTTTTTCACCGCGGTGGCGACGTCAGGTGTCACGGTACCAACTTTCGGATTCGGCATCAGGCCGCGTGGCCCGAGGATCTGACCCAAGGTACCAACGATACGCATGGTGTCAGGCGACGCGATGACGATGTCGAAAGGCATGTTGCCGGCCTTGATCTGTTCGGCCAGATCTTCCATACCAACGATGTCAGCACCGGCAGCCTTGGCTTGCTCTGCCTTGTCGCCGGTGGCGAACACCGCGACGCGCACGGTTTTACCGGTGCCGGCGGGCAGCACCACGGAGCCGCGCACAACCTGGTCCGATTTCTTCGGATCAACACCCAACTGTACCGATACGTCGATCGATTCATTGAACTTGGCGGTCGCGAATTCCTTCACCAGCGCAACTGCGTTGTCGAACGGATAAGCCTTGGTACGATCGACCTTTGCCTTGAATGCTTTTACGCGCTTGGATAACTTAGCCATTACAGACCCTCCACCGTGATGCCCATGGAACGTGCGGAACCGGCGATGGTGCGCACTGCTGCATCCATATCGGCGGCCGTCAGATCCGGCTTTTTGAGTGTTGCGATTTCTTCCGCTTGCTGACGTGTCAGCGAGCCTACCTTGTCGGTATGTGGCTTCGGCGAACCCTTCTGGATGCCGGCAGCTTTCTTGATCAGGAAGGTTGCGGGCGGCGTCTTCATCACGAAGGTGAAGGACTTGTCCGCGAACGCAGTGATGACGACCGGAATCGGCATGCCTGGCTCAACGCCCTGGGTCTGCGCATTGAATGCCTTGCAGAATTCCATGATGTTCAGACCGCGCTGACCGAGGGCTGGGCCGATCGGAGGAGATGGATTTGCTTTACCAGCTGGCACTTGCAGCTTGATAAAACCGACGATTTTCTTTGCCATGATGGCTCCTGTGAAGATGAGTGTTAGCGCCGTTCCAACGCACAACTATTGGTCGGGCTCCTCTGCCGGATTTCGCGAACTTGCATTCGGCGACGCGCCGGAGCGCGCTTGCTACAACACGGCGCATTGCTGCGCCATGACTGACCTAGGCTTTTTCGACCTGGCCGAATTCCAGCTCAACCGGGGTCGCACGGCCGAAAATGGTGACGGAGACCCGCACGCGCGATTTCTCGTAATTGACTTCTTCGACGTTGCCGTTGAAGTCCGTGAACGGGCCATCCTTGATTCGCACCAGTTCGCCGACTTCGTACAGCACTTTTGGCCGCGGCTTCTCGACGCCGTCCTGCATTTGCTGCATGATCTTGTCGATTTCGCGGGCCGGGATCGGGGTCGGCTTGTTCGATTTGCCACCGATGAAGCCGGTAACCTTGTTGGTATTTTTCACCAGGTGCCAGGTTTCATCGGTCATTTCCATTTCGACCAGCACATAGCCGGGGAAGAATCGACGTTCGGTAACCGACTTTTGGCCATTCTTGACCTCGACCACCTCTTCGGTCGGCACCAGAATCTGGCCGAACTTGTCTTGCATGCCGGCACGCTCGACGCGCTCCATCAACGCACGCTGCACGCTTTTTTCCATGCCGGAATAAGCGTGCACTACATACCAGCGCTTGCTGCCGGTGCTGGCCGTCGCTGCCGCGCCCTGGTTAGCATCGTCTTGGATAATCTCGCTCATTATTTTTTCCAGCCCAGAATCACGTCATACAACAAAAACTCGAGCAATTTATCCGTACCCCACAGGAAAATCGCCATGATGACCACAAAACCGAACACAATGGCCGTGATCTGCACCGCTTCCTTGCGGGTAGGCCAGACCACCTTTTTGGTTTCGCGAACGGCCTCTTTGGCAAACAGAAGAAATTCCCGACCGGTGGTCGAGGTCCAGGCGCAAGCCACAGCCACCACCAAACCGGCGAGCAAGGCAGCCACGCGCACCACGGCGGGCTTGTCCGCCAGGAAATAGAAACCGACTACGCCCGCAATCGCTGCCGCAACTGCCAGCGCGATCTTTAATTTATCGCCCGAATTGCCGACGGTTTGCACGGAATGGTTTGACATACTTTTTTACTTTCGGTGCCCTGGATGCAGCGTTTGATATGATGAAAACGCGTCTTTTCGCGTCCACGCCGGTGCAATTCTTCGCGGCAACTTCGCTATCTGCGCGGATGGCGCCTGCCTGACGACGTCAACCTCCGTCGCTTTGTTGCTCACACCACACCAACGCTACACCACCTGAATCGGTGGCAGGGGCGGAGGGCCTCGAACCCCCAACCTTCGGTTTTGGAGACCGACGCTCTGCCAATTGAGCTACGCCCCTACATAAACCTGAAACTGAACCAGAACTACAAGCACTGATGCCGGGCTGTGCCCGGCATCGAATGGCAGCGGCTCTATTTAAGCAATAATCTTTGCCACCACACCGGCGCCGACGGTACGACCGCCTTCACGAATCGCGAAGCGCAGACCTTCTTCCATCGCGATCGGGTTGATCAGCTTGACGGTGATCGAGACGTTGTCGCCTGGCATGACCATTTCTTTGTCTGCTGGCAATTCGATCGAACCGGTCACGTCGGTGGTACGGAAGTAGAACTGGGGACGATAGTTGTTGAAGAACGGGGTGTGACGGCCGCCCTCGTCTTTCGACAACACATAGATCTCGCCGGTGAAGTGGCTGTGCGGCTTGATCGAGCCTGGCTTGGCCAGTACTTGACCGCGCTCGACGTCTTCGCGCTTGGTGCCGCGCAACAACACGCCGACGTTGTCGCCGGCTTGACCCTGGTCGAGCAGCTTGCGGAACATTTCGACGCCGGTGCAGGTGGTCTTGAC
>NZ_JBHRTP010000104.1:0-4075 GCF_042646465.1 Pseudundibacterium arcticum
TGGCGTGGAATGCGTGTCCAGTTTGCGCTGGACCGCGTGTCCAGTTTGCGGCGGATTAGGCGTCCAGTTTGGCTGGATTACGCAGGCAACACCAGAAATTGAGTTAAGAGATGCGACCCGAGGACGCCCTCCAATACGGGAAGATTGGGTGGTGTACTACGACGGCAAATGTTATGGTTTTATCTACCGTTGTGATAAGCCGGCCGGTTATACCGTCGGGATCGGTCACCCGGGCCTAGAAGTGGAGTTCTATAATGTGGCCCAGAATAAGGAAACGGCAGTAGAGTTCGCCCAGAAACATATTGCGATGATCCTCGCTCGCGGTTAGGCGGATCGAATGCTGCATGCCCGTAGTCCGTTTGTGGCGTGAAGGTCGCGAAGGTTCACGTTGGCAGGGGTGGTTCGGGTAGTTTAGACAGAAAAAACGCTGGCGTTAAATGTTGAACTGCGATGCATGCAAGGTTATCGACTGCGCCGCTAGCCAGCCACATCCCGCACTCACGCTGTCCAATCAGTCTGGGCTTGCGACATCAAGTACCCGCCAATGGCGTGCGGATTCGCGTATCTAATGTGCGATGATTACTGACTTCTGCGTCGAGGCTCAGAGTACACTATTGCGCTACGGTGCACCTGAGATATTCAATGCGGATCAGGGCAGCCAGTTCACCGACGAGGATTTCACCAGGCCGCTGTTGGACAATCGTGTGCGTGTGAGCATGGATGGCAAGGGACGTTGGATCGACAACGTCTTCGTTGAGCGGCTGCGGATGAGCGTCGAGAATGAAGATTTTACTTGCATGCCTACGCAATGGTTCAGTGCTTTGGCGAGTTACTTCAATTTCTACAATGCGCGCCGGCCGCGCCAAAGTCTCGACTACCGCAGCCCGACGCGCTGTATTTCGGAATCGACACATTCAAGCCGGAGTAGGATGAAACACGGGTAATTCATCGCGTCGCCCGCTCTTGCCCATGCTCGCGCTCGACCACATCATCATCGTTCGGCGTACTCCGTACTCTGGCGACACGGGTACAAAACGACGTGCGTCTTTGAATTGCGCCGTGCGCGCACGTTGTGTCAGGTCGCCGGAAACAACAACAAGGTCAGGACACGATTCCCTTACAAGCGCGATCAAAGGTGTGATCAGTGCATGATCAATGCGATCAAAGTGGAGATCCGACAGATGGACCAGCGTCCGCATGATTTGCTGCTTTCGTATCGACGTCTTGCGGCACAATGACATTTAACGCGCCCGGACAGTTTCGGTAACGCAGAGGTGTCTCCATGACAGTCACTTCACCATCCGTGGCAACGCGGATGCGTTTGTGTCGCGTTTCAATCAAAACTTCTCTCGCGGCAACCGCGTCGAAGTCTTTTGCCTGTCGCAGCCGGCCGAAGAGCGCACGGATCGCGAGCAACAATAGCCCCAGGCGCCCGGTACGGTGCGTGACATACAGGCACAACTGCCCGGAGTCAAGGCGCTTACGCCCACCAATATTAAAGCCTTCCATCAAATATTCATTATTGCCGACAAAGATGAATGGCGTGCGGCGCTTATGTTCTTCATTATTCAAGCTGAGCGTCACGTTCAAAAACGGATAGCGACGCAATGCCGTCACGGTAGCCCAGAAAAAAGCGGGCCATTTTCCTCTTCCCAGTCGCCTCTGTTGTGTTTCACGATGTCGTACGATGTCAGGGTACAGTCCGAGGCTCGAATTATTGAGAAAGATCCGACCATTCACCTCGGCGGCGTCGATCTTGACGCTGTGCAGAGCCGCGATATTGCGAACCGCTGCATCAAGGTCCAGAGGAATATGCAAGTCTTTCGCAAAATGGTTCAATGTTCCGAGTGGAAGGACTCCAAACGCGATATCGGTTCCGACCAGGGCTGACGCAACCGTATTGATGGTGCCGTCACCACCGCCGGCGACAATCACCTCATACCCGTCCCTTGCTGCGAATTGGGACGCCTCAAGAATCTCGTCACCGCTCCGTGCGAGCGTCACGTGCGCACTCATGCCATGGGATTGAAATTTATCGGCGAGATGCCTTGCCCATTCGGAAGTATATCCGTCGCCTGCCGAGGCATTGATAAATACAGCTGTTCGTTTGGGAATAGGTGTTTGCACAGGTCACTCAGTGTGGGGGACGCCATCGGGCGCCGCCGCAATGTAGCGATGGCGGTGAGGATGAGTACCGTATGGCGTCCGCTTCATCTCCATAGGAATCCTTCGCGGTACCTGGGGGCAAATAATCCCGCAACGCGAATGTAATTCGAGCCTGGAACCTTTAATTTGCGACCCTATCGGCCGGCAAGTGCCCGTCGGGGGAGGGCGGAAAGCGACTCTGAAACGACAGTCATGCAGAACTGATCCCCGTTCTTCTAGAAAAGACTGATCGGTAAAAACCTGCCCCACTTGCGCGGGGCTGAGGCATGCAACAAATAACGCGCCTCAGTGCAATGCTTACTTGACGCGCTTCCAGACCACGTCGTGCGGGCCACCGCCGCCCGATGGTGCGTTGTCGGTATAGGTTAGTTGATCCCCGGAAACCTTGAATGGTCGCTTGAACGTAGCGCCGTCCCAATTCGGAAATGTGCTGGCCTCGACGTTGAACGTAATGGTTTTCTCTTTCGCGTCCACCGTGTACTTGCCATAGTGGAAGATGCTGCCTCCGACGATCGCCTTGTTTTCCTCTGCGGTCCCTTTGCCTCGCGCACCCGCGGTGATCTTCGGCAGAGTCGCGCGTGCGAGATTGAGCGAATAGTGGCCGTCAGACCCTAGAATCAGTTGGCCGCGCGGATTGTCGCCGAACGACGTGGCCACGACGGGGGTATAAGTGCCGGCGACGCTCGTTGCGTCCTGTGCGGCTGCGTTCCCGGTAGGCAATGCGAGTGCTGCGACCAGCAGCAAAGCGGAAACTGCGGAAAGGTTGTTTCTGTTATTCATGGTCATTCTCCTAGGCGTTTTGCCGCCACAAGGCCCCATACCCCGAGCGTCCGCAAATATGATAGGCCCGTATGAATTGTTTTGCGAATCATGGCACGAACTGCTTGCCTGTCCACGCGGGGTGCGTTCACTATAGGTCTACGCTGACCATCCGATTGTGGTCGAGCCTAATGATTAGGCTCGGTCGAAATCTGCCGGGCGCGTGACCAGTCCTTTGGGCTCAGAGCGGTCGGTCGATCAGCCGCCAAGCAGCCGATCGGCATTTGAAATGACCCGGCCCTATTTCGTATCGCCAGCGCCGTGGTGAGTTACTGACGCTAACATCGACAGTGCGACCTTATGCGCCTCGGCTTCAGCCGACTCCGCATTTGGGAAGACGGTGTCGACAGAGACGCCCTGATCGGCAAAAATACAGTTTCTGTGCATCGGATTCGGCGAGGGACCATAGATTGCCACATGGGCGGCCCAGCCATCGTCACTTGGCAATAACACGCCCGCATACTCGATTTCATAGCCCTCAATATGCTCGGACTGCATAAGTGCCTCCTTTCATGACAAAAATAGCAATAGCAACAAGTTGAGTGCCAATGTCCCAGATTGCCCCCTATCGACCGTTCGCATTTCTCAAAAACAGCCGTGCAATATGGGCTAACCGCCCTCCGGGACCACCCGAAGGGCGGGTGGTCCCGGTGAGCCCGATGTTGGGCGGCTGATTAACCCGACCTTTGCTACACGGACGCGACATACCGGTCTTTGTACCACCCTATAATGTAGCGATAGGCACCGTCAATGGCCACGGGATCTGGATGTGCAGGTCCAGATTTATCCTCTCCATCATGCTTGGCATCGACCTGTTTGTACAGGCGAAATCTCCCATCGCGCGACGCCGCGTTTCCATCGACAGTCTTGAACAGATACCGGTTTCGACTGCCTCCGCGCTGGGGATTTGCCTTGTCCGCTTGCCGGTCTTCCGAGCTGACCAAATGCCTTTCGATCATGACTGGCGTGATCGGCGTGATCGATGGACCGAAGAGTTTTGCCACCTGTGCTTCGATTTGACCGCGACTGACGGTCTTGGAGGTGCTGGTTTCAGGGTGAAGCATGCTCGCAACTGCGATCCAGATCATGT
>NZ_JBHRTP010000105.1:0-71640 GCF_042646465.1 Pseudundibacterium arcticum
AGTGATTCGCGCAAACAGCCGGTTAAGCGGCAAACAGAATGCAACACTACACTAGATTATCAAAGCCGATTGAAACGATCAGATCCCACTTCGAAAGCTCTTCGTAATCCAGGAACACCTTTACGCCTTCCATCCGTCTAAGTCCCGGAATGGCATCGCTGCCGTTAAGCATTCTCGACATCAAAGCCCTTTCGTGCAGCCCGATCTGAGGTCCATTTGTTTTCATTGCAATAACTGACGGTAGGAAAGCGAGCGCTGGCGTGAGGGAAACATACCAGCACCAATTTGGAAGCCCGCAGCCGAAAGGTTAGCGGGCTTCTTTTTTCCGCGTTCCCTCGTATTGACCAAATTGGGTTACACAGTGGTTACATGGAGCGACGAACGAAACAGAAATGAAAAAAGGATTACAAGCCGAAGCCTGTAACCCTTTGATTTTTATTGTTATTCCTGGTGCCGTTGGCCGGAATCGAACTGGCGACCTTCACATTACGAATGTGCTGCTCTACCAACTGAGCTACAACGGCACGACTTCTACAAAACTCTTGTCAGAAGCGAAGACGGGATTCTACCAGCTAGTTGCAGATTGTGGAAGTGTGCGGGTCGCGCACAACCCGCAATCCCTTCCTGATCAAGCCTGGTGGTAACTGGTCACCAGCTCGACTTCCGCCTTCGAGCCCAAGAACACCGGAACCCGCTGGTGCAGCTTTTCCGGCTGAATGTCCATGATCCGCTGCTGGCCGTTGGTAGCTGCGCCGCCGGCCTGTTCGACGATGAAGGCCATCGGGTTGGCTTCGTACATCAGGCGCAGCTTGCCCGGCTTGTCCGGTTCGCGCTCGTCGGCCGGATACATGAAGATGCCGCCTCGATTGAGGATGCGGTGCACGTCGGCCACCATCGACGCGATCCAGCGCATATTGAATTCCTTGCCACGCGGACCGGTGCCGCCGGCCAGCATTTCGTCGATGTAGCGCTTGACCGGTGGCTGCCAATGGCGGGCGTTGGACGCATTGATCGCAAACTCCTTGGTCTGGTCCGGGATCTGCATGTCGCGCTGGGTCAAGACCCAGGACCCCATCTCGCGATCGAGGGTGAAGCAGTTGACGCCGTGACCGGTGGTCAGCACCAGCACGGTTTGCGGGCCGTATACCGCATAACCGGCGGCGACCTGCTTGTTGCCCGGTTGCAGGAAATCTTTCTCGGTCGGCGTTTGCATGCCCTCGGGCGCCTTCAGCACCGAAAAAATGGTGCCGATCGAGACGTTGACATCGATGTTGCTGGAGCCGTCGAGCGGGTCGAACAACAGCATGTATTCGCCCATCGGGTAGCGGTGCGGGATGAGATGGATGGTTTCCATCTCTTCCGATGCCATCGCGGCCAGATGACCGCCCCATTCGTTCGCTTCGAGCAGGATCTCGTTGGAAATCACGTCGAGCTTCTTCTGCACTTCGCCCTGCACGTTCTCGCTGCCGGCGGTGCCGAGCACGTCGCCCAGCGCGCCCTTGCCGACCGCGTGACTGATGGTCTTGCAGGCGCGCGCGACCACTTCGATCAACAGCCGCAGCTCGGCCGGGATGGTGTTGTTCAGTCGCTGTTCTTCGACCAGATGTTGCGTGAGACTGATGCGTTTCATGTTCGTCCTTTACTTGTCTATGGCGCTCAGGCGGCCAGCGATTTTGACACGACTTCCTGCACGTCTTTCGACAGCTTCTTGCTGTTCGCGACCTTTTGCAGCGCCAGCAGCATCAGCTCCTGCGCCTTCGGTGCGTACTTGCGCCAGCGATCGAGGCTGCGTACCAGGCGCGCGGCCACTTGCGGGTTGATGGCGTTGAGCGCGATCACCTGCTCGGCCCAGAACGCATAGCCGGAGCCATCCGCCGCATGAAAGCGCGCAGGATTGGCGTTGCAGAAGCTGAAAATCAGGCTGCGCGCACGATTCGGATTCTTCAGCGTGAAGGCCGGATGCGTCATCAGCGCGCGCATTGCGGCGACGTCGGTGGCGTGCGCCATGCCTTGCAGCATGAACCACTTGTCGATCACCAGCGGCTCATTCTTGAAGTCCTTGTAGAAACGCTTCAGCGACTTGCTCGCTGCCTTGGTCGCCGCTTTGGATTCGGCATTCAGCAGGGCGCTCAATGCCGCCTGGCGGTCGGTCATATTGTGGGCCGTATCGAACTGCGCCAGCGCAAGCTGGCAGGTCGATTCGTCGGCCCATTCCAGCAGATAACTCAGCGCCAGATTTTTCAGACCGCGCTTACCGCTGGCCTCTGCATCGGGGCTGTACGCGTCCGGCGTCAGGTTGGTTTCGTAGGCATTCAGCAATTCTGTCCTCAGACCTTGCGCCACCATGCCGCGCATGAATTGACGCGCGGCGTGAATCGCTTGCGAATCGACCACGCTGAACTGCTCGGCCACCATCGCTTCCGACGGCAAGGTCAATACCAGTTCGCGGAAAGCCGGGTCGAGCGTGTCGTCCATCAGCACGCCGCGCAGCGCGTCGATGAACATCGGGTCGAGCGTCAGCTGCTCGTTGTTGCGCGCGGCATCGGTGAGCTTGACCAGGCGGCGCATCGCCAGCCGCTGACTCGCTTCCCACCGGTTGAACGGATCGCTGTCGTGCGCCAGCAGCAAGGCCAGCTCGGCGTCGCTGTAGTCGTATTCCAGCACCACCGGCGCCGAGAAGTCGCGCAGCAGCGACGGCACCGGTTGTTCATTGACCTGGGTGAAGCGGAAAGTCTGCTTTGCCTTGGTCAGTTCCAGCACCAGCGTGCCGGCAACGCCCGCGCTGGCGCCATCGTCGCAGTGCAGCACCAGGTCCTTGCCTTCGGCGTCCAGCAGGCCGACCGCCACCGGAATATGGAACGGCAATTTCTTGGCCTGTCCCGGCGTGGCCGCGCAGGTTTGCGACAGCGTGATCTCGAAGGTCTTCGCGAGAGGATCGTAGCTGGTTTCGGCCTTGACCTGCGGTGTGCCGGCCTGGCTGTACCAGCGCTCGAACTGCTTCAGGTTGCGGCGATTGGCATCGGCCATCGCAGCGCGGAAATCGTCGCATTCGACCGCCTGGCCATCGTGACGGGCGAAATACAGGTCCATGCCCTTGCGGAAACCGTCACGCCCGACCAGGGTCTGGACCATGCGCACCACTTCCGCACCTTTTTCATAGATGGTGACGGTATAGAAATTATTGATTTCGACATACGAATCGGGGCGTACCGGGTGCGCCATCGGACCCGCATCTTCGGCAAACTGAACCTGGCGCAGCAGCCGCACATCTTCGATCCGCTTGACTGCGCGACCCGATGCGGTGCCCACCATGTCGGCCGAGAATTCCTGATCGCGGAACACGGTCAGGCCTTCCTTCAGCGACAGCTGGAACCAGTCGCGGCAGGTCACGCGATTGCCGGTCCAGTTGTGGAAGTATTCATGGCCGACGACCGACTCGATGTTGGCATAATCGACGTCGGTCGCGATGCGCGGATTGGCCAGCACGAACTTCGTGTTGAAAATGTTCAGGCCCTTGTTTTCCATCGCGCCCATGTTGAAGTCGCCGACCGCCACAATCATGAAGCGGTCCAGATCGAGCTCCAGGCCGAAGCGCTCTTCGTCCCAGCGGATGCTGTGCTTCAGCGATTCCATCGCGTGCTGGGTCTTGTCCAGATTGCCTTTCTCGACCCACACCTGCAGCAACACCTTGCGACCCGATTTCAGCTGGTAGGTTTCTTCCTGGCACACCAGTTTGGCGGCGACCAGCGCGAACAGGTAGGACGGTTTCTTGAACGGATCTTCCCATTTGGCGTAGTGGCGGCCATCGCCCAGATCGCCCTGCTCGACCAGATTGCCGTTCGACAGCAGCACCGGATACTTCTTCTTGTCGGCGCGCAGCATCACGGTGTATTTCGCCATCACATCGGGACGGTCGGGGAAGAACGTGATCTTGCGGAAGCCTTCGGCCTCGCATTGGGTAAAGAAATTCCCGTTCGATACATACAGGCCCATCAGCGAGGTATTTTTCTCGGGATGCGTCAGCGTTTCGATTTCCAGCACGACCTGATCCGGCGCATCGGGAATCTGCAGGATGCCGCCCTGCAGGGTGTAGCCGCGCTTGGTCAGCAGCTTGCCGTTCATGCGCAATTGCACCAGTTCCAGCGCTTCGCCGTTGAGCACGATATTCTGGTTCACGCTGTCCGGATTGCGCGTCATTGTCAGTCGCGTCGCGACCCGGGTCGTAATCGGATCAAGATCAAAACCGATATCGACTGTATCAACAAGAAAGCTCGGTGCTGTGTAGTCTTTACGGTAAATCGCCTGAGGTAGGTCTGTACGCATGAGTAGGGATCGAAATGTGGAAAGGTAAGAGCGGCATTTTACCAATTAAACTGCCAGCGCCAGCAGAATGTCATTCATCGCTGATTGTGCAATTAAATTGCATCAAAGATCAGGATCGATACCGACGGTCGGGCACCCAATGCGGCACCGATTAATCCGCCGCCTGGATTTAACCGACGCTGGGCATGCCGCGCAAGGCCCGATCGACTACCGGCGCCGGCAGCACGAAATGCGCGGCCTGACGGCGCAACATCTGCGCCAACTCGTCGACACTCACCGTGCAGTGCTCACCGCCCTGACGGTCGGAGAAAATCAGCAGGCTGCGCAATGGGCTGATCCACGCCAGCCTGCGTTTGATCGGCACGCCGTGGCCGGCGAAGGTGACCCAGGCTCCCGGCTCCAGTGCGCTCACGCGTTGCGCGAATTGGTCGAATGGCGCGGCCCGCCGTTCTCGCGCGTGCTTGTCGAGCCGTCGTTCGCTGGCTTTCTGCGCGATATTGACGGCATTTTCAATCTGCAGGCGCGGCGACAGTTCAAACGCGGTGCGCACGTTGGAGGCGTGCCGTTCCGCCAGTTTGGAGAAGAACAAGGTTCGCTCGCTAGCGTCCCAGTCGAGCCCATTCAGCGCCGCGTTCAGCGCCGCGTTCAGCAGCGCCAGCATGGCCGGCAGTTTCCCGATCAATTCCTTGCGTTCGGCCGCCGTGTTCTTCGGCTTCACGCTCCAGATCAGTTCGTCCATCGTGCTCAAGGCGCGCTCGAGTAGCGCCGGCTGCGCATGCTGCACGCGATACGCGTGCGCCAGGATCGGCAACCATTTGGTCTCCAGAAATTGCTCGACGAAACCGGCCACTTCGCCGCTTTCGATGCGGGTCGCGACATCGGTCTCGGCGCGGTCATGCGCGCGCGTCATTTTTTCCTGGCGCAGTGCGGCGGCGATCGGTGCGCGCAATGCGTCCTGCACGGCGCGTTGCTCGGCGGCGATGAAGCATGCGATGTCGGCCACCAGCGTCGAGAACAGCGCGATCTGGCGATCGAATTCCTGCTGCAGCCGGGCGGCCAGGCGCTGGATCAATTGATACAGTGGATCGTCGCGGCCGCGCACAGGGTCCCAGTCGACACCTGCGCTGACCAGCGTTTCGAGCAGGCACCGGGCCGGATGGTCTTGCCGGAAGAAAAAATCCTTGTCGATCAGTGCCGCTTTCAGGGTCGCGATTTGCAGCGGCGCGACCAGGTTGCGGATCTCGGCAGGGATATTGCTATCGCTGAAAATGAGATCGAACACCCGCGCCACCAGCTCGACACTGTTGTTATCGCTCTCGGTCAGCATGCCGGCCGGCGCCTGATCCCTGATCTGGCGCAGCACGGCGCGGGCCGGGGCCGGGACCGGCGCGTCCGGCCCGCTGTCGGTCGCAACCGGTGCCTGCCGCTGCAACCGGTCGAGATAGGCCAGCAGCGCGACATTGAGATCGCCGCCTGCCTGCTGAAATTCCGTCGTCATTGCTGGGTGGTCACCGTGGTGTGCCCGTCTATAGGGTGCCTCTATTAATTCAAATTCCGAGTCGTTCCAGCGAACGCTGGGACAACAAACCAATTAATAGAGATACCTATAGTCTTTCATGGCCGGGAGTTCGGCCATCATTATAGAGCGGCGGCGCGGCGTGGATAGTGTCAGGATAATGTCAGGAGAAATACGCCTGCGAGCCGAAGGTGACCGCGACCACCAACATCACCGCCAGCAACAGCACGATCAGCAGCCGGCCGAATTTTGGCTGGCCATCGGTGTCACGCTGGTGTTCAAGCTTGGGGTCTTTTGCGGGATGTGTCATCGGTCTGCCTCAGGGAACAATTCAGGGAACAAGTATGCTGGAGCCGGTCGTCTTGCGCGACTCCAGGTCGATGTGCGCTTGCGCCGCATCCTTCAACGCATAGCGCTGGTGGATCTCGATCTTGATCTTGCCGCTCTCGACCATCTCGAACAACTCGTGCGCCCTCGCCTCCAGATCCTCGCGCTTGGCCACGTACGAGAACAGCGTTGGCCGCGTGATGAAGAGCGAGCCGCGCGACGCCAGTTCGGACAACGCAAACGGCGGCACCGCTCCGGACGCATTGCCGTAACTGACCATCATGCCGCGCGGCTGCAGGCAATCGAGCGAACCGATGAAGGTGTCCTTGCCGATCGAGTCATACACCACCGGCACGCCCTTGCCGCCGGTGATCTGGCGGACCCGTTCGACAAAATTCTCCGTGTTGTAGTTGATGACGTGGGTGCAGCCATGCGCCTTCGCCAGCGCCGCCTTGTCAGCCGAGCCGACGGTGCCGATCATGGTCACGCCCAGCGCGCGCGCCCACTGGCAGGCGATCAGGCCGACGCCACCGGCCGCGGCGTGGAACAGCATGGTTTCGCCGCTTTTCAGCGGATAAGTGCTGCGCAGCAGATATTGCGCGGTCAAGCCCTTTAGCATCATCGCGGCGGCGGTGTCGAAGCCGATTGCATCCGGCAGCTTGACCAGCACGTCGGCCGGCAGATTGCGCAGTTCGGCATAGGCGCCGCTACCGCGCGCGGCATAGGCAACGCGATCGCCCGGCTGCAGATGCGTGACGCCGGCACCGACCGCCTCGACGGTACCCGCGCCCTCGCCGCCGAGACCAGCCGGCAAGCTCTGCGGATACAGGCCGGTGCGGAAATAGACGTCGATGAAATTGACGCCGATCGCGGCGTGCCGTACCTGCGCTTCGCCGGGACCGGGGGCAGCGACCGCGACGTCGACATATTCCATCACTTCCGGTCCGCCGGTTTTGCTGATCCTGATTGCTTTTGGCATGGTGAATGTCCTTATGCTGAGCTGAGTTTAATCGGATTCCATCGGATTCTAATGCGCATATTGTCCTAACAAACTACGGAGTATATGTTCAAGTACATTTAATTATGCGCGGATGCAGAGATTGATTATGTGAGTATATGGCGGCGCCGTTATGCCTTCTTCGTCGACAACAGATAAATCCCGGTCAGCACCAGCGCCGTGCCGAGCAACTGCCAGCCGGTGATCGGTTCGCCCAGCACCAGCGCGGCCAGGAACAGCGTCGACACCGGGCCGATCATGCCGGCCTGCGACGCCGTCGGCGCGCCGATCCGCACCACTGCCACCATGGTCAGAAACACCGGCATGATGGTGCAAAAAATGGCATTGACCAGCGACAACCAGTACACAGGCATCGGCTGCACCAGCATCGCGGCTGGCCGCAGCACGAAGAATTGGGCGATACAGGCCGCGCTCGAGACGCACATCGCATACGCGACCAGCCGCGTCGAGCCGATGCGCTTAACCAGTTCGCCGGAAAAAATCAGGTATAGCGCGTAGGACGCCGCCGCCCCCAGCACGAACAGCGCGCCAAGCGCGACATTGCTGCCGCCCGCCTTCAGGTCATGCAGGAATACCAGCACGATACCCAGGTAAGAGGTCGCCAGCGCCAGCCATTCGACGCGGCTGACGCGTTTTTTCAGAAAGGTGGCGGCGATCAGCAACACGAAGGATGGCGTCAGGAACAGGATCAGCCGCTCCAGCCCGGCCGTGATGTACTGCAGGCCAAGAAAATCGAGAAAACTCGACAGGTAATACCCGATCAGCCCGAGACCGACCAGACGCCAGCGATCGGCCACCGACAGCGGCGGCGCATGGCGCATCTGCCACAACGCCACCGCCGCGAACACCGGCAATGCGAACATCATTCGAAACGTGATCAGGGTGACCGCATCGATATGATAACGGTACAGCAGTTTGGCGACGATGGCCTTGGTGGAAAACAGGATGGCGCCGGTGATCGCGATCGACAGCCCGACCAGAAAAGCCTTGCGCTGCGCCGCATCGGTCGGCGTGGCGGCAATGGGAGCGGAGGAAATCATGGAGCAGATTGTAAGGCGGTTTGGCGATCGCTGCCGGGGGCGGGAGCGTTATGCATGGTTCGCAGAGGCTCGTTCAAATCAGAAAATCGGAGGAGTATTGGCAATAATATAGATTCAAGCCCTAACAATCATTGGGACTTTAAAAATACTGCGCCTAGTATTATTTCAGCCATTCATGGGCGCTTGGTTGGCAAGGCACTTTGCGAGCAAACGACGCTGGGCCCCAGCGCGGCCGCTGGCCAGCAAGTAGGATGGGTGCAACCCATCATTGCGGATGTGGATGATGGGTTACACCCATCCTACCGTGCCACCCCATCCCAACCTTGCCTTGCCCCAGCAGGGGAAAGGCGCGAGCGGCCCTATCAAGCAACGATCTTCACGCACAGCCGGAGCTATCGCTTCAGAATCGACCCCAGCACACCGCGGATGATCTCGCGCCCGACCTGCGAGCCGATGCTGCGTGCGGCTGACTTGATGACGGCCTCGACCACCGTGTCCTTGCGCCGCGCGATGCCGCTGCCGCCGAACAGGCCGCCCAGCGCATCCCGAAACGAATCGCCCAGCGATGGCCCGGCCGGCGCTTGAGGCGCTTGCCGGGCTTGCGGCGATGGCGGCGCGGCCGGCGCCGGCGCATCGGCAGTGCCGGACGACGCGGGCGGTGCCGGCTGGCGCGCCGCCACCCTGCCCTTGATCTTTTCATAGGCCGATTCGCGATCGACCGTGGTCTCGTAGACACCGGCCACCAGCGAGCCGGCGATCAGCTGTTTGCGCTCATCCAGCGTGATCGGGCCGATCTGCGACGCCGGCGGCAGCACGAAGGCGCGCTCGACGATGCCTGGCCGGCCCTTTTCATCGAGAAACGAGACCAGCGCCTCGCCGACTTCCAGCTCGGTGATCGCGGTGGCAGTATCGAGCGCCGGATTGGCGCGGAAGGTCTGCGCCGCGGCCTGCACCGCTTTTTGGTCGCGCGGCGTGTAAGCGCGCAGCGCGTGCTGGACCCGGTTGCCGAGCTGGCCGAGCACGGTATCGGGGATGTCGAGCGGGTTTTGCGTGACGAAATAGACGCCGACGCCCTTTGAACGGATCAGCCGCACCACCTGTTCTATTTTTTGCAGCAGCGGTTTCGGCGCTTCGTCGAACAGCAGGTGCGCCTCGTCGAAGAAGAAGACCAGCTTCGGCTGGTCGAGATCGCCGACTTCCGGCAAATGCTCGAACAGTTCCGACAGCAACCACAACAGGAAGGTCGAGTACAGCCGCGGCGCATTCAGCAGTTTGTCGGCGGCCAGGATATTGACCACACCGCGGCCTTGGGCGTCGGTCTGCAGCAGGTCGTCGATATTGAGCATCGGCTCGCCGAAGAAGCGGTCGCCGCCCTGCTCGTCGATCCCGATCAAGCCGCGCTGAATGGCGCCGATGCTGGCGGCCGAGATGTTGCCATATTCGGTCTGGAAATCGGCTGCGTTGTCACCCACGTGCTGCAGCATCGTGCGCAAATCCTTGCTATCGAGCAGCAACAGCCCGTGATCGTCGGCGATCTTGAAGACCAGCTGCAGCACGCCTTCCTGGGTGTCGTTCAGATTCAGCATGCGCGCCAGCAACAGCGGGCCGAGATCGGAAATGGTGGCGCGCACCGGATGGCCGAGTTCGCCGAACACGTCCCAGAACGTCGTCGGGCAGCCGGCCCAGGCCGGTTCGGCGATGCCCAGCGTTTCGATGCGGGTCTTGAGCTTCGGCGTCAGCGCGCCGGCTTTTGCCAGGCCGGACAGATCACCCTTGACGTCCGCCATGAAGACCGGCACGCCAATCTCGGACAAAGCCTGCGCCATGACTTGCAGCGTGACCGTCTTGCCGGTGCCGGTGGCGCCGGTGATGGCGCCGTGGCGATTGGCCAGCGCCGGCAACAACACCAGTTCCTGGTCGTTGTTTTTGGCAATCAAAAGGGGTTTGGGCATGGGTTTATGCGCTTTTCGGTGATTTTTGCGGAATTTAGGGGTGGAACGCTATGGTAAAATCTGGAACTTATTATAGCTAACTCGTAAGAAAGATTTGCCATGGCTGGACACAGTAAATGGGCCAATATCAAACATAAAAAAGCCGCCACCGATGCCAAGCGTGGCAAGGTCTGGACCCGCTTGATCAAGGAAATCACAGTCGGCGCCCGCATGGGCGGCGCCGATATCGCGGCCAACCCGCGGCTGCGGCTGGCGGTTGAAAAGGCGGCGGACGCCAATATGCCGAAGGAAAACGTGCAGCGCGCGATCCAGCGCGGCAGCGGCAGTCTGGAAGGCGTCAACTACGAAGAAATCCGTTACGAAGGGTACGGCATCGGCGGCGCCGCGATCATCGTCGACTGCATGACCGACAACCGGGTGCGCACGGTGGCCGAAGTGCGCCACGCGTTCTCCAAGTTTGGCGGCAACATGGGCACCGAAGGTTCGGTCGCATTCATGTTCAAGCACTGCGGCCAATTCTTCTTCGCGCCCGGCACCAATGAGGACGCGCTGATGGAAACTGCGCTCGAGGCCGGCGCCGAGGACGTGATTGCCGACGACGAAGGCGGCTTTGAAGTGCTGTGCCCGCCGCACGATTTTTCGGTGGTCAAGGAGAAGCTGGAAGCCGCCGGCTTCAAGGCCGAAGTCGCCGAAATCGTGATGAAACCGAATACCGAGACCGTATTTACCGGCGAAGACGCGCTCAAGATGCAAAAGTTGCTCGACGCGCTGGAGAACCTGGACGACGTGCAAGAGGTCTACAGCAACGCGATTATTGAGGAATGACAAGATTCGCCCAGCACCGGACGGGCATGCTGATTCTTGCGTTTCTGGCGAGAATTTCTGACCACTCGCGGCCTCCACCATCGGGTTCCGCAGCACCATTTGTAGCCACCCGTCGTTGCCACCCTTTGTAGCCGCGCTGCTCACCGAACAGATAGACAACCGATAGACGCAATCTCATGAAAATTCTGGTAATCGGCTCAGGCGGCCGCGAACACGCCCTGGCCTGGAAAATCGCTCAATCCGAACGGATACAGGTGGTCTATGTTGCCCCCGGCAACGGCGGCACCCAGCTCGACCCGCGTCTGGTCAATGTCGCCATCGACGACCCGGTCGCGCTGGCCGAGTTCGTGCAAAGCGAGCACATCGCGCTGACCGTGGTCGGGCCCGAAACCCCGCTGGCGGCCGGCATCGTCAATGTATTCCGCGATCGCGGCCTGAAGATCTTCGGCCCGACCCGCGAGGCGGCACAACTGGAAAGCTCGAAGGATTTCGCCAAGGCCTTCATGCAGCGCCATGCGATCCCGACTGCCAAATCTCAGACCTTCTCCGACGTCGCTGCCGCGCATGCCTACATCGATCAGAACGGTGCGCCGATCGTGATCAAGGCCGACGGCCTGGCTGCCGGCAAGGGCGTGGTGGTCGCAATGTCGCTGGATGAAGCGCATCGGGCGGTCGACATGATGCTGTCCTATAACAAATTGGGCGATGCCGGCGCCCGCGTCGTGATTGAAGAGTTCCTGGCCGGTGAAGAAGCCAGCTTCATCGTGATGGTCGATGGCAAGAACATTCTGCCGCTGGCCACCAGCCAGGATCACAAACGCCTGAAAGACCACGACGACGGTCCGAACACCGGCGGCATGGGCGCCTATTCCCCGGCGCCGATCGTGACGCCGGCGCTGCATGCGCGCGTGATGCGCGAGATCATCGATCCGACCGTGCAGGGCATGGCGAAGGACGGCATTCCGTTTTCGGGTTTCCTGTATGCCGGTCTGATGATCGACGACCAGGGCAATCCAAAAACGCTGGAATTCAATTGCCGCATGGGCGACCCGGAGACGCAGCCGATCCTGGCGCGCCTGAAAAGTGATCTGCTGTCCGTGATGGAACATGCAGTCAACGGCACGCTCGATAGCGTCGAACTGGAATGGGACCGTCGCACCGCGCTCGGCGTGGTGATGGCTGCGGCCGGCTACCCGGATGCGCCGCGCAAAGGCGATGTCATCTCCGGCATACCGGCCGAAGCGTCCGATTGCGTCACATTCCACGCCGGCACCACGATGGTCGAAGGGAAATTGAAAACTTCCGGCGGCCGCGTGCTGTGCGTGGTCGGTCTCGGCGACAGCGTCAAGATGGCGCAGAAGGTAGTGTACGATGCGGTCGACAAGATCCACTTCGACGGCGCCCAGTACCGCGGCGACATCGGCTGGCGCGCGATCAAGCATCACGGTCATTAATTAGTTACCAACGGACCGATGCATTATCGGTCCGTTTTCACCGCCAGACACGGCCACCGCAGTCCGCCGTGTCTTTTTCATCCCCGATTCGAGTCAGCTGATGTCGTCGCACCCCGATCCTTCCACCGTTAAGACCTATCTGCTGGCGCTGCAAGCGCGCATCGTCGGTGCGCTCGAACAACTGGACGGCAAACCGTTTGCGCGTGACGCGTGGGACCGGCCGGAAGGCGGCGGTGGCATCACCCGCGTGATCGAGGACGGCAATGTGTTCGAACGCGGCGGCGCCAATTTTTCACACGTCACGGGCAACAGCCTGCCGCCGTCGGCCGCGGCCGGGCGGCCGGAACTGGCTGGACGCAGCTGGGAGGCGATGGGCGTATCGCTGGTGCTACACCCGCGCAACCCGTATGTGCCGACGGTGCACATGAACGTGCGCTTTTTTACCACCAGCGCAGCAGACGCGGAGCCGGTCTGGTGGTTCGGCGGCGGCATGGACCTGACGCCTTACTACGGCTTTGAAGAAGACGCGCGGCATTTCCATCAGAGCTGCAAGGATGCATTGACCCCATTCGGCGCCGACCTGCATCCGCGCTTCAAAGAATGGTGCGACGAGTATTTTTACCTGAAACATCGCAAGGAAGCGCGCGGCGTCGGCGGCATTTTCTTCGACGATTTCAATGCGCTCGACTTCGCCCACAGTTTCGCGATGATGCAAAGCGTCGGCGACCGCTTCCTGGACGCCTATCTGCCGATTCTGCAGCGGCGCCAGGCGATGCCGTACGGCGAGCGTGAGCGCGACTTTCAGGCCTACCGGCGCGGCCGCTATGTCGAATTCAACCTGGTATACGACCGCGGCACGCTGTTCGGGCTGCAATCCGGCGGCCGCACCGAATCGATCCTGATGTCGATGCCGCCGCTCGTCAAATGGCGCTACGACTGGCAACCGGACACCGGTAGCAACGAAGCGCGGCTGTACAGCGACTTTTTACCGCACCGGGACTGGGTCTAGTGAAACCGTGTGTTGCCCTGCTAGGCGGCAGCTTCGACCCGGTTCATAACGGTCACATTGCACTCGGCGTTTTTTTCGGACAACTGCTGCAGGTCGACCAGCTGCGCGTGATCCCAGCCGGCAATCCGTGGCAAAAGCAAGGGCTGCAGGCGTCGGCGGCCGACCGGGTTGCGATGCTGCAGCTCGCGTTTGCGACCCAGCCGCTGCCGTTTGTGATCGATCAGCAGGAAATCGCGCGCGCCGATCACACCAGCTACACCATCGACACGCTGCGCGCGATACGCACCGAACTGGGGCCGCAAGCCTCGATCGTGTTCCTGATGGGCGCCGACCAGCTGCAGCAATTTCACACCTGGCGCCAGTGGCAGCAGCTGTTCGACTACGCGCATATTTGCGCCGCGTCGCGGCCGGGCTTTTCACTGGAAGCGGCACTGTTGCCGTCGACGGTACGGCAGGAATTTGCCCGCCGCGCCGCCACGCCGCAGCAGATCCGCGCCGCGCCGCAGGGACTGACTTATCTGGCAACAAACCTGGCGGTCGATATTTCGGCCACAGACATCCGTACCGCATTGCGTGACGGTCACAAGCCAATCTCGCTTGTGCCGCCTATAGTGCTAGACTATATTGAACAACATCATCTATATAAAAGCTAAATAAATGGACATCAAGAAACTGCAAACCCTGGTTATCGACGCGCTGGAAGACGTCAAGGCCCAAGATATCCTGTTGTTCGACACCGTGCATCTGACCAGCCTGTTCGACCGCCTGGTGGTCGCATCCGGTACCTCGAATCGTCAAACCAAGGCGCTCGCGGCGTCGGTACGTGACAAGGTCAAGGAAAACGGCGGCCACATCATCGGCATCGAAGGCGAAGACACCGGCGAATGGGTACTGGTCGACTTGGGCGACATGATTGTCCATATCATGCAACCGGCAATCCGCGCCTACTACCGGCTGGAAGAAATCTGGGGCGACAAGGAAATCAAGCTGGGCGCCGCCAAACGTGTCTCCAAGCGCACCGCGTCCGAGCCAATCGACGGCGCCGACGCGCCGAAAAAAGTAGCACGGCATCTGACCGTCAGCCAGGCCACGACCGACGACACACCGACGAAAGCCGTACGCAAGCCTGCCACCCGCAGCGCCACGACCAGCACGAAGGCCAAGACCGGAACCGCAGGCAGTGCGCCGGCGCCGAAAAAGATCGTCAAAAAAACCGGCACTGCGGTCAAACCGGTCGGCAAAACTGTGAAGGTCGCCGCCACCAAGACCGCCGTCGCCAGCGCCGCTGCCAAAAAAGCAACAGTCAAGCGCGCCCCTGCCAAGACCAAAGCCGCCGAGTAAGCAGGCTCCACGATGCAGCTCATCATCGCTGCAGTCGGGCACAAAATGCCGGCCTGGATTGAAGACGGGTTCGGCGAGTATGCGAAACGCATGCCGCCGGATTGCCGCATCCATCTGAAGGAAATCAAACCGGTCGAGCGCTCCGGCAGCAAGACTGCAGAAACCGCGATGGCGCTGGAACGCAGCAAAATCGAAGCGGTGTTGCCGAAGGGTGCGCGCATCATTGCGCTGGACGAACGTGGCAAGGATGTGACGACGATGCAGTTGTCACAGCTGCTGACGCAGTGGCAGCAGGACGGCCGCGACGTCGCTTTCATCATCGGTGGCGCCGACGGACTCGATCCCGAGTTGAAAAGTCGCGCCGACAATTTGATACGTATTTCAAGCTTGACCTTGCCGCACGGCATGGTTCGGGTATTATTGGCCGAACAATTATACCGAGCCTGGTCGATTACCCAGAATCATCCCTATCATCGGGTCTGATATTCTGCCCATCGAGGCTTCGAGACAGCCAGGCCACCACTGATGAGAGCACGATGAAACCAGCAGATCAAAAAATATATCTGGCATCGAAGAGTCCGCGCCGGCGCGAACTGCTACGGCAGATCGGCGTCGATTTCATCCTGCTGATGTTGCGCGATCAGGGACCGCGCGGGCCGGATGTCAGCGAGGAAATGTATGCCGGCGAAGCGCCGGAAGACTATGTGGTGCGGGTCACGCATGAAAAGGCCGCCGCCGCCTGGCAGATCCTGTTGGCACGCAGATTACCGCAGCGGACAATTCTTGCCGCTGACACCACCGTGGTGCTCGACGGCGACATCCTCGGCAAGCCTGCCGGCCGCACAGAGGCAGTCACGATGCTGCAGAGCCTGTCCGGACGCACGCATCAGGTCTTGACCAGTGTCGTGGTGCACCATGACGGCGAGGCGCAGCAACTCACCCAGACCTCGACCGTGACCTTTGCAGCGCTGTCGGATGACATGATTCGCGCCTACTGCGCGACCAGCGAGCCGTATGACAAGGCCGGCGGCTACGGCATCCAGGGCTTGGCGTCGATGTTCATTACCGACATCACTGGCAGCCACTCCGGCATCATGGGCCTGCCCTTGTTCGAAACCGCACAATTACTGAAACAGGCCGGCATCAAGCTGCTGTAGGCCGCCTGTCCACACCCAATATTCAACGCCAGCCCGACTGCGGCGCGCGTGAACGGAGTTGCATGAACGAAGATATTCTGATCAACATCACCCCGCAGGAGACGCGGGTCGCGCTGATCCTGCAAGGTGCGGTGCAGGAATTGCACATCGAGCGCACCCTGTCGCGCGGCCTCGCCGGCAATGTGTATCACGGCAAGGTGGTGCGGGTGCTGCCCGGCATGCAATCGGCCTTCATTGACATCGGGCTCGAGCGTGCCGCGTTTCTGCACATCGCCGACATCTGGGATGCGCGTTCGCACGACGGCCAGAACGCGCCGCCGACTCCGATCGAAAAGATGCTGTTCGACGGCCAGGCCATCACGGTCCAGGTCATCAAGGACCCGATCGGCACCAAGGGCGCGCGGCTGTCGACCCAGATCTCGATTGCCGGCCGCATGCTGGTCTACCTGCCGCAGGATTCGCATATCGGCATCTCGCAACGGATCGAGAATGAAGCCGATCGTGAACTGCTGCGCAGCCGCGTACAAAGCATGCTGCCGCCCGAGGAAAAGGGCGGCTACATCGTGCGCACCATGGCCGAGGACGCGTCGGACACCGACCTGCAATCGGACGTCGATTACTTGCGCAAGACCTGGGGCGTGATCAGCCAGACCGCGCGCAGCAAACCGGCGCCCAGCCTGCTGTACCAGGATCTGAATCTGGCGCAGCGGGTATTGCGCGACTTCGTGCATGACGAGACGGCCAGCATCCAGGTCGACTCGCGTGAAAATTTCGTCATGCTGTCCGAATTCGCCGCCGCGTTTACCCCCAGCGTGCTGACCCGCCTGCAGCATTACACCGGCGAGCGGCCGCTGTTCGACCTGTACGGCGTCGAGGATGAAATCGAACGCGCGCTGGGACGCCGCGTCGACCTCAAATCGGGCGGCTACCTGATCGTCGACCAGACCGAAGCCATGACGACGATTGACGTCAACACCGGCGGTTACGTCGGCGGCCGCAATTTCGACGACACCATTTTCAAGACCAACCTGGAAGCGGCGCACGCGATCGCGCGCCAGCTGCGGCTGCGCAACCTGGGCGGCATCATCATTCTCGACTTCATCGACATGGGCAACACCGAGCATTGCAGCGCCGTGCTGACCGAGTTGAAGAAGACCCTGTCGCGCGACCGTACCAAGGTCTCGGTCAGCGGCTTCTCGGCGCTCGGCCTGGTCGAGATGACGCGCAAGCGCACCCGCGAATCGCTGGCCCACATCCTGTGCGAGCCCTGTCCCGCCTGCAGCGGCAAAGGCATGGTCAAGACTTCGCGCACGATCTGCTACGAAATCCTGCGCGAGCTGCTGCGCGAAGCCAAGCAATTCAACCCGCGCGAATTCCGCATCCTGGCCTCGCAGCTGGTGGTCGATATGTTTCTGGAAGAAGAATCGCAACATCTGGCGATGCTGGGCGACTTCATCGGCAAGCCGATCTCATTGCAGGTGGAAACCGGCTATCCGCAGGAGCAGTACGACATCATATTGATGTAATGGAATTATTTGTTCAGGATCAATGACTTGATTGATCCATTGATCTTTACTGAATGGTGCCGGATGATAATCTCCAACCTTCAAAGGTAACGATATGATCAATCCATTCGATTTCGACGGCAAGACGGTGTTCGTTTTTGGCGGCACCAGCGGCATCAATCTCGGCATTGCTGACGCTTTCGCTGAACAGGGCGCGCGAGTGGCGGTCGCCAGCCGCTCGCAAGACAAGGTGGATGCAGCGGTGTCTGCATTATTGCGGCACGGGGGCGAGGCCACCGGATTCTGTGCCGACGTACGCAATCCCGATGCGGTCGCGGCTGCATTCTCCGGCGCGAGTCAGGCATTCGGCCCGATCGACGTGTTAGTGTCGGGGGCGGCCGGCAACTTTCCGGCAACGGCGCTCGGCATGTCGCCCAACGGCTTCAAGTCGGTGGTCGACATCGACCTGCTCGGCAGCTTCCACGTGCTGCGTGCGGCGTATCCTCACCTCACCAAGCCGGGCGCAGCGGTCATCAATATTTCGGCACCGCAGGCATTCCTGCCGATGGAATTCCAGGCTCATGTATGTGCGGCAAAGGCCGGCGTCGATATGCTGACGCGGGTCCTGGCGATGGAATGGGGCGCGCAGGGCGTGCGTGTCAATTCGATCGTGCCGGGGCCGATTGGCGGTACGGAAGGCATGGAACGGCTTGCCCCCACCCCTGCACTGAAAGCCAGGATTGCCGCCACCGTACCTTTGCGGCGGGAGGGGACGCCGCGTGATATTGCCAACGCGGCCATGTTCCTCGCCTCGCCGCTGGCGAGTTATATTTCGGGCGTGGTGTTGCCGGTGGATGGTGGTTGGTCGCTGGGCGGAGCCACCGCGTTCATGATGGAGGCAACCGCGGCGTTCATGCCAGGCACCAAAGCTTGAGAATGACGCGCTGGATTCGTCGTTGCGCCAGCGTGTGAATTGCGCTGCGCCTCAGCAGCCGTCTGACAGGCCATATGCCCTACTTCTGGATCACGATCTTTAGGATTTACCGGCCCACTTGCACTCCTGAATTCTCAAGGTGCCGGTAAGCCACTCCGTGCCGACCGTCAGTCGATCCGCCCATCAGCTCTGCGCCGGCTTGACCCGCGGCACCCGTCCCATCAGGAAAAATTCATTGTTCGGCCGCATCGAAATCACGTTCGCAGTACGGTTTGACAGCCTGAAGAAGGCGACAAAGCGCTATCGCGCCCTTTGCAGTAAGCGCGCCTTGCTGCAGCCAAAGGCCTTTCATTTTCCAGTTCACAACGATCGTAAAGTTTGCACGCAGAACCACGCAGAATAAATAAATCCATAACATCAGGGACAAAACCGGTATTGATGTCAGCGGTCATCGACGGCCTGAAACATTACCAAGAGTGGATTTGAAAGGCACGTTCACTCCAGAGAATCTGTTACCAGTGTCAGCTTGGGCGATCGGCACACAATATTATTGTTCGCCGTTGAGTCTACCGTTAGGCAAAAACAATCCGATACAAGCAACCACCAACGGAGATTGAATGTGGTGGATCAAACAAGCAGATTTTAAGCAATAGCCGATACACACATAAATATGTGCTACACTTATTTATGTGCAATAACCAAATGGATATTATCATGGCGACAACTGTCAACTTCACCGGCTCTGTGGATCGCGATCTCCTCAAGCGCGCGAAGGTCATCGCCGCCAAGGCTGATACGTCGATCAATGCCATATTCAATGCGGAGTTGCGCTATCTGGTCGAGACCTTTGAAGCAGCAGAGGCAAGCGGTAATCAGAACTACAAGACCTTGCTTGATTTCTCGCTCGGCCGCACTGATGATCTCACTGCTATGCGTCTGTTGGGCATCACCAGTGCGGAAGACTTATTCTTGCTGATGGCACAGTCGCATCTGCCGATGCCACGGCTTCCCGATGAAACTACACAAAACATGGCAGACAGGCTGCATGCGCTTGTTTCCTGAAGGGGCCAAGCAATGTCATCTAATGCGGACATTGTTCTGCTGCCCGACGCCGGTCCGCTAATTACGCTGGCCTATGCGGATGCCCTTGACGTGCTGTTTCGACCCGCCTGGTCGGTACAGCTAGTGGACATGGTTTTGCATGAAGTCACACGCAACCAGACTCCAACTAGCGAAAAGCTGGGGCTGTGGACGAAAGAGAAGCAACTCACGGTCCTGCCGACCAAGATCTTTCAGCACTACCAGCACATACAGGCCACTTCTACCGCGACGCCAAGGAAGAACAACCTCGGTGAACTGGCGACTCAGGAGGTAATGAATGGTTTCGCTCTAATGGAGCCTCCCAAAACTGGCGTGTTTCTGTTCGAAGACCACAAGATCGCTCGTGCCAGCTTCCTGCTCCCGGACAACTGCCGTAAGGTGAGCACACGCGCTTTTTTGCTGTTTCTTGAGCAAAAGGGATGGCTGGAATCGGCAGCAGAAATCGAACGGAAAGCAATACTGGCAGGCCGAGCGTTTTCCAAGCTACGGTTTCCACAAGAGTAGATATCCGCAGGAGACGATGTCTATGTAAGATCGCTGGACTCAGGAGAAATACTTACCTTCACACGATTCAGCTTGCCTTGGATGCCGGCTAGAGCACCGTCTATCTTTTGCCTGTCAGCTTCTAACTCCGCATTGATTTTTCGTAAAGTAAAGGCATCGTCAATAAGTTCCAGGCGACTGGAAATCCCTCATTTCCAGTTCCACATTTCGCGCATAGCAACGTCGCTTCTGGCTTTGTTTCGGTGAGATGGCGACGATATATGCGGGAAAACAACAGATCGAGGCTGAACGACGAATTTATTTCTAAAGGCCACATGGCAAAGCGGTCCCGCTGATTAATCGTCCTTCGACGTAACGGGCACGGCTACGTTGCCTCGCCCATTGCCATGTAGGAAACCGGAAAATTTTCTTCATCGTTGGAATTTATTTTTGAAGCTGCCACCCTTTATCCATGTGGTCTTTCGTGCGGAAGCCCTTGCATTGCGTGCCGTCAAGATTGCTGGAAAGCACCTGTAATGTTATAATCTCTTTCGCGCAGGGTTTTAGCAGCTTCTCAGAGAGGCTGCAATGTACTCGCCTCCCCCTCCCCCTTAGCAGGGAACCCGACAGAAGCCTTTCTGCGGGCTTTGTAGGGGGATTTTTTATGGTGGAGGCGGGTTAGTGAGTCAAGTCAAAAATGAGGCGTTTGCTTCGAATGCAACGCGCTTGGTGAATGACAGCGCTGATTTGGGATTAATCTCCCAGGCGGCAGTTATTTCTTCACGATTACGTCGCTTCTCCTGGCTTGTCCAGGTTGGCACCGCTAACTCACTTCCAGTGCTGGGCAGGAAATAACGTGCAATCGGCCCGCACCTCCACTGCCATTACGCTTTCCGTCTGGAAAGCGCTTTTCCTCCGCGAAACACTGAGCCACCTCTTTGCCGGGCGCGCGTTCTGGTTCTGGCTGCTGGCCGGGCCCATGTTCTATTTCGGCTTTCTGACATTCATCGACACGGTGATTCGAGTGAAAACCGTGGGCGGCATCGAAACCGCCATCTGGCTCATGGCCGGTCGGCATAGTTACTTTCGATAGCACATAAGATGATTAAAAACAGAACTGGCTGGGAAGTCCTGCAAGCAGCCGTATTTGCCCTCTTCCTACGCGAGCTGAAAACCCGTTTCGGCAAATACCATCTGGGCTATCTGTGGGCATTTCTGTCCCCTGCCTTCCAGGCGTATGCGATGGTGGCAGTGTTTGCGATGATGGGACGGACCGAGAAGGATGGAATTTCTCTTCCCGTGTTTCATGTAGTGGCGGTCGTCACCTGGTACCTGTTTTCCTATATCGCGTTTCGCTCGCTGAATGCAATTGAAGCCAATATCGGCTTGTTCAACTATCGGCTCATCAAGCCCATTGACACCATTCTGACCAGAACCATCCTTGAGTCCTGCATCTATGGCGTCGTTTATTGTGTGCTGCTGGGGCTAATCTGGCTTGTTGGTGACCGGTATGATCTGTCACACGGTATCCTGATCATTGCTATTTTGTCGTTGGTGGTTGTCTTGGCTTTTGGTTGCGGTCTGATACTGATGGTACTGGGTCATCACTTCCATGATTTGGAAAAAGTCATTTCTCTGCTCAGGTTACCCATGTACGCTTTTTCTGGGGTGATGTTCTCCTTTCAAAATTTGCCGGACCAAGCTCTCGGATATTTCAGCTGGAATCCCCTCTTTCATGCGGTGGAGCTGGAGCGTGCCGCCCTGTTCCCTACTTACGACAGTCAACCGGCCAGTCTGATGTACTTGGCCGAAGTCGCGCTGACGATACTCACCCTCGGTTTGTTCGTCTACAAGGGTTTTGAAAAGAAAATGCTGCGATCATGATGATCCTGGACGGTCTGACCAAATCGTATAAAACCAAGCATTCCCGGCACTATGTCTTCAAGGATCTGAGCCTGGAAATTCCCCCCGGAAAGAGCGTCGGTTTATTGGGCCGCAATGGTGCAGGAAAATCCACCTTACTCAGGATCATGGGCGGCATCGACCATCCGGATAAAGGCAAGGTGGTTTGCGATAAGTCCATCTCTTGGCCAGTGGGACTCCAAGGCGGTTTTCAAGGCAGCATGACGGGGCGCGAGAATGCGAAATTTGTTTGCCGACTGTACGCAAACCCACACGAAATCGCCAAAAAAATAGACTACATTCAGGATTTTGCAGAAATCGGCAACTACTTTGACATGCCGGTAAAAAGTTACTCTTCCGGCATGCGTGCCCGGCTGACATTTGGCATCAGCATGGCATTTGATTTTGACTACTATCTGCTGGATGAGATCACCGCCGTGGGCGATGCCCATTTCAAAAAAAAATGCGCCGGCCTGTTGGCTCACAAGCGCAGTAAATCGAATTTTTTCCTGGCGAGCCATGACTTGGCAAACATCAAAAAATTCTGTGACATCGCGTTGTTGCTAGGGCATGGCGAAGCACGCATTTATGACAATATCGACGAAGCAATCAAGGTTTATCTGAAAAATGAAGCGCATCCCACCCCGGCTTGAAGCTGTCTGGAGCAAGTATTTTTCCAAGCTCTCACCCATCACCTTCATTGGCATTCCGATGCTGCTTGGTAGCCTATATTTCGGCGTGATTGCCAAAGACCGGTACGTCAGTGAATCACAAGTGATGGTGCGCCGCTCCTCCGATCCGGAAGGTGCCAGCAGCATTTCAGGTTTATCTTCCATTATTTCTGGCGGCAATTCACCGGCACGCGAGGATGTCACGTTAGTACTGGCGTATATCCAGTCCCTCGACATGTTGCAAAAACTGGATGCGCGCCTGCAACTACGTCAGGCATTCAAACGACAAGGGCTTGATTTTTTCAGCGCTTTGCCCGCTGATGCGAATCAGGAGGATTTCCTGATTTTTTTTAATAAGCGCATCGAAGTCAGTATTGATGACAAAACCGGCTTCCTAAAAATTCGCACGCAAGGTTTCACGCCGGAGTTCGCGGAGAAATTCAATCAGACCATCCTTGCCGAATCAGAGCATTACATCAATGAAATCTCCTACAAGATTGCACGAGAGCAAGTAAATTTCATCGCCCAGGAAGTCGCATTGGCACGCAAAAACCTGGATCACGCCAAGGAAGCCGTACTGGCTTATCAAAACAAGCATGGCCTGCTGGACCCGATAGCAAGCGCCGAGGCGGCAGGCAAAGTCATTGCGGAAATGGAAGCGCGCGAGAGCTTGTCACAAGCAGAGCTGCGTAATCTGAAAAGCTACCTGAACGACAATACACCGCAAGTCATCGCTGCGCGCAATGCACTGGATGCATTGCAAGCCCAAATCAACGCCGAAACAACCAAACTCACCGCACCAGGGCGTGACAAACTGAACCGATCCGCCGCCGATTTCATGGAAATCAAGGCCGATGTCGAATTCAAGGCTGACCTGTACAAACTGGCCCTGTCATCGGTCGAGAAGGCGCGCATCGAAACCGCCCGCAAACTCAAAAACCTCATCGTTATTTATTCGCCGCATCGACCGGAAGAAGCAGAATATCCGGGCCGCATAAAAACGCTCATCACAATGTTGGTGGTGATCAGCATGCTCTATGCGGTATTGAAACTGGTACTCGCCATCATTAAAGATCATCGAGAATAAATATTTATATGAAACAATTTTCCACTTTACTGTGCACGCTCGCTTGCGCCGCACTAGTGCTATCGCAATCCATCCACGCCGCGTCCTTGCTGGACACAGGTGCGCTAACTTCAGATGCCATCCCGGCAGCATTGGCGGCTGACTATTCTGCGAAAATAAAAACCAATGAGCCCAAGCCCGCCAGCAGTATCCAGGCCAGCGATTTCAATAACCCGCCACCGCCACCGCCCATCAGCAGCCAGATGTTCGGCGCACAACTCTTCAATGGCAGCTTCCGTGGTGCGCTCGGCCCCGGCTTCAATCCGGATTACCGCATCAGCGTAGGCGATCGACTGCAAATCAGGATGTGGGGTGCCTATAACTTCGAAGGCACCCTGGCAGTCGATCCGCAAGGCAATATTTTCATCCCGAATATCGGCCCTCTCAGCGTAGCGGGCATTAGCAACGGTCAGCTCAACGACAACGTCACATCCAATGTACGCCGGGTGTATCGCAACAACGTCAATGTCTATGCTGCACTCGATGCCGCGCAACCGGTCAAAGTCTTTGTCACCGGCTACATCCGCCAACCAGGGCTCTATGGCGGCGTCGCATCAGACTCCCTGCTGTCCTATCTGGACAAGGCTGGCGGCGTTGATCCGCTGCGCGGCAGCTATGTGGATATTACGGTAAAGCGCGGTACACAAATCCGCCTGCAAGCCAACCTCTACGATTTCCTGCTCAAGGGGACGATGCAACTGGTGCAGTTCGCCGATGGCGATGTCATCGTGGTCGCACCGCGCAAACATACTTTTAGCGTCACTGGCGACGTATTCAATGCCTATGATTTTGAATTTGACCAACCGACGCTCACCTTGGCCCGCGCGCTGGAAGTCGCCCACGCCAAACCCGGCGCCACCCATGTCAGCATCATCCGGCAGCAAGGCAGTCAGCGCCGCAGCGAGTACTACTCCATCAATCAGGCTCAAGATGCCGTCCTGCAGGATGGTGACATCCTGAACGTGACCACCGATCGCTATGCCGGGACGATCCAGGTCCGGGTTGAAGGAGCGCACTCCGGCGAGCATGCCATCGTCCTGCCCTACGGTGCGACTATGAAAGAGGTGCTGACCCAGATTAAAGCCAACAGCATGTCGCGCATCGATGCACTTCAGCTGTATCGGAAATCAGTCGCCACACGCCAAAAAGAAATGCTGAACGTGTCGCTGGACAAGCTCCAGGAAGCCACGCTCGGTGCTCGCTCGGCCACGGCAGAAGAAGCCAGCCTGCGCACCAAAGAGGCTGAACTGATCGGCAAATTCATTGAACGCGCACGCAACATCCAGCCAAAAGGCCAAGTGATCCTGAATGCCAAAAATCTGGAAGGCACGCTATTGGAAGACGGGGACATTATCCAGATTCCAGAAAAAACTTCCCTCGTCATGATCCATGGCGAAGTTCTCTTCCCCAACGCCGTCAATTGGCAATCCGGCAATGATATTGACGGCTACATCAAGCAGGTAGGCGGTTACTCGCAAGATCCGGATAAAGCCCGCATCATCGTCATGCGACAAAACGGGGAATCGATACCGGCAAAATCATCAACGATCGTCGGGGCAGGCGATGAGATCATGGTATTGCCCAATATCGACAGCAAAAATATCGAAATCACACGTGGCATTACACAAATCCTGTACCAGATTGCAGTGGCAGCAAAAGTGGTCTTCGGACTCTGATATGGCCCGCCGGCGCCGTCAGGTAAATTTATTCATGGCGGCACTGGAATTGCCTCGTGTGTACTCTCTTATTGCATAACGTCTGTGGGTAAAGAGTAAATGTGTATTGCATCAATGAGTCGGAGCACAAAAAATGGTCTTGGCTATGCCTTGCGCAGTCTGCAACGGCATCATCAAGTCACGGCGGATAAATACAACCCTGATGGCCACATTCGCCACCTCCAACAGCGAGCTGGAACTCGCCGGCGACAACATACTGCATATGCCGACCAAGGATGATTTGGTGCGGGCAGCGGCGAAGTACTATTCTCCCAAAGCGATAGCTTTCGACAAGGCGCGGAACATGGATGACTACGTCCGCCCAGACGGCTATATTCAGACCGCCGATGCCGCGAGTCTCGTTGTTGCCCGTCGTCCGACAGCTTTGCCGAAGCGGACGGCGAAAAAGGATTTTGCAGCCTCGGCAATGGCGACATCGCTGTTCGCGCTGGGGATGAAATTTTGGTGCTGCCGGAGATTGAAATGAAGTCGAGGCAGATTTGGAAAGATATGACCCAGATCATTTACCAGATAGCGGTGAGTACGAAGTTGGTTTTGGGCTTGTGACCTAGCCTATCTCGACGCCACACTGAATCTGTGATCCAGCTAAAACTTGCTGTTCTAGGCTCATCACCGCCAAAGTTTGTATAGCGCTGACATGCCGGAGGACTCTATGACTCTCTCATTTAAACCTAATCGGAAGCCTCTATGACTCATTCATTTAAACCTAATGTGGATTCCTCGTTCGCAAGACTGACTCGACTGTTATTGTTTTTTATCGCCTGTTCTGTTGCCGCAGCTTCCAGTCAAGCGGATGTTGACACACAATCGATAGTCGTGGACGTTGAAGGAATTCCCCAGGATTTTGCTTTCGACGATAGCGGTTCCTGGGTTTTTGTCCAGTCTCTGCGAAAGAATGGTGACGATGAAACCTCTCTAGTAACACGTATCCGACTTACTGCTCGCGGATCGGAAACAGTAGATGCAACACTCCCTTTTCACGTTCTTGGTCATCAGGGGATCAGTATCGAGCATCGTACAAACGGGCCTGTTTGGCTGTGGGGTTCCAAAGGGGGCAAGGATGGTGGCAGAGAAGCGATCCGCTTCATGTACAAGCCTAATCAATCAATTTCCGATGTCGAGAGCTATACTCTTTTCGACCAGCGTTTCATGTCAAAAAACGTAACCATGCCCAAAGTATGTTATGGAAATCAGACGCTGGTTGTCAGGGGGCGTACCGCACCCAGAGAACAATATATTCGCATATTCAATCTCGAGCAGCTGAAGCGCGGTGGTCCTGGCGACTACTCGAATCAGTTTGTCGCAGAATGGCCCCTGCCCGAGGCTCTATTGTCTGACGGAAATCCGGTTCAAGGTATTGCTTGTGACGATAAATATGTCTACATACTTGCCGGGCGTTCGGAAATCGATCAGCCGAAAAAGATTTATGTCATGACATTGAATGGTCAAGTCGTCAGAAAAAATATTAACGTCACTATCGGCAGAAACATCGCCTTGTTCGATGGTAAAGGGAAGTTTTATGAGCCGGAAGGGATTTCGGTTCGGCAATTGCCACGTTCGGACCAAACTTCTGCCTACATAGGGGTCTTATCGGGAACAGGCGATCGCAAAACATTCAGGCTGTGGAATTTTCCGGATTTCACGCATTAATATTTATAATATTGTTACCAAGGCGTTAAAATCATGGAAAGCACTTTTATTGACCGCCGCCCTGGTAGTCAGGATGTGTGTATTGCGTTTTCCGCACGCGACACCGCAAAAGGCAAGTTTACCTTTTACAGTATCCTTTCCAGTCTGCCTGCCCATGTGATTTTCGTTAATGATTTTTCCAACGGGTGGTATTTGAATGGCACGCCTGAGTTCGGAGACGAAGCTGGGCTGCTTAATTGGTTGGTTGAAAAGATAGATTCGTTAAAGACTTTCTCTGGCCGCGTCTTCACCCTCGGCTCCAGCATGGGTGCCTATGCCGCCCTGAAATACGGTTCGCTGCTTGGCGCAGACCGCATCATGGCGCTTGGCCCCGAGTCCGAATTGTGTATTCCCCTTGGAAGAAGCGTGACCAGTCTCCAGAGTATCCCGGAGGGGGCCGGGAATATCGCGTCCCTACCCTTTAAGGTCCCGCAGGATGTGCTTGTCTTATCTGGGAATAATGATATTGTCGATTTTTATTGCGCCTGCCAGTTGAAAGCGGCTAACCCCCTGCTTGGCGTATATTTGATTACTAATCGCACCCATGTTGTCGCAAAGTATATCGATGGTCAGTTTGGATTAAGTAAAGTTGTAAATTCATTTTTCATGAATGGCGATACAACATTTCTGATCCAAGCTGAAACGAGCACGACCATCGATGTTGTTCGCGCTACTGCCATCAAGAAATTTAATGAAATCCTGGCTATACAAAAGACGGTCTGCCTAGGGGACAGCGATGCCATCATCACGGTAGCTAACGAAATTCCGGCCTGGTCCATGCCGCAGTATTTTTCCGCCCTGATTTCAGAAAAGCAGGGTGATCTTGGCGCCTGCGAATATTTTCTTCAGCGAGCGTTAGCAGTTCATCCATTATTAGGACGTGCTCGCCTGAAAATGGCCCAAATTCAATTCAAGGCTCGCCGATATCGCGAGTGTGTTGATTTGCTTGAAGATACCCCTGCATCGGGGTATACCCAAAAAATCGGCGAATTGTTGAGCGAAGCATATCTCAACCTGGGAAACACCCAGAAGGCCTGCAGCGCCTTGAATCGCCTCGACCTAGCGTCTGTGGATTCTGCGGCTGCCGATCGTATCGCCCATAAGCTTGCATCACTTCAGGCCCCTTACAGCAACGTTATTTCAAAGCCATTCGAACAATGAGTGTACTGCCATCCATTCTCATGAGAACACGGATTTCAAGGTGGCTCGATATGCTGAAATATCTCGCGCGCATTTTCCCTTCGTTATTAGTAAAGTCGGCCAAGTTGGCGTTCCAATATTCTGCGATTCGATGAATAAGGAAAATACCATGGCCGATATGACCGCTCTAATTCCCTTGGACCTTGCGCGACGTCCTAAGCAGCTTTTTCAGCGAGTTAATAAGCTTGTTTCGACTCTGACGAATGCAGGTATACGTGTGGTTGTTAGTCACAATGACAGGTGTACTCGCTGGGATGAAAAGCTGAAATCTGCTGCGAAATTACTGTGGGGCACCAATGCGATATTGGCATCTGGTCATTTATATGATGGCCTGTCCAACAATGCAATTCTTCGAAATCATGGGTTTGGCGAGATAAAAACTAATTTTTTGCTGTTGCTTGATGCAGATATTTTTCCCGACACCAATCTATTTTTTGAATTATTTAATTCTGTTCACGAATTGAAAGAGCCTTTTGCAATGGCGCCGTGCCTATACCTTACCAATAACGGCTCTAACAAGATTCAAAGAGAAAACAGACCTAAAGAATTAATTGAGGCATATTTAAATTTCCAGAAACAACTAACGCAACATCTCGCAAGTCCGTCCTCTGTGATGGTGTTGTGGTCGACGGATTTTGCGGATATCGGGGGGTTTAATGAAGCCTATAGCGGCCACAGCTATGAAGATTTTGATTTTATGATTCGTCTGGCTTTGAAGAAAAATGTAATTTCTTTTTCGCAAGAAATGCTTGTTGATAAACCATACAGGGCGCCGCTTCTAGCGGAAGGTTTTCGTGCCATGTTGTCGCCGCTTTGTTTTAACTGGATTCTGAAAAAAAAATTTGCATTGCATTTGCACCACGCAAAAAATCGTGATGAAAAATACTACTCTAAGCGCAGTGATAATTCTTACTTGTTTAATAAGAAAATGAGAGCCATGTTGGATGGAAATCAAGAAAACCTTTCTCATAAATCGCCACTCTGGCTAGCAAACATGTTTTTCGAAACCTGCTACCTATATGAAACAGACTCCTCAGAATTCTTCGCGCTGCTTGACGCTCGGCCTGACTTTCTTGATCGAGGTGGCCGTATCTGGAGATCGACCAGGCGATCACTGAGGATTATCCGAAATTTTTTTTCTTAACCATTCATACACATTTATATTTTCAATTCCAATGGCATTCATAAGAAAATTAACCAAGGCAATAACAAAGCCGCGACTGTTTATCACTGATAAAATCAGGAATAATGTAGCGAGACGTAATCATTGGAATTACCGAAACTCGTCTACTATATCGCTTCTGGTTCCGGTTGGGCGTGGGGAATCAAATTTTCGGGATTTCATCGATAATGCGCTACTGCGCGGCGCTGGGCGCCAGATCGGACTCGAAATCATATTCATTATCAATAGTTCTCATCCGTCCATTCCGATCTTGGAACGGTTGGAGCAAGAGTTTCCCAACCAAATCTCACGTTTGGAATATCCGTCCAATGAACTGAGTGCCGCCTTGGATAGAGGACTGATTCGTTGTCGCGGAAATTGGATTGGCTATGCCACCTTACATAGCAAATACACTCCTCTCTTTTTCGCGTCGCTCTGTTCATGGCTATCACCAAATCAGTTTGAATATATTGCTGTTTCGACGGATCTTATTCTGACCGGCGGCACTTTGCCCAAGGCCAATGGGAATATCAAACCTGGAACCATCCATCAGCTTGGGCTCGAGCAGCAGAGAAATATTCCTTTTTTGACTGTTCAAAACACCTTCTTCCCTAAACAATCCCTGTGTCGTAGTGCCACATCTTGGCACGCCAACGCTAACGTCCATTACGAGTGCGCCGAGCTTGCTTTCCTAGATCATTATCTATCGAGCAACGGCAATGGAAAAATATGTGTCGCATCGGATATTGCCGTCGCGACTAATGCTGCCGCTTCAACCGCTCTATTCCCTCTAGGATATCCTGTTAACCTAAAGTCGGATCGTTATTTGAACAGTATCGTTGAGACATCGAAATTTTTTGGTAATCGCAATACTGCGCTACCACCCTGGCTACAGATTAGAATCGCTTACACCGTGCTAAATTTTCACAACGAGCTGCTTTTAAAGCGACGTTCCCTCGAGAATTTATCCTCCAACACTAAGGCTAAGCTGGAAGATAGTTTACGTGTCCTATATTCGTACGTAGATTTCAAGACTGTTGATGTGGGGCGCCAGGCTCTGGCCAAGTGGAATATTCGCTACGGCGTTCAAAGTCGCTACAAGGGAGTGCACCCGAATCAGGTGCCTGTTCATCTGGATGGCATCGATTCAGTATCCGGACTGATCAAATTGAAATGGTTTACAACAATTGAAGAAAAACTAGAATTCTTCAGAAATGGATCGGCAATCGAGCCTGAATTCAGCAAAACTATCAAACATGATGCCTTCGACCGCGATTTCTTGTTTGAGCATATTGCATGGGTATCGGCCTTTGGTCTCACCCAGTTGGAAGTTAAGCTGAATGGTCACCTCTGCAATTTATTCGTCAAGGGTGTAAAAGTAGACACTCTGTCGGGGCAGGTGATGTCTGCGCTTAATGCCAGCGTCAGTGTAAATCATCGTCCATCCGTTTATACCTACATGCTACGTTTACTAACTACCTGTGAATGGACTACGAAACGCTATCAAGATGCTTGGGTTTTTCTGGATAAGGACTCCAAGGCGGATGACAATGCCGAACATTTCTATCGTTGGGTTAAGAATAATACCAGTAATGGCGAAAAATCCTACTTTGTTCTGCGCAAAAATACTGACGACTGGCGACGCCTAAAAAGCGAAGGTTTCAAACTGGTTCCTTTTGGTGGCCTTCAGCACAAGCTGCTATTAATGAATGCCAGTTGGCTATTTTCCTCTCACGCTGCACCTTTTGTGGTCAATGTACTACCGAAAAGCCATTTTGGAGACTTGATCAACTACAAATTCTGCTTTCTACAGCATGGGGTTACCAAAGACGATCAATCGGCATGGCTCAATTCACGGCAAATTGATTTGCTCGTTACGGCCGCCCCAAGAGAATTTGATTCGATGATTTCCGGGTTTTACAAATATAGCCGTCGAGAGGTTTCTTTGACGGGATTTCCTCGCTATGATGCTCTGTTCGCTAGGAAGAGCAAAGCCCCCAAGACCATCGTCGTTATGCCGACCTGGCGTCTCAGCCTTTCGGGGACGCTTATCGGCAAGACCTCAGAACGTACGGCCAACCCGAATTTCAAGTCATCCAGCTATTTCAAGAACTGGAACGCTTTTCTTTCCAACAAAGCGCTACTTGATAAAGCTATAGCGCATGGCTATGAAATAGTTTTCATACCCCATCCTAACGTAAAACAGTATATCGAATATTTCAATCTCCCTCCCTCAGTGAAAATCGTTGATTTGGAACAGGAGAGTATTCAGAATTACTTGGTAGATTGCACGCTTCTTGTTACGGACTACTCATCGATCGCCTTTGATGTAGCCTACCTGAGGCAGTCTGTAATGTATTTTCAATTTGACTTCGATGAGTTTTTCTCATCCCATACCTACGGAAATGGTTACTACGATTACTGTACCGATGGTTTCGGCCCTGTGGCAACGACAATCGATCAACTGGAAAGTGAATTCTCTGCTGCCATAGAGAATAGATTCTCTCTCGGCCAGAACTACCGGCAACGCATCGATGACTTCTTCGCTTTCAATGATGGAGAAAATTCTCGCCGTCTGTTCGATGAAGTTATACGTAGATCATCGACCATGGTTAAGTTTGAGGGTAGCCCTGAACAAGTCTCCCAATCTGCAACATGATGGACATCATCAATCGTCTCATTCCGTTCATGAAAAATTCAGTTTATTTCGTTCGAAAAAAGGTCTTAAGTCGCTATACGTCGAAATCCTAGATCCCGAATGATGACTTGTTCAAGTTTTCTCGGCTTACCAATTCGCCGGAAGCGCTTAATTATTCGACGTAAAAAATATTTTTATATTGGTGGAAGAAAAATGTGGGGAAAAATAAAATAATGGAAAAATTTCCAAAAATTCTAGTGGTTGGCGGTGCAGGTTACATCGGCTCGCACATGGTCAAAATGTTGCGTGCTGCAGGCTACGTGCCGGTCGTTGTGGACGATCTGAGTAGCGGTCGGCGCGAAGCGGTACTGGGTGCGGAACTGGTAGTGGGAGATATAGGCGACGCCAACCTGCTCGATGAGGTGTTGGAACGCGTAAGCCCAGCGGCGGTTATGCACTTTGCCAGCTTTATCCAGGTTGGGGAGTCGGTGCAGGAGCCGGCCAAGTATTACCGCAACAATGTAATCGCTACGCAAGTGTTGCTGGATGGCATGCGAGCGCATGGTGTTCGGAATTTTATTTTTTCTTCCACGGCGGCGATTTTCGGGAATCCGAAATACGATCCCATTGATGAAGCTCATCCCAAGGAGCCGATTAATCCCTATGGTCGCAGCAAGTGGATGGTGGAGCAGATATTGGAAGATTACGACCGTGCTTATGGTCTCAAGTCCATTTGCTTGCGCTACTTCAATGCTGCCGGGGCGGATGCAGATGGTGAGTTGGGTGAGTGCCATGAACCTGAGACCCATTTAATTCCGCTTATCCTGCAAGCGGCATCCGGCCGGCGTCCACATGTCACTATTTACGGCGAGGATTACGATACTCCGGATGGTACCTGTATTCGCGATTACATCCATATCGAAGATTTGTGCAGTGCTCATTTGCATGCATTGGATCACTTGCTGCAAGGGGGCGATAGCGCCCGCTATAATTTGGGCAATGGCAACGGGTTTTCTGTGCGGGAAGTAATTGATGCCGCCCGCCGCGTGGCTGGGAGGCACATCGCGGTAGAGAAAGGGGATCGACGTGCCGGCGACCCGCCACGCCTCGCGGCGGATGCGCGCAAGGCCAGGGCCGAGCTGGGCTGGACGCCCAAATATGCCGATCTCGATACCATTGTCGCTCATGCCTGGGCGTGGGAGTTGCGGAGATTTCAATGACGATAGTGATCATTGCGAGCAATCCATCGTCGGCGACATGATGATGATCGCATCGGTGCGCACGGCGCACCCTACTTCTGATGCATTTTGCGGTAGTTCTATAAATGATTAATCAGATATGGCTCTTAACGACTGACAAGCCAGGAAAGAAATGAAGAAAATTACCAAAGCAGTTTTTCCCGTTGCCGGTTTCGGCTCCCGTTTCCTTCCTGCCACCAAGGCCAGTCCAAAGGAAATGCTGCCGGTCGTCGACAAACCTTTAATTCAATACGCCGTTGAGGAGGCAATCGCAGCCGGCATTACCGAACTTGTTTTCGTCACCGGCCGTAACAAGCGCAGTATCGAAGATCATTTCGATGTGGCCTATGAGCTTGAAACCGAACTGGAGCTCAATAACAAGCACAAACTGCTGGAGTTGGCCCGAGACATCCTGCCACCGCATGTTTCATGCATGTATATCCGCCAGGCCAGGGCGCTTGGCCTCGGTCATGCGGTGCTTTGCGCTCAGCCGGCAGTGGGTGATGCGCCTTTCGCCGTGATCCTGGCCGACGATCTGATTGACGGCGAACCGGGTGCGATGGCACAGATGGTTCGTATCTATGAACAGACCGGCAGTTCGGTGCTGGGCGTGGAAACCGTGGCACCCGAGCAAACGGGCTCATACGGCATTGTTGAGGTCAATCAGTTGCACGATGCCTATCAACAGATATTTAACGTCGTTGAAAAGCCCCATCCGGATATCGCACCATCGAATCTGGCGGTTGTTGGCCGCTATATCCTTACACCGCGGATCTTTGACAAGTTGCGTGATGTCCGGCCAGGTGCCGGAGGAGAAATTCAGCTAACCGACGGCATTGCTAGTCTACTCAAGGAAGAAGTTGTTCTGGCGCATCCATTTGTTGGGACTCGGTACGACTGCGGATCGAAGTTAGGTTATCTTAAAGCCACGGTAAGTTATGGTATTAAGCACTTCGAGGTGGGAAGTGCATTCTCTGACTATCTCCAACAAAGGCAATTAGCCCAGTGATCGGAATTTTTTCACCCGGCATTTGGCGTATTCCGCATTTGCCGTCATTTCTTGGCACGGAAGTACACCGGCTTGGCGGGCTGACGAACGCCGCTTTATCCGGCATTGATGCAATAGCAGGCTGGGGACAACGTCAGAGTACGAAAAGATCCCGTGCATTTGCAAACCGCCGTCAATTGTCGTTTGTTTGCCTGGAAGACGGATTTCTGCGTTCGTTGGGCACCGGCGAGCATTTCCCGCCGCTGTCGCTGGTGGTGGATGGTCAGGGCGTTTACTACGACAGCACCCGGCCTTCGGCGCTGGAATCTTTGCTGGCTTCACCTGTCGATCTGCTGGATGGCATTGCTGCCGACGTGGCGCGGGCCAAGGCGCTGGTGCTTGGGCGCCGGTTGAGCAAGTACAACCACGCGCCTTTACTGGATGCCAGCGTTCTGCGCTCAGGTGATGTGCAGCGCGTGCTGGTGATCGATCAGACCGTTGGCGACATGAGCGTGACACTGGGCGGTGCCGGTGCGGAGACCTTTGCCGCGATGCTGGCTGCTGCCCGCGCAGAAAACCCGCAGGCCACTATTTACGTCAAGACGCATCCGGAGGTGACTTCTGGTCGCAAGGGCGGTTACCTGACCGATGTGCAGGACGGTTTGGTGGACGGTGTGCGCACCGTGGTGCTGCGCCAGGCGATCAACCCGCTGAGTTTGATCGAGCAGATGAACCGGGTCTATGTGGTAACTTCCACCATGGGCTTTGAGGCCTTGGTGGCCGGCAAGCCGGTGACGGTGTTCGGTATGCCCTGGTATGCGGGCTGGGGGGAGACGGATGATCGGCAAACCTGTGTACGTCGTACTCGTCAGCGCTCGATGTATGAGCTGTTTGCTGCATCCTATTTTCATTACTCCCGCTACCTGAATCCGGTGACGCATCAGCGCGGAACGATTTTTGACGTGATCGATTGGCTGGAGCGGCAGCGTGATATGGCAGCCCGGTATCCGGACCGGATGATCTGCGTGGGTTTTCGGCGCTGGAAGGCGGCCAATATCAAGCCGCTGTTGTCGCTGGATCAGAAACAGGTGGTGTTTGTGCCCAACGTCAAGGCGGCAGCAGCCTTGGGGCCAAAGTCTGGCGACTGTCTGGTCTACTGGGGGCGGCAGGCTCCGGCGGGGTTGCTCGCATTGGCCGGGGAGAGTTCAGCGCGTGCGCTGCGCATGGAAGATGGTTTTGTCCGTTCGGTGGGACTGGGTTCGGATTTGATTCGTCCCTTGTCGCTGGTGCTGGACCAACGTGGCATTTATTTTGACCCCACCCAACCGTCTGATCTGGAGCACATTCTCGACACTGCGCAGTTTTCTGAAGAAGAGCTCGATCGCGCCCGCCATGTGCGTGCATTCATCGTTGAGCACGGCATTACAAAATACAACCTGGAGCCGCGCGAGAAGGTTGTGTGGCCAACCGGTGCCAAAGAAGTGGTGCTGGTGCCCGGCCAAGTGGAGGACGATGCCTCGATCCGCTACGGCTGCACAGACGTCAAGACCAACCTGGCCCTGCTGCAGGCCGCGCGCCGGGCGCATCCAAATGCCTTTATCGTCTACAAGCCGCACCCGGATGTCATGTCGGGCAACCGTGCCGGAAAGTTGGTCCTGGCCCATGCGCGGGAGTTTGCCGACCACATAGAGACGCGGCTTTCGGTGGTGAGCTGCATCGAGGCGTGCGACGTGGTGCATACCATGACCTCGCTTACGGGTTTCGATGCCCTGCTGCGCGGCAAGCGGGTGGTGGTGTACGGCCAGCCGTTTTATACTGGTTGGGGGCTGACCGAAGATGTCTTGAAAGAGGGGGCTGTCTTTGCGCGCCGCCGGCGGCGTTTGACGCTGGACGAGTTGGTGGCGGGTACGTTGCTGCGCTACCCTATCTATTGGGACTGGGACTTGAAGGGTTACACCACCTGCGAAGCGGTATTGCATCGCATTGTGGAAACCCGGAATGCGCTGGAGGCCAACGGCGGACTCGAGAAGCTGCGGGTGGGGATTGTCAGGCGGCAGTGGCGCAAGCTGGCGATCTTGGCGCGCGCTTGGGTGTCGCGGGACTAAAGTGTGCCTCTGTTAATTCAAAATCCGAGTCGTTCCAGCCCCTTCGGCTGGCTCAGGACAAGCTGGCCTATGGCCGCGCTGGAATCCAGCGTCGTGCGTCACTCACGGTTAGTGCTTGATATGACAGGAAACATGCCGTTTTGAGGCTAAACGAGGGGCAAGATGCATCGTTGCGCAACATACGGTGCGAGGACCCCTCGCACGGGTCCCAGCGTTCGCTGGGACGACAAACCAATTAATAGAGATACCTTAAATTCAAAATCTGAGTCGTTCCAGCCCTTCGGCGGGCTCAGGACAAGCTGGCTGCGGCCACGATGGAATCCAGGGTCGTTCGTCATGCACCGTTAGTGCTTGATATGACAGGAAACACGCTGTTTTAAGGCTAGACGAGGGGCAATATGCATCTTTGCGCAACATACGCGACTGGGTCCCAGCGTTCGCTGGGACGACAACCCAATTAATTGAGATACGGCAGCCTCAAAAACCGAGTGCAACGCCTCTTGTTGTCTTAATTCAAAATCCGAGTCGTTCCAGCCCTTCGGCGAGCTCAGGCCTGAGCCCGCCGAAGGGCTGGAACGACAACCCAATCAATAGAGATACCCTTAAAACGTAAAAATTAGCCCCGTACTCACTAGTCCATACCGCTGATTGAACCGATCCGCCGTCAAACTGTTGTAAGCCAATGGCACTTCACCGTTGAACTGATTTGCCATGTACTGACCCCGCAGAAACACGATCGTATTCTTGAACGCGTGGTAGCTGACATCGCCGATCAACACATGATTATGCTTATACGGAGTGTTGCCCCGGCTGACGATAATGTCGTCGACTTCACTACGATTGATCGTCTGATACTGATAGCCTGCCCGAATACGCCAATCCTGACTGTGCCAAGCCGCCATAAAGCCTGCCTGATAATAAGAAGCAGTGTACCTAGCCTCTTTGTAGACATCGACAGTAGCGCTAGCCGGCTGCGTAAACCTGGTGATAACTACTTTAGCGCTACAAGGCTGCGCGAGTGTAGCCACCGAGCCATCCTGGCTGAAAGCGACGTTGTATTCGCAGCCGTTCGCGGTTCTCGAGGTAGCGCTGATCGAGTCAAATGTGATCCTGCTTGCACCCGCACCCGCAAAGATCGACACCTCGGTCTGCTGCGACAGGGGCCAGGTACCAATCAAATCAAGCTGATATTGAGTGTCTTTCGGTTCCGTTACTGTCGCCGATGTGAATTTGGTTCCGACCACGGTCGTATTGGTGAATTTTGTCAGCGAGTCCGCAGAGTTACCCCAGGCACCCAGACGAACCGCGACGCTCGGCACGTATCCCGCGCCCTCAATCACCTTGTACTGACCAGCCAGTTGCCACGTATTGAGTTTTGCCAGGAAGCTGCGATAGTCGATTTGCCTCTGCCACAATGCGCCGTCCACCCAAAGTCGCGGGGTGATTGCAACGCCGCCACGCACGTGACCGCCTTTGTAATCACCCACATTGGTGGTCGACCCGTTCTTTTCTCGGAGATTCAGGAAGTCGAGCGAGTTGTTGATCAGGTCATAACTGACTTCAACTTCACCCTTCCCCGGCATGTTGTTCTGGTTCGCCGTGAGAAGAGCGTCCAGCGGAGCGGCTCCCACGGATGAGCAAGCAAGCGCACTTGCGAGTGCAGCACCAATGACGCAGTATGACGTATTCATTGAAAATTCCGGTCCGACTCAGACATGAGCGAGTAGCGAAGGTGACAATTCACTGACTATTATTGAAAAGAGAGCGGCCAACAGCGCCGCTCTCTATCTGATGCAACAATGTTAGTTTGCTACGATCACTGAATCGTCAAGGTGCCTGAAACGCCCACACCATTTACCGACTGGACCGGGCTGCTGCCGGTCACTGTGATCGCGGTAGACGGCAGCGCTGCAGCACCGTCGAGATTCCGGACTCTCAAACCATCAATCGCCACCTTGATCTTGAATTCACCGGTAATGCTGGTGAATTTTTGCGCCGTGGTTTGGGTAGTGTTGTCGACACTGGCGAGAACCTTATTGACCAACGACTTGTAGTTCAAGGTCAGGGAATTGTTGGTGACGGTAATCGGCTTGAAGGTCAAATCATTCAAGGTCAGATTGATGTCATTACCGCTACCCGTGTGGCCGTACACGTAGACCTTCGCGGTGGCGTCAGGAACAATCGACAGCTGACCGTTGACGTTCTTGATATTGACCTTGTCGATCATCAGTTGCAGCACACGGGATTGACCGCCCACTTCCACCAATTCCAAAGCCAGATTGGCTACGGTATCGATCGCAGGTGCGCCAGTGATGCTGAAATCAAGTCCGAACGTAGTAGGTGTGCTGATCGACGCACCAGCCGTCAAGGATGCATAGGAAATTTGATTTCCGTTGATACGGACCGAGTCGCTCTGCAGCGCCAGATAGGCAGTCGTTGCCGTAGTATCAATTGGCGCAGCCGCCGGGTTTTGAAGCTTCGAGGCCAAATTAGCGAGGTCAGCGTCGGAAGCATTCAGGAACTGCTGGGCTTGCGCACCAATTTGCGCAGCCATAGCTGCCAGATTCGCATCGCTGATCGTGAACACATTGAATTTGGAATCGGCCGCCATTGACGCAACCGCGCCTTTGGCCGCTGCGGTCAACACGGTAAGGTTCACTGAACCGTCTGCGCCGAACATAGGCAGGCTAGGGTTAGCCAGCAGTGTCGCGGCAACCGCATTGGCTACTTTGGTATAAATACCGGAGGTATCAGAGCTCGCGGCAAGCGTACCAAGCGTATTTGCCAACTGTTGGACGATTTGCTGCACAGCGAGAGTGGTTCTCAACAAATTCTGATGACTACCGTCTGCCGGATCAAGCTTGGTTACGTCGGTTCCTGCTGGCAATCCCAGCGCGGTGGCCAGTTGCGCAGCAGTCATGCCGGTGTCGGCAGTCAGGGACGTTAATGGAGTCGCTACCGCACTTCCTGCCGGAGCTTTCAAGGTGCCCTTGAAAGCGTAATTTGTCGTGGCATCAGTACCACCGGTAACCACAACCGTGCCGCTGCAACCGGCCGCGAACGTGAACGCGCCGCCTGCGAGAGTGGTGGTCGTAGTTTCTGTAGCTGCGTCGAAAACGCCATTCTTGTTGACATCGCAGAACACGGTCGAGCCGACGAGGTAGCCGTCGACTGCCTTGCCAGAGCTTGGCGTCGCTTGGGTAGTGGTAGCGGTGGAGGTAGTTGCAGGGCTAGGACTAGAGCTACCGCCACCGCCGCATGCCGTGAGGGCCGCGGTCATGGCCAACCAAAGAATGGAGTTTTTCTTTTTGAACATTTTAGAATACCTATATGTGAAATGCTGCTACAAGATTTGGTGGTAATTGGTGACAACTATTGGCGAATGGTAACATCGATTTTGTTTCTGAAAAAATACTTTTCCCTGTGTTTGCCCGGTCTAATTGGCCACAAAAAATCTTGCTGCACGCGGCATCGAGTATCGCGCTATGCACGTTTAGCGACGTGCGAATCTGGTACCAGATCCCGCAAATGTCCAACCGGGTACTGGTCCCGAATACCCGGCTTTACGGAACTGCCAGGCATCGACACGTCTATTGCATCGTTCTTGAAGAAACTTTTTGCCGGGAGGGGGAAAAGCGGGCTGGCAACTGAAAATGGCTCCAACCCGTGAAAGCTGCCGTTGATCTGCGTGGTAGCGATCACGTGGCGGTGAAATGCGTCAAATAACGGCTTGGATACTTTACCCGGCGCGACCCAGAATTTTTCCAGCGACGCCTGACAGGTGAGTCCAGCCATGTCATAGATCGCATCGCCCATTACCTTGACCGGCGCCTTGTGCAGTAACGCTGAAAGACCGACCGTACTATTTATCGCGACCACACCGCGCGCATGATCGAGCGCGGTTGGCAAATGAATCTGGTGCACATAGGCGATTCGGTCGGCGATGTTGTAGCGAGCGCAAAGACTGTCGATCAACCGACCGTAATGCCTGGCCCCGCGATCCATCGGGTGATGCTTGAGAACAAGGAGCGACTCCGCTGGCGCATGCGTCGCAAACGATTCAATGACTTCGCGGATAAAATCCCGAACGTCTTCGTAGTGACTGTGAAACGCAACTTGCGCATCATTGTGTACTTGCAAAACCGCAAGAAAATAATGTTTCGACAAATCACTGGCGAGACGTTGAGTGAATGCATGATCCTTCCTGCTGTACAGCAACTTTCGCACGCCGGAGCGACACCAGCTGAAGCCCTTGTGCACCATAGAGAAGCTCTTGTGATGATTGTAGTTCCAGAAATAAGGACGCAATAACGCGCCAGCAAGATAGTAGGCCATTGCAGTCCATGCCATGCGCTTGAAACTGAGGCTTTCCGGTTTCGGCTTAGGCACCAGGGCGGTCGCTTGCTCATTCAGGTAAAAGAGAGGATCGCGCGGCAAGGAAGAAAAGCCATTCACGCCGTTCTCTTCCAAGGTGATGTAATACGGTCGAACGTAACCTTCTTCGAAGACAAAAACACGAATACCGGCGGCGCGAGCGATTTTGATGGCTTCCCAATGGTACGAGCGGCAATCGCCGAATAGGAATATTCGATCGATGCGTTTCTCTTGAATGACTTGCAGAAGATATGCCGGCCACGCTTCCAAGGTTCCGCGGTAGTTAAGGGTATTCTGGCCGAGCGAGAAAAGCCAGTCGCCACCGTTGAAATTGACCTTCCACACGGATACGCGATGCGCCTTGATAAAGGCAGCAAATCGCGAGAAAAATGAGCCCATAGGCCCTTGTAGCAACAAGACGCGGCTAGTGCTATTGATGACGCGATGCATTGCTTCCCTTTACGATCGCAGCAATAGAGGTCATTAAAATATTGTGACGAAAAAAATCTCTAATATTAAAAATTGGCAATTGCATAGTTGATATACAAATCTACCAAATGCAAGACGAGTAATTTTTTACTTAGGAAAGACAAATTTGAACCGGATGCTACACATTATTTCCGACAAGACTTAATTGCTTAACGTCATTCGCTAATTTCGTATAACGCTGCATACCGCGCCTTGGCATGAAAACATTCGAGACATTAATTAAAGACGCAAGCATTCGTAATGATTCAACTAACCAGCAGGGCGATTGCATGAGGGATCGTTGCTGGCTAAGGCTTTTAGCCCCTTCCCCCTTGCAGGGGGAAGGTTGGGATGGGGTAGCGCGTACAAATACTGCTGACCAGATTTAACCGTACGACCCCCACCCTAACCCTCCCCCTGCGAGGGGGAGGGAACTCAACCCAGCAGCTCCAATGTTCATGCAGATCTTCATGCGATCGCTGACTAACCAGGCTTCTCATCTTGATTAATTGCAATGATTTCATTGAGGAGATTCTTTAATTCCTGCCAACTGCAATTGTTTCCATGCGGAATTTTTGCAAGCGGCCAGCGGCATTATACTGAACATTGATTGGAAATCTTGCAGATTATTGCGAAAACGCAATGTTGACCGTGGTAACTGTTGTTTCGAATAAACGAGGGGAAAGATCTGGCCAATGGCAGAAGGTGAAGTCATGCGCCACGAGCGCGTGCGAGCAAGGTCGGGCGAGACACGCAGTTGCGCGTGCGAGTAGTGCTGTGCCGTACCGTCGCGAAAGTCGACTCGATCGGGTGCGGGCAGTGCTCGGCCGGGATGTCGGAAAATGTCAGCAGGATGTCGCGGCCAGCGTCTCGACATGGAATTTCAAGGCTTGATGTGCGGCACCCGGGCGCGCCGGGAACTAAAAATACAGCATCAATGTTTGACCGCAGCGGTGGAACTCGGCGAAGCCGGGACCCTTCGCCTTCCTTAAATAAGTCTAGACTTACGCAAACCAGAAAAAAGTAGGATGGGTGCAACCCATCGTTCTCCCTTGGCGCTCAATAATGGGTTGCAGCCATCCTACGAAATTACGCATTTCGCGTAAGTCCCATAAATAAGAAATTTAGGGTCGCTGCGCTGTATTGCAAGAACTCGCCCAGATGCAGGGTGGTTACCTTGACCGTAATCGGCAACAACAGGGTCTAATCATCATGCACGGCGATATTGCGAAAGCCCACCATGTGCTTGAGCGCTTCGGCCAATGTCCCATCGATCCAACCGGCTTGTGCCAGCAATGCAAACACATCGCGCGCGCTTTGAGGCACACCCAGCTTATCGCGGCGGATCAGGTGCTGGCCCATATCGAGAGCGGCTTCGCAGGCGCACTGGATGTTCAGAACGGCTGCATCCTGCCGGGTAAAATCGGTGCCAAATGCTGCGCCGGCGGCCACGTACTCCTGCCGCGCACGCGCCACGCAGCGCTCTATGATGGCGGCCTTGTTGATCAGCACATCATCCATAGATTCTCCCGTCCTTCGCAATGCCGGCGAGCCACCCCTTAGTTCTGCGCCGGCTTTACCCGCGGCACCCGTCCCATCAGGAAAAATTCATCGTTCGGCCGCATCGAAATCACGTTCGCGATACGGTTCGACAAGCCGAAGAAGGCGGTGATCGCGGCGATGTCCCAGATGTCCTCGTGGTCGAAGCCGTAGCCGTTGAGGACGGCGTAGTCCTCGTCGCCGACCTGGTCCGACTGCAGGCAGACCTTGATCGCAAAGTCGAGCATGGCCTTCTGGCGCGGCGTGATATCGGCCTTCAGGTGGTTGACCGCGACCTGATCGGCCACCAGTGGCTGCTTCGAATAAATCCGCAGCAGCGCGCCGTGAGCGACCACGCAGTACAGGCAGCCGTTCTTGGCGCTGGTGGCGGTCACGATCATTTCGCGGTCGGCCTTGGTCAGGCTGCCAGTGTCCTTGATCATCAGCGCATCGTGATAGGCGAAGAAGGCGCGGAACTCGGCGGGCCGATGCGCCAGGGTCAGGAACACGTTCGGCACGAAGCCGGATTTTTCCTGGACGGCGAGGATGACCTGGCGGATATCGTCGGGCAGGTCGGCCAGCTCGGGCACCGGGAAGCAGGAAATCGCGGGGGCGTTTGACATGGTGAACACTCCTTCAGGTGGCAATCATTGCGATCAGTACGATTTCGGTCGGGTCGGATGCATTGCTGCGAATCCGACCCGACCGATCATGCATAGTCGAGTGAAATGTTATCCGCTTTCAACCACTCCACCAGTTGCTGCTGCAACGCGTCGTCCGGATTGACGCGCCAGTTGTCGCTCAGCAGCAGTTCGGTGCTGGCGCTCGCATTCTTGTATTGAATCACGACCGGGCAACCCTGCTGCAGCTGGAATGGCCGCAGCACCTGTGCCAGCGTGTCATGGCCGACCGAGGCGTCGATCGTCAGGCGCAAGGCTTTCATGAAATTGATGCGCGCCGCGCCGATGTCCATCACCTTGTCGGCGGCGATCCGCAGGCCGCCAGAGAACCGGTCTTCCGACACCTTGCCCAGCACCGCCAGGAATTCGTCTTCCTTGAACAGGCGCTTGTTGGCGTCGTAGATTTCGTTATAAATCGTCACGTCGACCGTCGCGCTGCCGTCGTCGAGCGTGACGATGATCATCTTGCCGCGCTGGGTCATCTGGGTGCGCAGGCCGGAAATCACGCCGGCGATCCATTTCGGCTCGCGTGACGGCGCCAGGTCGGCCAGCCGGGTGCGGGCGAACTTGCGCGCCTCGACTGCGTAGGCATTGAACAGATGGCCGGACAGGTAGAAGCCGAGCGCCGATTTTTCTTCGGTCAGCTTTTGCTTATCGGTCCAGGGCGCGACCTTCAGGTATTCCGGCGGCGGCACCATGTCGCTGTCGTCGCCGCCGAACAGGCTGACCTGGTTGCTCGATGCTTCGGCCTGCTCCGCCACGTCCATCGCAAAGCCGACCGAGGCCAGCAGGATCGCGCGATCGACGCCGAGGCAATCGAAGGCGCCGGCCTTGATCAGCGAATCGATGGTGCGGCGATTGATCTGGCGCTTGTCGACCCGCTTGCAGAAGTCGAACAGGCTGATGAACGGTCCGTCCTTGCGCGCCGCGACGATGGCCTCGATCGCGCTCTGGCCCGAACCCTTGACGGCGCCGAGGCCGTAGCGAATCTGTGTGACCTTTTTCTTGCTGACGCTGGGCGGCTCGCCGACCGGGATGAAGCGGTAATCGGACTGGTTGATATCGGGCGGCAGCAGCGTCAGGCCGCAGACATCGAGCGCATCTTCGACCAGGATCTTGATCTTGTCGGTGTCGTCCATCGCCAGCGACAAGTTGGCTGCCATGAACGCGGCCGGGTGATGCGCCTTCAGGAACGCGGTGTGATACGACAGCAAGGCGTAGGCGGCGGCGTGCGACTTGTTGAAGCCGTAGCCGGCGAACTTTTCCATCAAGTCGAAGATCTCGTCGGCCTTGGCTTCCGACAAGCCATCCTTGGCCGCGCCGTCACGGAAAATCTGGCGGTGCTCGGCCATCTCTTCCGCTTTCTTCTTGCCCATCGCGCGTCGCAGCAAGTCGGCGCCGCCGAGCGAGTAACCGCCGACCACCTGCGCCATCTGCATCACCTGCTCCTGATACACCATGATGCCGTAGGTTTCGGACAGGATGCCTTCGGTGCGCGGATCGGGATATTCGAAACGCTCGCCGTGCTTGCGCTTGCAGAAATCGGGGATCAGGTCCATCGGTCCCGGCCGGTACAGCGCGACCAGCGCGATGATGTCCTCGAAACGGTCGGGCCGCGCATCTTTCAGCATGCCTTGCATGCCGCGGCTTTCCAGCTGGAATACCGCGACCGTCTTGGCCTTGGTCAGCAGCTCGTACGAGGGCCGGTCGTTCAGCGGCAGCTTGGCCAGATCGAACTCGGCCAGCGCCGGATCGAGTTGCTTGATATAGCGTACCGCGCGGTCGAGAATCGTCAGCGTGGTCAACCCCAGAAAGTCGAACTTGACCAGACCGACCGCCTCGACGTCGTCCTTGTCGTACTGCGACACCACGCCGGAATCGCCGCCCTGGGTGTACAGCGGACAGAAATCGGTCAGCTTGCCGGGCGCGATCAGCACGCCGCCGGCATGCATGCCGATGTTGCGCGCGATGCCTTCGACCTGCTGCGCCAGGTTCAGCAGCTGCTTGACCTCTTCCTCGTTTTCCAGCCGCTCGGCCAGCGCCGGTTCTTCATTGATGGCGTCGGCAATCGTCACGTGCTTGCCCGGCTTGAACGGGATCAGCTTGGAAATGCCGTCGCAGAAGTTGTAACCGAAATCGAGCACGCGGCCGACGTCGCGGATCGCGCCCTTGGCCGCCATGGTGCCGAAGGTGGCGATCTGCGACACCGCCTCCTTGCCATACAGATCCTTGACGTGCTGGATCACGCGGTCGCGCCCTTCCTGGCAAAAGTCGATGTCGAAGTCGGGCATCGAGACCCGTTCCGGATTCAGGAAGCGCTCGAACAGCAGGTTGTACTCGAGCGGATCGAGGTCGGTAATCAGCAGCGAATACGCGACCAGCGAACCGGCGCCGGAGCCGCGGCCGGGTCCCACCGGCACGCCGTTTTCCTTGGCCCAGCGGATGAATTCGGCCACGATCAGGAAGTAGCCGGGAAAGCCCATCTTGATGATGGTGTCGGTCTCGAACTTCAGGCGCGCCTCGTAGCGCGGGCGCTCTGCGGCGCGCCTGGCCTCGTCGGGATACAGCTGCAGCAGCCGCTGTTCCAGACCCTGCTGGGCTTCCAGCACCAGGAATTCGTCGATGGTCACACCGTCCGGTGTCGGGAAGTCCGGCAGCTTGGGCTTGCCCAGCTCCAGCGTCAGGTTGCAGCGTTTGGCGATCTCCAGCGTGTTCTGGACCGCGGCCGGCAGATCGGCGAACAGCGCGACCATTTCAGCCTGGGTCTTGAAGCATTGCTGCTCGTTGAAGCGGCGCACGCGGCGCGTATTGGCCAGCATCTCGCCTTCGGCGATACAGGTGCGGGCCTCGTGCGCGGTGAATTCGTCCTTCGACACGAATTGCACCGGATGAGTGGCCACCACCGGCAGGCCCAGCTTGGCAGCCAGCGCGACCGCCTGCCGCAGATGCGGCTCCATGTTCGGTTGGCCGGCGCGCTGGATCTCGAGGTAAAAATGGCCCGGGAAAATCTGCGCCCAGCGTTCGGCGCAACGCTGCGCCGCGGCCAGGTTGCCGTTGTCGATCGCGATGCCGACGTCGCCGGACTGGGCGCCGGACAAGGCGATCAGGCCGGCTTCCTGGCCCTGCTGTTGCAGGTCCAGCAGCCCCTGCAACCATTCGGCGCGGATTTCGGCGCGGCCGCGATGCTGGTTGTCGAGCCAGGCGCGCGACAGCAATTCGCACAACTGCAAATAGCCGGTGCGGTTCTTGACCAGCAGCAACAGACGCGACGGCTTGTCGCGGTTGTCGTCGTTGCTGATCCAGACATCGCAGCCGATGATCGGCTTGATGCCCTTGCCACGGGCGGCTTTGTAAAACTTGACCATGCCGAACAGGTTAGCCAGATCGGTGATGGCAAGCGCTGCCTGACCGTCTTCAAAGGCAACTTTGACCACTTCATCGAGGCGCACCAGGCCATCGACGATCGAATATTCGGAATGCAGGCGGAGGTGGGTAAATTGCGGAGAGCTCATCGCGCTATTTTACCCGTTCGACCCGTTGCGCTGGACCATCGGAACGCGGTGGCGGACAAGTTTATAATGCGCACTGCCCCTTTACCTGTCCCATCTTATTGAAATCGCATCATGCAAGCCACTGGCACCACCACCGCACTGCAGCACGACCCCGGCGCCGCGCCATTTGTCAACATCGCCGCCTACAAGTTCGTCAGCGTCGACGATAGCGTCGAAAAGCGCCCGCAATTTCTCGCTTTGTGCAACGAACTGGGCTTAAAAGGGACGATTCTGCTCAGCCCGGAAGGGATCAACCTGTTTCTGGCAGGCGCGCGCCCGCAGATCGACCGATTCCTGGCCTGGCTGCGGGACGATCAGCGCTTTGCCGATATCGAGGTCAAGGAAAGTCTCTCCGCCGAGCAGCCGTTCAAGCACATGCTGGTCAAGCTCAAGCGCGAGATCATCACGATGAAGATGCCGCTGATCAAACCCGAGCTGGGCCGGGCGCCGGCGGTCGATGCGCCAACGCTCAAGCGCTGGCTGGATCAGGGCCATGACGATGCCGGCAAACCGGTCGCGATGCTCGATACGCGCAATGCGTTCGAGGTCGACGTCGGCACTTTCCGCAACACGATCGATTACCGGATCGACAAATTCAGCGATTTCCCGGCCGTGGTCGCGGCGCGCAAGGAGGAACTGGCAGGCAAGACGCTGGTGACCTTCTGCACCGGCGGCATCCGCTGCGAAAAGGCGGCGATCCACATGAAAAACGTCGGTTACGACAGCGTGTATCAGCTCGATGGCGGGATCTTGAAATATTTCGAGGAAGTCGGCGGCGCGCATTACGACGGCGACTGTTTCGTGTTCGACCATCGGACCGCGCTCAATCCGAAGCTGGAGCCGACCCTGAGCGCACACTGCGTGGCGTGCGATGCCGTGGTCACGCCACGCGAGCAGTTGTCGCCGGACTATGTGGCCGGCCTATCCTGCCCGCATTGCGCACCAGCGGCTGCTTGAATGCCCGCTGACATGGGTCCGGGTGTGCTGTCGGCAGGATTTCAGTAAAACAAATACTGGCATCAGTATTATTTTTTCCGCAATGGATACATGGGCCTCAGGCCATGTATTAAGCATACTCCCTTCATAATTTCTTATCGATGCAAAAAAGCCCACCTGGCATTGCCGGCGGGCTTTTTTTCGGGTAACGCTGCCACGGCCTTTACGACCGCATTTTCACCACTTATTTGTGCACTTATTTATGTAACTTACCGGCCGTCTCGGCGACCCGCTTGCCGAACTGCCTTGCGGTTTCCAGATCGCCTGGCAGCGGGCCTTCTTCCGGCGATGAATCGGACGGGCTTTGCGCCATCGCGCCGGCGAACGAACCGACGTAGTTGAGGTCGTTGCGCTCGGCAGCCTTGCTGTTGGACGGCATCATGCCGGTACCGACCCAGATCATGCTGTGCTGCATCGACAGCGTGAACATGTAGTGCAGCGTCGACAGCTTGTCGCCGTTCATGGTCGCGGAATTGGTGAAGCCGGCCGCGATCTTGTCTTTCCAGACCTGTGAAAACCATTGTTTGGACGACGCGTCGGCGAATTTCTTGAACTGCCACGACACCGAACCCATGTAGGTCGGCGAACCGAATACGATGGCGTCGGCGGCCTTCAGCACGTCCCATTCGCTTTCGCTCAGATTACCGTCAGCGTCGATCGCGATCAGCGCGGCGGTCGTGACCGACGCGGCGCCGGCGAGGACAGCCTCGGCCTGCTTTTTGGTGTGGCCGTAGCCGGAATGGTAGACGATGGCAACTTTACTCATGGTTTTTCCTTTTTCATCAAATTGGGGACTTGCGGGGGTAACGCCGGTCGCTCACGAATGAGGACGACCGGACGGATTTCTGGAATTGCTGGGGAAACGGTCCGGGGCGGTGGCCGCCCCTGACACATCAAGAAGGACGACGCCCGTCCACACTCCAGGCGCCGGCGCCGAACGCGAACAGCTGCAACATGCCGCCCATGATGGCCGCGTTCTTCAGCAGCATGACCATCTGGGTCGGATCGGCCGCCACGTTATGGAAGGTCAGGGTAACCGGGATCAGGAACAGGAACATGACCAGCGCCACCCAGCGAGTCTGCCAGCCGATCACGAGCAGCAGACCACCGCCGAATTCGATCAAGATCGTCAACGGCAGCAGCAGGCCGATCATGGGCAGGCCGGCGCTCGCCATATAACTGGCGGTGCCGCTGTAACCGGTGATTTTTTGAAAACCGGAGAGCACGAATAGCAGTGCCAGCAGCAAGCGGCCCACGAGGGCGGCGCCATTTTTCAGATTGGGGTTCATGATTTTTCCTTGTTGATTATGGTTCATGGATATTGCTTGATTATTGGGCGTCCCTATTAATTCAAAATCCGAGTCGTTCCAGCGAACGCTGGAACCCAGCGTCTTTCGTCACTCACCGTTAATGCTTGATCTGACAGGAAACGCGCCGTTCTAAGGCTAAACGAGAGGCAACATACGCCACTGGGTCCCAGCGTTCGCTGGGACGACAAACCAATTAATCGAGATACCTATTGTTGATTGTTGTTGCAAATCGTCAGACCAGATCGAACACCAATACTTCCGCCTGCCGGCCCTGGCTCAATTCCAGTTGCGCCTCGTCGCTGAGCGTCACGGCATCGCCGGCCTTCAGCGCGATGCCGTTGACGTCCAGTTCGCCGCGCGCCAGATGCACATAGGCGCGGCGTCCGGCCGGCAATTTCATGCTAGCACGTTCATTGCCGTCGAACAGGCCGACATACAGGCGCGCGTCCTGATGGATAGTGGTCGAACCGCCCTGCCCGTCCGGACTGGCGACCAAGCGCAACTGGCCGCGCTTGTCGGGCCGCTTCAAACCGCTTTTCCTCGTATTCCGGCGTGATCCCGGTGACATTCGGCTCGATCCAGATTTGCAGCAAGTGGGTCCGGTTGCTGCTGGACGGGTTGAATTCCGAATGACGCACGCCGCTGCCGGCGCTCATTTTCTGCACGTCGCCGGCCGGATCACGCTGCCGTTGCCCATGCTGTCCTGGTGCCCGATCTCGCCTTCCAGCACATAGGTGATGATCTCCATATCGCGATGACCGTGGGTGCCGAAACCCATGCCGGGGGCGATGCGATCGTCGTTGATCACGCGCAAGGCGCCGAAGCCCATGTGCTGCGGATCGTAATAATCGGCAAACGAAAAACTGTGATCGGATTCGAGCCAGCCGTGTTGGGCATGGCCGCGATCTTCACTCTTGCGTAACTCGATCATATTTTTTGCTCCTGTTGTCTGTGCTCTGATTTCAGTGCCTTCACAGCGATAATCACACACTATAGCGGTTGATCCGGTTCAGCAAAAGGTCCTGAATTCGGATAAATTATTGAAATTATTTGAATAAGAACTCTGCCATGAACCTGACTCTTGAAGCGCTCCAGATCATCGACACGATCGACCGCAAGGGTAGCTTTGCCGCTGCCGCGGCCGCGCTCGACCGGGTGCCGTCGGCGCTGACTTACAGCGTGCGCAAGCTGGAAGGCGACCTCGACGTGCTGCTGTTCGATCGTCGCGGCCACCGCGCCAAGCTGACGGCGGCCGGCCAGGAATTGCTGGCCGAAGGGCGCCATCTGCTGCACCTGGCAGAGGAGCTCGAACAGCGCGTCAAGCGCACCGCAACCGGCTGGGAAGTCGAGTTGCGGATCGTGCTGGACGGTATTATTCCGTTCGCACACGTGCTGCCGCTGATCGCCGCCTTCGATCGGGAAGCGGCCGGCACCCGACTGCGCTTTTCCTATGAGGTGCTGGGCGGAACCTGGGAATCGCTGCTGTCCGGCGCCGCCGATCTGGCGATCGGCGCCGGCTATGGCGGGCCGGACCTGATCCAGATGAGCGGCAAGTTCCAGACCCGGGCGCTGGGCGAAATCGAATGGATTTATGCGGTCGCACCCGAGCATCCGCTGGCGCGCGAACCGGAGCCGCTGACCGCGAATGTGATGCAGCGCCACCGTGCGGTCGCGGTCGGCGACACCAGCCGCAACGGGCCGGGCATGACTGCCGGCCTGCTGAGCGGCCAGGAGACGCTGACCGTGCCATCGATCAACGACAAGCTGGCGGCGCAACTGGCCGGCCTCGGCTGCGGGCATCTGCCGCGGATCCTGGCCGCGCCGCATCTGGCGGCAGGCCGCCTGATCGAAAAAAAGACCATCGAATCCAGGCCCGGCGCGGCCAGTCAGTACGCGTGGCGCAGCAGCGCCGCGCGAGGCAAGGGGATGAAATGGTTCCTGACCCAGTTGGCCGATCCGGTCACCCAGCGCCGCCTGCTGGGTCTCGATCCGGCGCTCTGATGCGGATGGCTGCACGCCGCAAACAGTGACCCGAAATCAGGCATAATCCTTGCGCAAAATTCCGCAGCAGCCACCATGAAAGATTACATCGGACGTTTTGCCCCCTCCCCACCGGCCCCTTGCACCGGGGTTCGCTGGTGACCGCCATGGCGAGCTATCTCGACGCCAGGGCGCACCGCGGCCGCTGGCTGCTGCGGATCGAGGACATCGACCAAGCGCGCACCGTGCCCGGCGCGGCAGCAGCGATCATGCAGACGCTGCGGGCGCTGGATATGCGATGGGATGGCGCAGTGGTGTGGCAGAGCCGGCGTCAGGAACTGTATCGCGCCGCCCTGACGCGCCTCGGTCACGCCGTTTATGCCTGCGGTTGCAGCCGGCGCGAAATCGCCGACTCGCAGCTGAGCATAGCGTTCGACGGCGCCGCAGTCTATCCGGGCACTTGCCGCCATGGTCTGGCGGCCGGCAAGGTGGCGCGCGCTTTCCGTCTGCGGGTGCCCGATGAGGGTGACGACTGCATCAGCTGGACGGACCGGTGGTACGGGCCGCCGAGCCAGCACCTGGCCATGGAGTCGGGCGATTTCGTATTGAAGCGGGCCGACGGCTTCTGGGCTTACCAATTGGCGTTCGTGGTCGATGACGCGGAGCAAGCGATTACGCACGTCGTGCGTGGCGCCGACCTGCTCGCTTCAACGGCGCGCCAGATCCATCTGCAGCGCCTGCTGGGCGTACCGACGCCGCGCTATCTGCACATGCCGGTAATGGTCAATGAGGCGGGAGAAAAACTGTCAAAGCAGACCGGCGCGGCGGCCCTGAACCTGGCGCACGGTCTGGCGGAATTGCAATCGGCGGCGCGATTTCTCGGCCTGACGATCGACGCTGTGGAATCGATTGCGCAATTCTGGCCGCTGGCGATTGCGGCCTGGAGCAAGCGGTTCGGGGACTAGCCGCCGCGCTTTGGACTGCCGCCCAGCAATGCGGCGACTTGATTCTTTTGCGGCTTGTCCGCCGTTGCAGCACCGGGTAGTGCGGCATTGCCTTGGTCGCGGTTGCTGGCGGGTACCGCGGCAACCGATGGTTCGTACGGTTTCAGGAACCACGGATCGACTTTGTCCTGGCGCGGCACGAAGCCGGTTCGGTAGGAACTACGCTCGGCCGAACCGCGCTGCTGATAGGATGATGACGAAGGAGACGAGGATGACGAGGGGGACGGAGACAAGCGCGAGTCACCGTCGTCACGGCGCGGGCGCGCGCTGCTTCGGTCGTTGCGTTCACCGCCGCGCTCGCTGCCGACACGGCGGCTGCCACGGCTGGGGGCGACAAAGCCCGGTATGTCCAGTTTCGCGATATTGTGCTTGATCAGCTTTTCGATATCGATCAGCAGACGCTCATCCTTGTCGGAATACAGCGAAATCGCATCGCCCGACGCGCCGGCGCGACCGGTACGACCGATCCGGTGCACATAGTCTTCGGCGTTATATGGCAGATCGAAATTGATCACGCACGGCAGCTCGGTAATATCGAGGCCACGCGCGGCGACGTCGGTCGCCACCAGCACTTCGATCGTGCCCTGCTTGAACGCTTCCAGCGCCGCCATCCGTTCCTGCTGCGACCTGTCGCCATGGATCGCGGTGGCTTTGACGCCTTCCCGCTCCAAATGGCTCGACAGCCGCGACGCACCGATCTTGGTGTTGGAAAACACCAGCACCTGCTTCAGGCCACGCTCGCGGATGATGTGCGACACCGCGTCGCGCTTGGCTTCTTCTTCGACCTTGTACACGATCTGCGTCACGTTATCGGCGGTCGCATTGCTGCGCGCGACTTCGATCGTGACCGGGTTTTGCAGGAAAGTCGATGCCAGCTTCTTGATCTCGGGCGAGAACGTGGCCGAGAACATCAGGTTCTGCCGCTGTTTCGGCAACAGGTTGATGATGCGCTGCAGGTCCGGCAAAAAGCCCATGTCGAGCATGCGGTCCGCTTCGTCCATCACCAGAATCTCGGTCTGCGCCAGGCTGACGGTCTTTTGCTGCACATGGTCCAGCAAGCGGCCCGGGGTCGCGATCACGATCTCGACCCCGGCGCGCAAGGCCACCGTTTGCGGCGCCATGTCCATGCCGCCGAACACGACCAGCGAACGCAGCGGCGTGTGCTGCGAATATGCCTTCACGTTTTCCGCGACCTGCACCGCCAATTCACGCGTCGGGACCAGGATCAGCGCCCTCACCGGATGGCGCGCCGGCGACGCGCTGTTGCTGGCTTTGGCCAGCAGCAACTGAATGATCGGCAGCGCAAAGCCGGCGGTCTTGCCGGTCCCGGTCTGCGCCGCACCCATCACATCGCGACCCTGCAATACGATAGGAATCGCCTCGGCCTGGATCGGCGTTGGATGGATGTAACCCTGATCGGCAAGCGCGCGCAAAATATCGGGCGCAAGCCCGAAATCTTCAAAACGGACGGCTGGCGGAATGGATAGCGTCGTGACTGGCTGTGTTTCCGGCATATATAAGTAATGGCACTGGTGAGTGTTGAGGCGCGGCCGTCGTTTCCGGCCGCCTCAAGATCACGCGTTGGCGTGGTTTGTGGTGTTTTTGACTGTTATTTGGAGCAAATTCGGAACACTTCGGTTCCAGCGGCATTATACAGTTTAAATCTGGCCGCTCCCCGGCACCGATAAATCGGGGCCGCAGACCATCCAGGGGCTGCTTTTATTGCAATCAATGAATGGCACCAAATTCCGTTGCTGCTCTGGTGCTGGCCCAACGGCAGCGCAATCCCGCCAGCGCCCACAGGCGCGCGGTGTTTGCTGCTGCAGGTATTCAAGCCCCGCCGAGTTACGGCGCACGCCACGGCATCACCGGCACCGTCGAGATGCTGTTGGCCGGCGCACCGTCAATCAGCTTGCGGCTGATCGCGACATAGACCAACGTCTTGTGGGTCTCGTCCCACAGCCGCACCACGCGGGTTTCCTTGAACAGCAAGGACGTGTCTTCGCTGAATACAGTCTCTTCCTTGGCCAGCTTGGCCGGCAAGGTGATCGGTCCGGTCTGGCGACAGGCCAGTGAAAATTGCGACGGATCCTTGGCCAAACCCAGCGAGCCCGCGACGCCGCCGGTCCTGGCCTGACTGACGTGGCACGTCACACCCGGCACCTTGGCATCGTCAAAGGCGTCGACGCAGACTTTGTGGTTGGCGCCGATCAGTTTCCACGCGGTGGTGACGCAGCCGACGGTATCGGCCAGCGCAACGGAAGACAGCAGCAGGCCGGCAATGAGCAGCGGAATTTTTTTATGCATGGCGCGCTTTCTGGACGTATTGTGGGATTGGACGATACCGCGGCTGGATGCTCATCTTAACTGAACGACGTCGGATCATTCCAAACGCCGCGCCCCTTGTGATCAGTGCACATTATTTCAGAACACGCCGCTGCAATCTACAGATAATCACGCTGGAAATCACGCAGGACCAACGGCGCGCATGCGGTCGGCAGAATTCCTGGCGGACCGCGATCGCGGTTCGCTCCCCTCACCAGCCAATTCTATAATTATTGGCAGTATCTTAATACTTCGCAAGTATTACATGCGCCATTAGGTCGGCATCACGGGAGTATAAAATTCCCCACAACAACTGCCGGCCAACCAGTACCATGCAATCAGGAAATATTACCTGTCGTGTATTTGTTTTTTTCTGCAACATTGGGAGTCGTCACCGTGAAGCATTCGTTCGCTCTGCTCGTGAAATTGCTGGCGCTGTCCGCACTGTCGGCCGGTGCGTTTGCCGCACCCGCCAGCCAACAGGGCAGCAGCTGTCACCTGCCAGGCTACGATCAGCCGCTGCGCTGCGTCACGGTGCCGGTGCCGGTCGATTACCAGCATCCGGACGGCGCCAAGATGGGCCTGCATGTGACGCTGGCGCCGGCACTGAAGGAGTTGGCCAGGAGCGATCCGGTATTCGTGCTGGCGGGCGGACCGGGTCAGGCCGGCAGCGATATTTTGCAGGTACTCGACATCGCGTTTGGCAAGGCGCGCGCGACGCGCGACATCGTGCTGATCGACCAGCGCGGCACCGGGCGCTCCGGCAAGCTGTCGTGCGACAGCGAGCGCACGGCCACCGAATTGCCGGAGCACGAGCAGGGAAAAGTGGTGGCAGACTGCATGCGCAGCCTGCACAAACCGTTCGCAGCCTACAACACCGAAAATTCGGCGCGCGACCTGGAGCAGATCCGCGTTGCGCTCGGCTATCCGGTCGTCAATGTGTGGGGCGCGTCGTACGGCACGCGACTTGGCCAAGCGTACGCCAGACTGTTTCCTGCCAGCGTACGCTCGATGATACTGGACGGTGTGGCCGCGCCGGAGCAGATCATATTTGCCTGGGGCAAGGACGCGCAGGCCTCGCTCGATGCGGTGTTCAAGCGCTGCCATGAAGATGCTGCGTGCGCTGCAGCTTATCCGGCGCTGCCGAGCCAGTTCGCCAGCTTGCTGAAACGCGTGAATGGCGGCGCGGTAACACTCGACTTCGCCCATCCGCGCAGCGCGCGGCCGATGCACATGAAGCTGGAGCCAGTCAATTTCGTGCAGACCGTGCGCGCCGCGTTGTATTCCGCGACCAGCAGCAGCCGCCTGCCGTTCCTGATCGATGCCGCAGAAAAAGGCAACTGGCGGCCGTTCCTGGCGCAGATGTATAGCAGCAGTGATTTTGCGGTCGGCGGCATGGCGACCGGCCTGATGCTGGCGGTGACCTGCGCCGAAGATCTGTCGCGCCTGACGCCGCAGATCGTGGCAGAGGAAGAGCGCAGCTCGTTTCTGGCTGGCGCGGAAGTCAAGATGATCCCCGGCTGGTGCCAGTACGTGAAGGTACCGGCGATTACCTATCGGGAGCCGAGCGAGTTGCACATGCCGGTACTGCTGCTGTCCGGCGCACTCGATCCGGTAACGCCGCCGTATCGCGCCGACAGCGCCCGCAAACACATGCCGCACGGGCAGGCGTTCGTGGTCGCGAATGCCGGCCACGGCGTATCGCAGCTCGGTTGCGCGCCGCGGCTGCTGCGTGAATTTCTCGATCAGCCGCAACAAGCATTGCAGGCGCAATGCCTGGCCGATATTTCGCGGCCGTCATTCCAGCTCGGCGCAGCCGGCCCGCATCCGTGATGCCGCCAGCCTGGCGCCAACCTGAAGCCAACATAACGCCAACCAACCAGAGAGTTAGCGATGATACAAGTCGATGAAGTACGGAAGCGATTCGGCCAGGTACAGGCCTTGGCCGGCGTCAATTTCACGCTGGCCGATGGCCACACCACCGCGTTGCTGGGCCCGAACGGGGCCGGCAAGACCACGCTGCTGCGGCTGCTGGTCGGCCTGCTGCAGCGCGACCATGGCGCCATCGCGATCGACGGTGTCGACCCGGCGCGCGAGCCGCTCAAGGCGCGCCGCAGCATCGGCTTCCTGACCGATCAGGTCGGCCTGTACGAACGTCTGAGCACGCGCGAGCATCTGGCATATTTCGGGCAATTGCATGGCATGGATACGGCCGCCATCAAGCGTCGCACCGACGACGTGGTCGGCATGCTCGCGATGGACGACATCATCGATCGCCGCGCCAAGGAATTCTCGCAAGGCCAGCGGCTGAAGGTGGCGCTGGCGCGCGCACTGCTGCACCAGCCGCGCCATCTGCTGCTGGATGAACCGACCCGCGGGCTGGACGTGATGAGCACGCGCGCGCTGCGCCGCGCACTCGACACGCTGCGCCACGACGGCTGCTGCATCTTGCTGGCAACCCACGTGATGCAGGAAGTGACGCATCTATGCGATGACGTCATCGTGATCGCCAAGGGCAAGACGGTGGCGCAGGGCTCGCCGCAGCAACTGTGCGAACGGACCGGCATCGCCAATCTGGAAGATGCATTTGTCAGCCTGGTGGGTACCGAAGAGGGAATCGCCCTATGAGAACCGCATTTTTTGTCGTCCTGCACAAGGAATTGAAGGAAGCCATGCGCGACCGCCGCGCGCTGGTGCTGCTATTGCTGTTCGTCGTGATGTACCCGGCGATATTGTGGTCGGTCCTGCACAACCTGATCGACAAGGCGGGCAAGACGGAGCGCGAGAGCGTCGAGCTGGTCGTGATCGGCGGCGCGCAAGTGCCGACCCTGGTGACGCGGCTGACGCAAAGGAACGTCACCGTCAACCAGCGCGGCGATATGTCCGACAGCGCCATCACCGATTTGCTGAAGGAGCGCACGCAGGTCGCCGTGGTCAAGGTATCGGACCAGTTCAGCGACAACTACAAGGAGATGCGGCCGGCGAAAATCGAACTGTGGTACGACTCGGCAGCCGAGCAGCAAAACAAGCTGAGACGCATCGAAGCCATCCTGCGCGGCTATAACGAGAGCATCGCCGGGGCCCGTCTGCTGGCGCATGGCGTATCGCCGGCCACGCTGGCGCCGATCCAGATCGAACAGTTCGACACCGCGACCAGCAGCTCGCGCTCGGCCGGTTTCGCCGGCGCCCTGCTCGGCATGTTCTTTGCGACCGCGTTCTTTTTCTGCATGAATACGGCGATGGATTCCACCGCCGGAGAACGCGAGCGACGCTCGCTGGAATTGCTGATGGCGCAACCGGTACACCCGTTCGATTTGCTGGCCGGCAAATGGATGGCCGCGGCGCTGGTTTCGGTGCTGGGGCTGACCCTGGAGCTGCTGGTCGCCCATTTCATCCTGAAGTGGATGCCGCTGGAAGAACTCGGCATGTCATGGCGTCTGAGCCTGCCCAGCATGCTGATGGTGATCGCGGTATCGATACCGCTCTGTCTGTTTGCCGCCGCGTTTGAAATCGCGCTGGCGATGAATGCAAAATCGTTCAAGGAAGCGCAGACCATGATGAGCTTTGCGATCCTGCTGCCGATGCTGCCGGTGCTCGTGGTGCCGATGCTGGATCTGAATACCGCGACCTGGATGTATGCAGTGCCGGTATTGGCGAACAAGACCCTGCTGCTGGAAGTCGCCAAGGGCCAGGCCATCGGCCTGGTGCCATTCGTGCTGACCGCCGGCGTGCCGCTGCTGGGCACGGCCGTGGCCATCTGTTTCGCGACTTGGCGCATCAAGAGCGAGCGTTACGTGCTGGGCGTTTGAGCGGGCCTGATCGGGCTTGACCCGGTCGATCGCGACCCGGTCGATCGCGACCCGGTCGATCGCGTTTAATCGTTCAAGCGGATCGGCGGTGCGTGAACATCGAACATCATGCGCAGCTGGTCCGATATTGTTCACCAGTCCAAAAATCCTTTGCTAATTTCCATAATTCGACTATTATCGAATTATGGAAACAAAGAACGCTCTCACCGCCTTGGCGGCGCTGGCCCAGGAATCGCGGCTCGCGGTATTCCGGCTGCTGGTGCAAGTCGGTCCCGACGGCCTGGCCGCCAGCAAAATTGCCGAACTGCTCGATATCGCGCCGTCGTCGCTGTCGTTCCATCTGAAAGAGCTCGCGTATGCGGGGATGGTCAACGCGACGCCAGCGGGCCGCTCGATCATCTATGCGGCCAATTTTGCGACGATGAATGCGTTGCTGGGCTTCCTGACTGAAAACTGCTGTGGCGGCGCCCGTTGCGACACCGCCTGCGCCCCTGCCTGCAAGCCAACCAAAGGAGAGAACTGATGAAGCGTCTGCACCTGCATGTGTCGGTCGACGATCTGGCCGCCAGCATTCGTTTTTATTCCGGCATGTTTGCCGCCGCACCGACCGTTCAGAAAACGGACTACGCCAAATGGATGCTGGACGATCCGCGCGTGAATTTCGCGATTTCCCGGCGTGGCGCCGATGTCGGCCTGAACCACCTTGGCATCCAGGTCGAATCCGAGACCGAGTTGAAGCAAATGCAATCCCGGCTCGAATCGCTGCAGCCGGGTGTCGAGAAGGAAGCGGACGTGGCCTGCTGCTACGCAAGATCGGACAAGTATTGGGTCACCGATCCGTCCGGCATCGCGTGGGAAACCTTCCACACGCTGGCCGACATCCCGGTATTTGGCGCTGCCGACAGCGGCGACACCGAGAAGGCAGCATGCTGTATGCCGTCGGCCGCGACCGCCATCAAGGCAGAAAACTCCTGCTGCACGCCCAGCGCCGGCGCCAACCCGAAACCTTCCAGCTGCTGCTGATCACGAAAGCGTCAGATGTCCGAAAAAGTTATCAATGTACTGTTCCTGTGCACCGGCAATTCGGCCCGCAGCATCATGGCGGAAGCCCTGCTAACCAGCATGGGCCAAGGCCGCTTCCAGGGCTACAGTGCCGGCAGCCAGCCCACCGGCAGGGTCAATCCGTTCGCGGTCGAAAAAACCAGCGCGCTGAACTATCCTGCCGACCGACTGCGCAGCAAAACCTGGGACGAATTCGCGTTGCCCGATGCACCGCAGATGGATTTCATCATCACGGTGTGCGACAACGCCGCCGGCGAAGCCTGTCCGGTATGGCCCGGGCATCCGGTGGCGGCGCACTGGGGTTTTGAAGATCCGGCAGCGGCGTCCGGCAGCGACGAACAAAAGCGCGCCGCCTTCGACAAGGTTTTCAGGCAGATTCAGGGCCGGATCGCCCGCTTCGTCGGCCTGCCAATCGATCAACTGGATCAGCAAGCGATCAAACAACAACTGCAACAGATAGGCGACGCTCCGCTATGACAATCGCACGTCGTTTGGTGGCCGAAGGTCTGGGAACCGCGCTGTTGCTGGCGGTAGTGATCGGCTCCGGCATCATGGGCGAACGCCTGGCCGGCGGCAATGTCGCAATCGCCCTGCTGGCCAACGCGATCGCGACCGGCGCCGGTCTGGTGGCGCTGATTCTGATGTTCGGCACGATTTCCGGCGCACATTTCAATCCGGTCGTGACGCTATCCGAAGGCTGGCAAGGCAATCTGCCACGATCGGAGGTCGCGCCGTACATTGCCGTGCAAGTGGTCGGTGCCTTTGCCGGCGTCGCGGCGGCGCACCTGATGTTTGGCGAACCGCTGTTCTCGGCATCGGCACATGTACGCACTGGCGCCGCACAATGGTGGAGCGAATTTGTCGCGACGTTTGGATTGATGGCAGTCATCATCGGCTGCTCGCGCAGCCGTCCGGCACTGACGCCGTTCGCCGTGGCGGCCTACATCACCGCCGCCTACTGGTTCACCGCATCGACCTCATTTGCCAATCCGGCGGTCACGCTGGCACGCGCCGCCAGCAATACCTTCGCCGGTATCCGGCCGGCCGACGCACCGGGTTTCATTGCTGCGCAGATGCTGGGCGGTGCGGCGGCGACGCTGGTGTTTTGCTGGTTGTATCCGGCGCCGCCGCGATCCGCGACAGTGGGCGGGACGGTGGCACCCGGTGATTTTTCCCGCTCGGCATGATGCGGCTGTGGCGCTGCTTGGGACCCGGACAGTGTGGAAAAAAATAACCGGGCCTAAGCAAACGACAGGACCCGCAGCTCAGGTTACGCGACCCGAGGCCTGCTGGAAAACATAGGACACCTTCGCCCAAAGATTAGAAAAAGGATTACCAGGTTTTGCGGTGATGGTGACCGCTGGTACCTGCTTGCAGGAAGAATTTTCGTCCATGTTAACCAGGCAGTTAATGAATTTCTCGGCCAGACTTTGATCGGAAAACTCATAAATTTTGGTATCGGTCTCAACTATCTTTCCTTTAACAAAGACGCACATATAGCCTCCCTTTATTTTTGTTAATGTTTTAACCTATTAACTAATGATTGTGGGAAATAATGATTATTTATTTGATAATAATCAAATAATCACGCAGGCACTCGTAGACTGTTGATGCGATTGTCCATTCAACGGTCCCGTGTCCAAGGCCCGGAGATACTACCGTCTGCGCACTTGCCAGAGGATCACCACGGCCGATAAAACGACGTGACGCGATGCAAGTTGCACCTCCCATAACCCCAATGTAAGCAATGTAACTTGCGCTAAAAGGAAAACGGCCCTCATCGCTGAGAGCCGCTTCAGTACCAGGTCTTCTGGTGCGCCTCCCGTAAGTCGAACACGGCCGCAGTCCACCCGCGATTGAACCAAATAGACCATTGAGCACGGCGCTTGGATGGCGATATAGTTTATTTTTGAGCCGCGCGGTGTATATGCATTTGATTGAGGAGGATGCTTGACCGCGCGCAAAATGCAATCCATTCACCTGCGTCAATGTATCGTTACTAAGACGCCAACACAGTGCCGATAAAAAATGTTGGAAGTTGGTTTTTGTCACAGCATTTGCGTCCGGACTGACTACCGCATCCGACATCCGAGCCAGGGAAAAATATGAAATTCTCGCTGAAATCCGGCCGCTTCTTTCGCGATCAGTGGGTGCAGGTGCGCAGCTACGCTGAAATCGCCGCCACGCTCGACGCCGATGGTAAGTTTGAGGGCGTGCCGTTTTCAGCGGAAATGGCGCGGTATTGCGGCACCCGGGCGCGCGTATTCAGGCGTGCCGACAAGACCTGTGTTGCGGGACATGGGATGCGCCGGATGAAAGCGACGGTGTTTCTGCAAGACTTGCGCTGCGACGGCGAGTTCCATGACGGCTGTCAACGCAATTGTCTGTTGTTCTGGAAGGAAGCCTGGCTGAAGCCGGCCGACCACGATGCGGAACCGCCGTCGATCGATCCGGCGACTGTGCATGAGGTGCGCCGCGCCGCGGAGCGATTGCCGACACGGCGTGGCGATCGCTACATCTGTCAATCGACCGAGTTGTACGATGCCACACAGAATTTGTCGCGCTGGAATATTGCGCCTTGGCTCAGGGACATTGCGCACGGCGAGTTGACGATCGGTGCTTTCCTGGAGATTGTCACCCGCACCTTGACCCATCGCGTGTTTGGATGGCGCGATCCTGGTGCCTTGGTCGGAGCCGAAGGGAAGAAGCGCAAGGGCGATCTCAACCTTGAGTCCGGCAGCTGGATCAATGTCAAGGAATCGAAGGGGATCGAGGCAGAGCTCGATCCGAATGGCCACAACTGCGGACTGTCGTTCACGCCGAGCATGGCGCAACACATTGGCGGACGTTATCAGGTCGAATTTCCGATCAAGAAAATCATCATCGAGCAAAGCGGCAAGATGGTCAACCTGACCAATACGGTCGCATTGAAGGGTGTCAATTGCGCGGGCACGTGCACCAAGAATTGCCCGCGCAATGAAATTCTGTTTTGGCGCGAGAGTTGGCTGCGGCGTGTCGATGCGGGCAAGTAGCAGCGATCCGGATGGTTCTGTTTAAGCTAAAGTTTAAGCTAACTGAAGTCCCCGTAAGTACGACAGGCTCCTAGACCCAGCAACAGGTATTTATGCAAACCCCCGGTCCCATGCGCGACCGGAGTTATTTTGCATCATTCAGTTTGAGTGGACTTCCGATACCCCAAAAAACCCGTCAGGCTCACTCCGTTCCTGGCATCGAGTTGGCTTGATGCGGGACGGCAAACGATGCTCGCCTGGAGGGGTGCGTCAAATGCTTCAATATCCGTTGAGAGGTGAAATCGGCGCCCGCCACAAAACGCATGGTCGGTCCGAAACTGGTGGCCGATATCGCTCCGACAAAATAGAGGCCCGCCACGGAAGATTCGAAGTGCGAAGACAGGCGCGGCGTTTGTCCGATCAACTGCAGTCGTTCGACAATCTCGGGGCTTAAAAAGGACAGGCGGCGCACATCGGGGTTATATCCGGTCGCCGCGATCACATGTTCGGTTGATACCTGCCGATGATTGCCGTCAAGGTCGGCCAGCAGCAGCTCCACGCGGCCCTTGATCGCCTGGGCTCGCAGCAACTGGAAGCCCAGCAGCTGGGGAACCGCCGAGAATCGTTCCACCATGAACCATCCGCCGGCGGGCCCAAGAAATTTTTTCGCCGTGCGAATGCGGAAATGGTCGAACAGATACCGGTACAGCCAAGGAGCGTCCGTCCACAGCAACCCTTTCCAGCCGGGACCGACGCCCGACATCGGCGCGCGGATATGCTGCAGCAATGAACGTGCCGGCATATCCATGGGAAGAAAGCTGATCGTTGGCTTGCGCGCAATCACTTGGACATTGGCCTGGCCCTCGTGCAGCAATGCGGCAACATCGATTGCGGACGAACCGCCGCCGATGACCACCACGTCCCGCCCCCGGAATTGCTCCAGATCGTGATGGTCGGCGCTATGCGTGAGCAGCTCCCGCGGCAGGTGCGCGAGCGGCTCAGGAATATGCCGGTAAGAATCGAGACCCGTGGCGAGTACCACCTTGCGCGTGGTAAACGACATCCCGTCCGCCATCGACAGATCGAATCCCGCCGAGCATCGCTTGAGCGCGACGAGATGCGTGTCTTCTACCTCCGGCACGAGATGCTTCTGGAAAGCGATGCCATACGACGAGAAGGTCTCTGCCGACACCGGCAGGCCCACTTCCTGGTAGGGAAGCCCCTGGTCCTTGCAAAATCGGCGGAGGGTAAAGGTGCTGCCAGGATCATACAGCGTCGAGCTGAATGGTTCCGATTTCAACAGCATGCCTTTGGGCATCTTGCGCAACCAACTTTGCATGGGGCTGCCGATGATGCGGAAATTTGCGCCCCGCTCGCGCAAGTGGGCGGCGATCGACAATCCGTAGGGACCGGCGCCGACGATGGTGATGTCCGTTGCAACAGTCATGGCTTATCCTTTCCTGGCGGCTGCGCCCGTCCTTGCATGACGAAAGGATGACGCACCCGGAATTTAATCAAAAACTAGCATGGAATCGGCACGCTTCTTGGTGTCTGTATTCGAACGCCGAAAAATCAATTTATTGCAAAAACGTCATACGACCAGCTCTTGCTATAACCGTGCGCTAACGCGCCATGGACCGAGTGGCGATGGCTGCAACGGATCGAATAGATGGAACAGTTCGATCGACCATGCCTCGGGCTATGCATGCTTGTCCCGTCAAGGTAGAAATGAATCGTTGCAGATCAGTGTGGTCTATTTGAAAACTTTTGTTATTGACAATACTCAAGCGATTTGAGGATCGGCGCCGAACACGCGCCGTCTGGCTAACGGTTGACGGTGCACGGCAGGTAGGAAGGCCGAAGGGCTTCTGCCGAAAAAGAGCCCCGGCAATGTGCTCAGGTAAGTCTTGCGCTGTCGTGGCCATGGATCGCGTTGAACAGTTAGGTGCTCCAGCAGGAGGCGCGTGCGATGCTGTAGGGTTGACGGTGCGCGAACGTGAAGTGTTCGCGTGGCGCGCACGCGGCGCGAACGCCGCGCACGGCGGAGCAATGCGCGGCAAACCTGAAACAACAAAACGGCGGCACGTCGCTGCGCAGCCGTCGTGCGAGCTCAGCTCAGCGATTTTCTTCTTGCTTCTGTTTGTCCTTCTCTTTGTCCTTCTCAGGCGGACGGCGCCGCTCGGACGGCTTGCCCTGTTCACGCAGTGGAGGCGGCGGAGGCACCCCCTGCGGAGTTGGGGCTTGCTGCACTTCCGGATGCGGCGGCTGGGGTGGGGGGGGCGCGGGTCGCGCACGTTCCTCTACCCGCAGCGGCGGCACCGGATGTTGCGGCTGCGGTGGCCTCACTTCCTCACGGGGACGTGGCAGAGGTGGCTGCACGTTCTGTGGCGCTTGTGGCGTAATCGATGGTCCCGGACGAACGCGCTCTTCCGCTTGGGGCGGACGCGGCACTTCGATTGGTCGCCCGGGTTGCGGCGGGACCGGCGCTGCACCCGGTTTCACACGCTCCTCGGCTTGCGGCGCGCGTGGTACTTCGGGCGCCGTCATTGCCGGCGGTTGTGCCGGTTGCCCCATCGTCTGCGTACGCTCCTCGGTCCGCGGCGGACGCGGTGCTTCGATTGGTCGCCCGGGTTGCGGCGGGACCGGCGTTGCACTGGGTTTCACACGCTCCTCTGCTTGCGGCGCACGGGGTACTTCGGGCGCCTTCATTGCCGGCGGCTGGCCCGGCACCACAGCCGGGCGAGCGCGTTCTTCCGCTTGCGGGCGACGGGGGTCGGGCGGATGCGGCGCGTTGGCAGGCGTCCCCGCGGCACTCTTGGGCGCAACGACTTCAGGCGGCCGAGATGGCACTCCGGCCGGCGCTTGGCCTGGCGTTGGTCCAGTCTGAGGCATGGCGCGACTTTCCGGCGGACGTCCCGCGTTGGATTGCACGGCAGGCTGCGGATTCCCTGCATGCGGCGGCTGGATCATTCGCACCGGCGCTTGCGTACCAGCGATCGACGGCGCTTTGCCACTCGGCGCGGCACCGGGCGCGGGCGCCGCACCAGAGGCGCTTGTTGCCGGCGCAGGCGGAAGCGGAAGCGGCGTGACTTGAAATGGTTTGTCTGGTTGCTTCGCAATTTCCGCTTGACGCGCCGCGAACGGAGCTGGACGCAGGGGTGGCGTATTGATTGCGACGACCGGACGACTCGTCACCGTTGCCGGTGGTCGCACGGTGGCTGGTCCCGCGATCAGGCTCTGCTGGACCGGTGCGATCGGTGCACCGCCGTGGATGACCGGGGCACGCGCCAGTTCTTGCACGGCCGGCGTTTTCAGCATCGACGGTGCAATCATTCTGGATTGCCTGAACACCGCGCCGGGAACCGCTGTGATGGCGGAAGGAACATTGCGGTTCGCATAATTGATGTTGGTAACGTTGGTCACATTGGTGATGCTCGTGATGTTGGTGACGTTGGTCACATTCGCCACGTTGACTTGACGCACGTAAGTTGGCGACGCCGAGTACCACGGCACGTATGCTTCGCGGTAACCCAACGGGAACCAGCCCACTACCGGTCCGCTGGCTATTGAAATCGAGGCGCTGACGCCCGATCCGCCGACGAACGCTACCAGCGCGGGAGCATAGACCGGACGCGCCCTTATATTCCCCGGACACCAGCCCCAGCGGCCCTGTATGTAGGCCCAACGTCCGTAGTGGAACGGCGCGAAGCCCCACGGCGCGTTATCAACCCAGGTCCAGCCCCAAGGCTCCACCCACATCCAGCGTCCGTCGCGGTAAGGCGCCCAATCCACGGCGACGCGCGACGGATACCACACCGTGCCATACGTGGAAACCGTGGTCCACGAACCGTAAGTGTCGAGGTCTTCGTAGCCGGTCATATCGTTCGGAACATAGTGCAACGAACGAACCCGATCCTGGCGTTGATCACGCGCCAGCCAAAAGCGATCGAAGCTGTCCAAGGGCGGCAGCCGCGTCAGCTCGTAGTCGGGGGAGTCGCTGAAGAGCGTGGCCTGCTGGTTGTCGTGGAGCAGGAAGTTCGCGTTCGGCCCGCTCACGTTGACGTCGCCGGAACGCACACTGACTGTGGTCTGCTGTCCATTGGGATCGACGTCAATGCGGTAGTTGCCCGGTCGCTGTACGAGCACGGCGGCGCTGGGCGTATCGATTTCGAACAAGCCATCGCGCGCGAGGTGCCGCACCCGAACATTGAGTGTGCCCTGCACTATCCGCAACTGCGTCGTGCGGCCGTCTAGATTCAACACATCGACGTTGGTGCGCGCGCCCAAGCGTATCGCCGTGGAACCGATATGGACTTCGGCCCGTCCGCCTTGGTCCGACCATAGATGATCGCCCGTGGTAACCGGTCGGTTAGTCAGCGCCAGCGACCATTCATTATCGAGCCCAGCCGGCGCGAACGAGACCGGTCCGGATATATACGACAATCGCCCGACGCGCCCGGGCGGATCGGCCAGCACCGCTGTGCCGAACAGCGCAGCCGCCATGAATAGCAGACATGTGAGTGTGAACCGTTTCGCTTTCATGGCTGGTTCCTTTCGAAGGATCCGATGCGCAGGCGACGCCAGGCACTACTCAGGCGATGATTGTGCGGACAGAATGATATCGAGTGATGACTATTCATCTAATAACGATAGACCCGCTCACCCTCGATGCGAACACGATTTCCAACACGCAAGTCCGACATGCTGTCCTGCGTAACGGTTTGATAAGTACCGTCGTCCAATAATATGCCTATCTGATACCTGTTTCGTACCTGGACGTTGTTGCGTTGCTCCATTTCATTCCCGACCAATACGCCACCGATGGCACCAGCCGCTGTTGCCACGGCCCGTCCTCTGCCGCCACCAACCTGGTTGCCGATCAGCCCGCCGACTACTCCGCCAAGCACGGCGCCTGCACCAATGCCATTTCCATTACTGGCACGATCGCTGGTTTGCACCGTCTGGACGGAATCGACGACACCGTAGCGGGAGTAAGTTTGCGGCGATGAGGCGTATGGCTGTGAGTACGGCTGTGAATACGGCTGTGAATTTGGCTGTACATATGGCTGCGCAGGGGCAGGATAATTCTGTGCAGCCGCCGGCGCATAGTAATTGGGGCTCGCACATCCACCGAGGATAGTGGTGGCGGCAACAATTGTGGCGACCATTGCAAACTGTTTTTTCATATCGTTTTCCATTCGTTGGTTGTGACTATTCGCCGGCTGTTCTCAACACTGTATTTCCGGCCTCAAATTTCATTGATCATCATCGTCGTCATGATGCCGGTGGTGTTCACGACGTTCGCGCCACTGTTGTTTCCGCCATTCTCGTTCACGCCAATAACGCTCGCGAAATTCATTAGGTTGGTAATACTCGACCACCGGTGCCCGCTCGACATAAACCGGTTGAGGTTGCGCATACACCACTTGTGGAGGCATATAGACTTCTTGTGGCTGGTAGTAACCCGGCAAGCCAACGTTCACCGACCAATCGACGCGATCGCGTGCCATTGCAGACGGTGCGGTACCTAACGCAACTGCGGCGCTCGCGATTAAACCAACGGTCGCGACAGTGAGATATTTTTTCATGATGGCTCTCGTGGAGGAATGTTTGTATATAACGCCTCACTTGCTCGTGCGACTGCCACATAGCTGTAACGATTGCAACAATGTGTATCAATGCTGATGAGCAATATCTGTCGATCAATCGAGGAACTGCAGGTTGATCGAGATGAGTAGCTGGCGTATTGCCGTGCATTGTTCAATCAATTCTGCGCGCGTGCGATGTAGCACCTTGATGACTTGCGCAGCAATAAAAAATGGCTACAAGCAGAAGCCTGTAACCATTTTATTTTCCTTCAAAATTCTGGTGAGCCGCCCGTGAGTCGAGCACGGCACAACGGATTATGAGTCAAACCCAAGCACGGGCGAGATTACTCCTGATCATGATTTCACAATAGCTCTTCAAACTGGCGATTATTGCCGACCACTCAAGATTCCATCGCGCCCCAATCGACCGCTTCCTTAATACACTAACGCCGTGAATGGGTAAACGTAAGCCTGCAAGAATACAAAGATCCCTACCAATACCGCCAACGCCAGGCTATGGAAGAACACAAAGCGCAGGATTTCACTCTCATGGCCGTACCAGCGCGTTGCGGTACTGGCGACGACGATGCTCTGCGCATCCACCATCTTGCCCATCACGCCGCCAGAACTGTTGGCCGCCGCCATCAGTACCGGACTCAAGCCCAACTGCTCCGCGGTAGTCTTTTGCAGACCACCGAACAGTACATTGGCTGCGGTGTCGGAACCGGTCAGTGCCACCCCGAGCCAGCCAAGCAGCGTGCCGAAAATAGGGTACATCATTCCGGTATGAGCGAACATCAGTCCCAGTGTCGCATCCGTGCCGGAATAACGCGTAAGGTAGCCCAGCGCCAGCATCAACACGATGGTGAGCAGCGAGTAGCGCACCAGCCAGATGGTGCGGCCGTAGATGCGTATCAGGTCGCGCAGCGAATATTTCATCATCAAGCCGCCAATCACGGCAGCCAGTAAAATCCCTGTTCCCGTGGCAGACAACCAATTGAGTGTGAAAATTGCCGCTTCCTTGCGGGGGCTGGCAACGACCGGAGCCACTTTCTCAACCAGGTTGTGTAGACCAGCGAAAGGAATCTTGAAGATAGAAATGCCATCCACCCAGTTTTTGAAGCCGGGAATCCCCCAGATGAATACGAAAGTAGTCAGGATCACCCATGGCATCCAGGCCATGATCACTGCGTGCCGGTCGTGTTTCTTGAACATGGCAGCAGCAGCGTCGGCTTCGTGGCCGTGCGGCTTTTCACTGTCCAGGTCCGGCGTGCCGGAATCGGTCTCGTGCCCCTTGAGCGAGGTGGAGGTCCAGATTTTTTTCGGTTTCCAGACTTTCAGGAACCATACCAGGCTCACCATTGAAACAATCGCGGCAGCCACGTCAACTAGCCACGGCCCGTGAAAATTTGATACCAGGTACTGAGGAATGGCAAAACTCAATCCGGCGACCAAGATCGCGGGCCAAATCTGGATCATGCCGCGAAATCCTGCGAAGGCCCAGATCAGCCAGAACGGCACCAAAAGCGAGAACAGTGGCAACTGGCGGCCGATCATGCCGGAAAGTTGCATCAGGTCGATGCCGGTCACGGCTGCGAGCGCAATGACCGGGGTGCCCAGCGCACCGTAGGCGACCGGTGCCGTATTGGCGATCAGGCACAAGCCCGAAGCCGCCAGTGGGGAAAATCCAAGGCCGATCATGATCGCGGCCGTGATAGCGACCGGCGTGCCAAATCCAGCAGCACCCTCGAAGAACGCACCAAAGCAGAAGGCAATTAGCAATAGCTGAATGCGGCGGTCACCGGTGATCCCGGTGAGACTGTCCTGCAGTACAGAAAACGAGCCGTTCTCAATGGTGAGTTGATGCAGGAAAATGATGTTGAGCACGGTCCAGCCGATCGGCAACAGACCGAAAGCAGCACCGAAACCGGCGGCGTTCCAAGCCAGGCTGGCCGGCATGCCGAAGCCAAAGATGGTGACCAGCAATGCGCTTCCCAAGCCTAATGCGGCCGCATAGTGGGCCTTCATGTGTCCAAACGCGATGCATCCCAACATCACCACCACCGGGATCGCTGCCATCAATGCAGACCACCAAATGTTCCCAAGCGGATCGTAGACCTGACTCCAAACCATAATAATGTCTCCTTTTATTTTAATGATGCGCAAGCTGTCGAGCCTGCGCCGTTACAGTGAGTACTTTGGATCGCCGAGAGCCGCCGGGTCGGGCACTCGAATTCGTCGGAGGTGACGCCTGCGCGACCGCAAGTTCGACGGACTGTCAAATATGGGTAGGTGGACAGTCCGGGCAATCGCATCAAGCCCTTGATTTCGGAGGTCGAGAAGCTAGTTGAGGACCCCGCTAAACAATCGGACTACACCTGTTCGGGCGGCTGTTGCAGCGCCTGATCCAGTAACTCAATCCAGTGCTGCACCGGCGTCGCCGTGCCCGATTGCAAATGCGTCAGGCATCCGATATTCGCCGACACGATCATGTCCGGCTGCGTCGCCTGCAAATTACGCAATTTGTTGTCACGTAATTGATACGACAGTTCCGGCTGCAGCACTGAATAAGTCCCCGCCGAACCACAACACAAATGGCTGTCGGCGCACAGCTGCACGTCGACACCGGCGCTACGTAACAAGCCCTCGACCTTGCCGCGTATCTGCTGACCGTGCTGCAAAGTACAGGGCGGATGATAGGCGACGCGCTTGCTGATTTTTCCACCTAGCTTGGCGAGCAATTGGGTCTCGAACGCAGGCAGGATTTCGCTCAGATCGCGCGTCAGCGCGGATATTTTCCTGGCTTTTTCGGCGTAGGCGGCATCGCCGGCCAATAAGTGACCGTATTCTTTGACGGTGACACCGCAACCGGATGCGGTCATCACAATCGCCTCGATTTCCTGCCCATTGCTAGCGTCGACGTACGGCCACCATGCATCGATATTGCGACGCATATCATCCAGGCCGCCATCCTGATCATTCAGGTGATACCGGATCGCGCCGCAACAGCCGGCCTTCGCTGCAATCAACACCTCAACCTCCAGCGCATCCAATACCCGTGCGGCAGCGCTGTTGATATTTGGCGCCATCGCCGGCTGTACGCAGCCATCGAGCAGCAGCATCTTGCGCGCATGCCGGCGCTGCGGCCAGCGGCCGGCGGCTTGCTTTTCCGGAACTTTATTTTTCAGTTTTTGCGGCAACCAGGAGCGCAACATCTGACCGGTTTTTAACGCTGGCGTAAACAGCCATTGGCGCGGCAATAATTGCTTCAATGCGTTGCGGGTGACGCGCTGTTCCAAGGATCTTGGCACCTGATCGTCAACCACCTTGCGGCCGATATCCAGCAGCCGTCCATATTCGACGCCGGACGGGCAGGTCGATTCGCAATTCCGGCAAGTCAGGCAGCGATCCAGATGCAGTTGCGTCTTGGCAGTGGCTTGCTGTCCCTCTAGTGTAGTGTTGCATTCTGTTTGCCGCTTAACCGGCTGTTTGCGCGAATCACT
>NZ_JBHRTP010000106.1:0-6989 GCF_042646465.1 Pseudundibacterium arcticum
CGAAATCACGATCCACTACATCTAGTAGGCTTGGGAGCTAACCGGATAAGCACGGTTTTTTCATCGAGGTGTCTCTTGGTTTGTCAGTTACATTATGGTGACAAAGGGATTGAATGGCGCACGTTATAATCTGTTGCCATACGGAAAAAGTAAAGCGAAGTTTTGCGCTTGCCGCGTTGCCGTATCGCAGCGGCGCCGCGCCGCCGACACTCGGACAAGAACCCGATGCGGCGATCTACACAGCCGCCGCCGTCCCGAACAGACCCTGCTGTACGCCCGGTGCCCAGCACGTTGAGACCTGGCTGGCGCTAGCCAGTGCGGGTCAATTTGACGGGCAGGACGACCACCATACCCCACCGGCCTATGTAGAGATTGCCTTTCGCAAATACCTCGAATGCGGCATCTTTGCCCACGGCTTTGCGCGCGCTCGCTGCGATGACTGCGGTCTTGATTTTCTGGTTGCTCTCTCCTGCAAGGGCCGTGGTGTATGTCCGTCGTGCAACGCCCGCCGCATGGCCGAAACGGCAGCGCACCTGGCTGACCATGTGTTCCCCCGCCTAGCGGTGCGACAGTGGGTGCTGTCGGTGCCCAAACGCTTGCGCTACTTTCTGCAACGCGACGGGGCGGGACTTAACACCGCGCTGCGAATCTTTCTGCGCGTGGTGCAGCACGGCTTGCGTAAGCACTGGCCGGATGCTGCTCAAGCAGACAACGCCTGCATGCGCATCGGAGCAGTAGCCTTCATTTACCGTTTTGGCGCAGCGGCCTGGGCATGTGCCGGCCGGCGCAGGCGGCATGTTTGCCGCGTGGGGGTCTGCTGTGCACTTTGCTGGCGGCCATCGCTGTGCTCGCGATGTCGATAGCCGCCACGGAGGTGTGGCTTATTTGCGGCTCAGGAGGCTCTTCCTGGCATCGCGCAGTTTTTGGATGACAGGACGGTGCCGCATGATTTCGCAGTCAGAAAAGGCGATGTCGCGCTCCAGGCTGGTCAGTGATACTGCGCCCTCTTTCATCCCATAGTCGATGCGCGCCGCTAGTGCACCTTTCATCGCCTCGCCGACCGCCAGCACGATCGCAGTGTCCATGCTGACTTCGATGTTGTCGAGGACTTTACCGGGTGCCAAGGGACACTGGTTGATCGCATTGCCGATGATTCTGGCCTTGCTGTCGCCGCTCACCGCGCGGAATGCGCCGCGGTTGCTGGCAGACGCCATCGCATAAATGATGTCGATGCCATCGTCCAGCATCGCTTTGGCCAGTTGCTCGGCGCGCTGCGGGTCGTTGAACGGCTGTTCGCCATTGATCCATTGCGGTTCGCGGATCACGATGTTCGGATTGGCGGCTTTCGCCCCTTCGCTAAAGGCCTCCAGGTTTTTGCGACGGATCGGGGTATCCAGCGGGCCAATAATGCCGAGTTTGCCGCTGGTCGAGACCAGTGCCGCTTCCATGCCGGCCAGGTAGCTCGCTTCGGTTTCGCGGAACAGGATGCAGCTGACGTTGGGCAGCGGGTTGTCGATACAGTGGTCGAGGATCAGGAAGCGGGTCTTCGGTGCCTTGCTGGCGAAACTGGCCAAAGGTTCCTTGAACTCGTGACCCATCAGCACCACCAACTTGGCGCCCTGCTTGACCGCTGCCTCCAGCTGCTGCAGCCGCGATTCGCGGTTCGGCTGACTTTCCAGCGTGTCCGCGTCCAGGCCATACATCTGGGCGGCCTGATTGATGCCCTTGCTCCCCTGCTTCAGCAAGGGGTCATCGTTCATCGGCACCGGCCGGATGTAAATGATTTTATCGGCCGCCTGTGCCTGGCCGACCAGCAGCAGCGACAGCATGACAAGGATCACGCTGCGCCTTGGCGCATGCTGGATGCTTGTGGTGTTTTTCTGGTTCCAGCCAAATGTACATAATGACATCGTGCACCTTTCATTAAGGACAGTGCTGGTCAACTAACAGGCTTGGGATATGCGTGCGCATCACCGGCCAGCCAGCAAAATCGGGTCCACAGTGTCGCCGACAACGCCGGGATGCTTATATGCCAATGCGTATAAGGATAATTTCTCATGAGAAATTACAACGCGGCGATTGCATTCAAGCGGCGAGCAACGTTGTCATGGCAATTTACTGATCCCCAACGCGGTCGCGGATAGATTTGTGCGGCGAAATCGACGAAGACGGGCGCCTTGGGCGACCAATGGTGGCTTTTTACGGATACACCGCATACGGTTCGGGTGAGCGCAGCGGACAGTCCGGCAACACGCGGACCAGGTCACCGCACCGCAAGTCTTCAGCACGATGAAGGACGCGCTACTGGCAATGCCGAACCCGGCCAGCGCTGCGGAGCGGTCGATGAGCGAGGAAGCGCCGTTGCCGGACAATGACGAGGTACCGCCGGACTCAGCCGAAGCGTCCGCCGTGCAGCGGAAAACCCTTCAGGAATTCGGCCGCCGGCAGCCGCTTGCCGCCCGGTTTCTGCAATTCGGTCAGGCGCAGCACGCCGCTGCCGCAATCGACCAGCACGCCCTGCTGCGCATCTGCAACGAGCACCTGGCCGGGCGTGGTGCCGTCGCTGTCGGACGCCAGTTCGGCGCGCCAGATCTTGATCGGGACGCCGTCAAACATCGCAAAGGCGCCGGGAAAAGGGTTGAAGGCGCGGATTTTTCGTTCGACCACGGTGGCCGACTCGCTGAAATCGAGCGCCGCTTCTTCCTTGCCGATCTTGGCCGCGTAGTTGGCGCCCTGCTCCGGCTGCGGCGTCGCGCTGACTTCGCTCTGCTGAAGCTGGTGCAACGCGGCGACGATCATGCGCCCGCCCAACTCGGCCAGCTTGTCGTGCAGGCTGCCGGTGCTGTCGTCGGCCGCAATCGCCAGCTTTTCCATGCTCAGCATCGGCCCGGTATCGAGCCCTTGTTCCATCTGCATGATGGTGACGCCGGACTCGGCATCGCCAGCCTCGATCGCGCGATGAATCGGCGCCGCACCGCGCCAGCGCGGCAGCAGCGACGCATGGATATTGATGCAGCCGAGTGGCGGAATGCTCAGCACGCTGGCCGGCAAAATCAGGCCGTAAGCCGCGACCACCATCACATCGTGTGGCGTCGCGCGCAGCAGCGCGTGTGCCTGCTGCGCTTCCAGCACTTTTTCGGGAAATTTGCCGTCGAGTCGCAACGATACCGGCTGCGCCACGGGTATATCGTGCGCCAGCGCGAACTGCTTGACCCTTGACGCCTGCAACTGCATGCCGCGCCCGGCCGGACGATCCGGCTGCGTCAGTACCAGCGGAATCTCAAAGCCCGCATCGTGGATCGCTTGCAGCGCGACCGCGGCAAATTCGGGAGTGCCTGCGAAGATGATTTTCATGGCCAGTATTGTAGCCGGATCAGGCTGGCGACGGCATTGGAGAAACGGGTGTTAACGACGGACGAATTGGCGTTGCTGCACCTTTGCCGTTGCTGTGGTTGTTGCTGTGGTTGTTGCTGTGGTGGTTGCTGTGGTTGTTGCTGTGGTTGTTGCTGTGGTTGTTGCTGTGGTTATTGCTGTGGTTGTTGCTGTGGTTGTTGCCGTGGGTGGTTGCTTGTGCTGTCGCCGTTCCGCTTGAGACGCTGCCGTTTGTGCGTGGCAGAAAATGGATCAGAAACGAAAAATGTCTGAGCCGCAGGCGAGTTGTTTTCGTTTCCCATTTTTTGCCGTGCACAAACGGGAACCCGCAGGGCAGCGGCTGTGCGGTCGCCTTTCTTTTGCTTACTTTTCTTTGGCGAAGCAAAGAAAAGTAAGTGGCTGCCGGGCCACCCCCCGGCTTGGTAGCAAGAGTGAGGGCTGTGGTGAGCGACGTACGCCACTAGGTCCCAGCGTTCGCTGGGACGACTCAGTTTAATGGTGTCCGGTGTTGTGTTCGGTACGGTGTCCTATGGAGGCAGGTGGCGAGCCGTTAAACGCTACGGAGCACAGCAGGGTGGTGAAAATCCGCGCCGCCGCCTCAGCCGACGCGGCGGCCCTGCGCCTGCCGCTGCATTTCGCGCTCTTCCTTGATCATCTTGCTCTTGATCCGATTGCGCTTCAAAGGCGACAGGTATTCGACGAACACCTTGCCCTTCAGATGATCCATCTCGTGCTGAATACACACCGCCAGCAAGCCGTCGGCGGTCAGTTCGAACGGTTTGCCATCGATATCGAGCGCCCGCACCTTGACCTGCGCCGGCCGCTCGACGTCGTCATACACGCCCGGCACTGACAGACAGCCCTCGTCGTAGACTTTTTTCTCGGCACTGGCCCACACGATTTCGGGATTGATGAAGACCTGCAACGCATCATGGGTGTCCGAGGTATCGATCACCACCAGTTGCTGGTGCACGTCGACCTGGGTCGCGGCCAGCCCGACGCCGGGCGCTTCGTACAAAGTCTCGGCCATATCGGCCACCAGCTGCTTCAGGCGCGCGTCGAATACGGTTACCGGCCTAGCAACTTTATTCAGGCGGGGATCGGGATAACGCAGGATATTTAATAGGGACATAGGGCGGATGCACAACAGCACGACTGTGTTGGAGCGCTATTTCTCTTGCTAGTTCAAGGATTTATGGGCAGAATTTGATTCAGTTTGGCAATATTTTCGCCATGCAACGGATTTTCTTTTCGCGCGTTCCTACCAAGTTGTGGTGGCCGTGTTCGCCACACTCATCGGACAACACCATGAAAAAGTTTAGCACAGCCACACTAGTTTTCGCTTTTGCCACCGCATTTGGCAGCCTGGCTGCGCCCGCTGCGCAAGCCGCTGCCAGCACCTGCGCCTTCCTGCCTAACGCGCCGGATCAGCATACCGTGGTGAAGGGCGATACGCTGTGGGATATCTCCGGCAAATTCCTGGTGCATCCATGGTGCTGGCCACAGGTCTGGGACATGAACCGCGAAGAAATCCGCAATCCGCACTGGATCTATCCGGGCCAGATTGTCTACTTCGATCGCGTCGCCGGCCGCTTGCGCCTCGGCCAGCCAACCGGCGGCGCCAACGGCGGCCGGCTGTCGCCGCAAGTGCGGGTCGCAGGCACCGGCAAGGACGCGGTGACCTCGATCCCTTCCAGCGCGATTGAAGCCTTCCTGACCCAACCTCTGATCATCGAAGAAGACGAGCTGAAAGGCACGCCACATATCGTGGCCGCGCAGGAAGGCCATGTGAACCTGGGCAAAGGTGAAAAAGCCTACGTCGCCGGCGACCTGAAAGACGGCACCTCGTTCCAGGCATTCCGCCCTGGGACAGCGCTTAAGGACCCGGTCACGAAGCAGGTGATCGGCTATGAAGCGGCCTACCTCGGCACCTTGAAACTGCAACGCGCCGGCAAGACGCCGGATGAGGCGCACAGCTTCATCGTGGTCGATTCGAAACAGGAAATGGGTGTCGGCGACCGCTTGCTGCCGGTGCCGCCGACGCCGATCATGAATTATGTGCCGCATCCGCCCGAGCAACCGGTCGATGCCCGCATCGTATCGATCTATGGCGGCGTCGACAACGCCGGCCAGAACCAGGTGGTGACGATCAACCGCGGCAGCAAGGATGGCATCGACATCGGCACCGTGTTGCAGCTGGCGCATTTCGGCCAGACCGTGGTCGACAAGGGTGCCGAGAAGACCGGCTGGTTCGGCGGCAAGCCAACGGTCAAGTTGCCTGACGAGCAATACGGCACGCTGTTCATGTTCCGCATCTTCAAGAACATCTCCTACGGGCTGATCATGCAGGTCACCGACACCGTCAATGTCGGCGACTACGCGCGCTCGCCGGAATAATTCCGGCAGTGACCGATAGTGAAGTAACGGCAGACTCGCGCGCCGACGAGATCGCCGCGTGGATCCGGCTGGAACAGACGCCTGGCGTCGGTCCGGAAACCGCGCGCAAGCTGCTGGCGGCGTTCGGACCGCCTGAGCAGCTGTTCTCGCTGAGTTTTTCTACGCTGCAGAAAGCCGTATCGGAACGCATCGCACGCGCGCTGGCTGCCGCGCCGTCCGACAGCACGCTGACCCAGATCGACAAGACGCTGCAATGGCTCACCCAGCCGGGCAATCATCTGCTGACCCTGGGCGACAGCGGCTACCCGGCAGCGCTGTTCGACATCCCCGATCCGCCGCTGATGCTGTACGTCAAAGGCCGGCTCGCGCTGCTAGGCACGCCGTCGCTGGCGGTGGTCGGCAGCCGCAACGCGACCGCGCAAGGCATCGCGAACGCCGAAAAATTCTCTGAAGCATTGAGCCAGGGCGGCTTGACGATCGTGTCCGGCATGGCGCTCGGCATCGATACTGCGGCCCACCAGGGCGGCCTGCGCGGGGTCGGTTCGACCGTCGCGGTGATCGGCACCGGCGCCGACATCGTCTATCCGGCGCGCAACCGCGGGCTGGCGCATCTGATCGCCGACGGCGGTTGCATCGTCAGTGAGTACCCGCTCGGCATGCCGGCCATCGCGGCCAATTTCCCGCGCCGCAATCGCATCATCTCGGGCCTGGCGCGCGGCGTGCTGGTGGTCGAGGCGGCGGCCCAGTCCGGCTCGCTGATCACCGCGCGGATGGCGGCCGAACAGGGCCGCGACGTGTTCGCGATTCCCGGCTCGATCCATTCGCCGCTGGCCAAGGGCTGCCACCAGCTGATCAAGCAAGGTGCGAAACTGGTCGAATCGGCACAGGATGTGCTGGAAGAACTGCGCCATTATGCTGCCACACCAGCGGCGATGGTCCCCGCCGTGCCCGGTCCGGCTGCCGGCGCCAACCGCGCGGCAGAGATCTCGCCGGTGTTGGCGGCACTCGGTTACGATCCGGTCGACGCCGACACCCTGGCCATGCGCTGCGCACTGGACGCCGCCGCGCTGGCGGGCGAACTGCTGACGCTGGAACTGGACGGCCGGATCGAGCGCCTGTCCGGCGGCCAGTACCGGCGGCTGATGTAGCGCCGTCATTAGTGAAGCTAGTGTAGTGTTGCATTCTGTTTGCCGCTTAACCGGCTGTTTGCGCGAATCACT
>NZ_JBHRTP010000107.1:0-1349 GCF_042646465.1 Pseudundibacterium arcticum
ATCGTCTTGAATGGTGCCGATTGCGTACCCGTGTTGGAATCGGAACCGGTGGTTGACACATACAGGTTGTACGTCGTCGGTGCTGGTGTTGGTGTTGGTGTCGGTGTCGGTGCTGGTGCTGGTGCTGGTGCTGGTGCTGGTGCTGGTGCAGGGGTTGGCGTAGCAGTAGCCTGTGTTGATCCGATCAGAGCAACTGCTTGGGTAGTGTTGGTGTTATCAGCTATGGTCAGGGTCCCGTTCCTGATCCCCGTAGCAGTTGGCTTGAATTTCATGCTGGCTGTGCAGCTGCTACCTGGCGAATAGGAAGTCCCGATTGAACAGGTGCCAGTGCCACCAAATATGAAGTCGCCACTCAACTTGAAGGCAGCCGGGAAAGAGAGTGGCGCAGTACCTGTGTTCGTGATTGTTACGAGCTGTACCGGGCTCACTGAGCCGACAGAAGTTACCGGGAAGTTGACTGTCTTTGACGAAAGAGTTGCCACAGCAAACCCTGCCGCTTGTGACTGTCCGCTTGCGGCCAAAAGAACGGTAAAACTTGTGCACAGCAAAGCGCGCGGCGAGAGTTCGAATGATGACATCTTAAGCATGAAAGTTTCCCCAAGTCATTGATTTAAGCGAACCTTTTTGAGAGGCAACAAGTTTCTTAGTTCCACTATTTCCCAAAAATAATTTCATGTTGGAAAATAATCAATTGCAAGGATGTATTTTTAAAAGGGCATTATTTTTTTGAAAACAGCGTGATGCTGCTTAGCAAATCGGGCGATTGCGCCTGTCAAGGCGCCGCCTTTCTTGACCGAAACTGGTAGCTCCTTTTCAACAAAGAAATTTAATTCAGGCAAAAAAAAACCGCGATTGAACGCGGTTTTTTGACTGAACCATGCCTATTTTTCAATTGACAGGGAGAAAGAATTGCCGAATTTTTTGCCTATATGGAAACGTTGACGCATCGCATCTGAACCAGTGGGTAATTCCATTGGGCGCACTATTTTTCTTTTTCATCCGTTATGCCGAGCCACTATCGCCCGGATATTGGCTGATACGCATTGCACTCGATCTGTCCGGCCATGACCAGCTCTACAGCTGGACCACGTGGGAATCGGACAAGCATGTGGATACGCATTTCGGCAATCACTTCTGGTAAATTGCCAAGCCCTGGACGCGTCCTGCAAAAAAAACAGGGAAGTCGGTTGTCGTCGACTTCCCTGCGATCATGCGTGACCGGATCATCTGATTGGTGCGACGGATCTCATTGGCGCTGTCGACCAGGCAACGCGATTTATCCGACCCGATTCGACCCGCAGCTCCAGGTTCAGCGCCCCCAAACCCTTGCGCTTAGTACTTATACGCTC
>NZ_JBHRTP010000108.1:0-6384 GCF_042646465.1 Pseudundibacterium arcticum
GAATGGGTGTCCAGTTTGCCGTGAAATCGGTGTCCAGTTTGGTGTGGAATACGCAATCCGGCAGCTCCGAACAAAAATGCAGGCTCGAACAGGCTTTGTAATGCCTTTAATATCGTATCTTCGGACGCCTCAATTCCACGCCGCTTCAACTTTCGCTGCATATCAGCTGCGACGTCGGAGCGTACGTCCTCGCTGCCAGTCCTCCACTGAGTCAGGGCAATACCGCATGCACCCGGATCCTGCTCGATCTCTGATGCTATTTTGACCCAAGTTGCTGATTTTGACTGCCCCATATCCAACTTCTGAAATCCCACAGAGTCCAACCGTTTGCTAAGCATGCGGGTCGGTCAACGAATTCCGGCAGCCTGCGTCAAAATAGCGTCAGCGACAACAGCTGCAACAAATAAGCTGCATTATCGCCTGTACTTCATCCGCGATATCCTATTATCATATTGCCATCAATAGCTGAGTATCAACTACTCCCGAGTAGGGTTAATGTTTGGTGCTAACTGTAATGTCGATTGGTTGTCCACTCCGAATTGAATCGGGCCATCAGCTCGAATGACGAATGCGGGAATTTATGGCGATTGCATTGTCTCTATTTCGAATTGGATTTCGACGATTGAATCTGGGTTCAGAGATGGGGCAAGCTTGTTTTCGACTGGCGGGCGGGCTGCTGTTGGCCACCGCTCTCGTAATCGCAAATATCTTTAGCCGCATCGACGGGTTCACAGGCGCAGCGTTAGGTATCTCGGCCTACCTGTTGTTCGCATCGGTCTGGATGTGGGCCATCCGATTTTCGGTGCTCCTCAACCAACAACATTGGAGGTGAGCATGGAGTGGCTTGTCATCATCGTTCTCGTAGCTGTCGTCTGGTACTGGGTAAAACGCAAAAACGCTAGGGCCTCTGCGCCAGTTAAGCCGCGCACTACCTCCGCCGTCGTTGTGCCGGAAGTGAAGGTTACCTTTACGACGTCAGCCAGCAGGAGGAGTCGAAGCGATTCAGGGGCTCCACGGGATGTGGGAGACCTCAAGAGCGCCGGCGACAATGCTTGGGTCTTGAATCCAAAATCGCCGCTGCCCTTAACCGTACAAGGAGCCGACAAGCAGCTGGCCGCTCGGCTGAAGGCTCTCCTAGGGGGCGCGGAATACTGGTCCCAAAAAATACCAGATATTGCACTCATCATTGCGCAACACAACCTCCGATTCGACGAGGTGGATGCCTTCGTCGCGCAACACCGACGCCGTTTCGATGTTGAAGTGAGTTGCCATATTTCAAACTCGTTCGAATGGAGCTCGGCCTCTGAAAAAGACCGTGAGGACCTGCGGACCGAGTTCCAAGCAAATGCGCTCGAGTCGCTAGGCATATTCGTGGGCCGTGCAGACCTTGGACGTCTGCTTGCTGGCGAGCCGGCCGAGTTCGCCGAGGACGACGAACTGCTGCGCCAGTTTGGCGGCGATGCTGCGCTGTACTCGTTCTACCTTACTCAGCTGAGCCGAAGCAGTCCGGTGGCAACCGTGAAGGCCGACGATTACGGACGCAAGTTCTGGGAGCAGTTAGTGGAAAAAGGACTTGCCCGGCGCGGCAAGGACATTCCAGCACAAATCATGCTTGATGGTTTGCGGTTGAAGGACCTCAACGATATTCTGGCGGGCACCATCCAAAAGCCGCTGGGTAGAAAAGCGAAGGCGGTGGAAGTTGCTCTTGAACTCCCGGACCTTCAAGCTCGTCTGTCCGAGCGAATCTCGTTCCGAGAGATGTTTCAAGTCATTCCTCCGCAAGGCATCAACACCGACGTCTTAGCAGAATCGTTCGCGTATGCCACCGCGTTGGCGACTGTCGTCCAGCAGACCTATTTCACGGCAGTCAATACGCTCGACGCCATCGACGAGCGCAAGCGGGACTCAGGCATCTATGACGCATGGGAAATCCAGAACTGGAAAGAGCCGCTTCCGGCCTGTGCGGCGTCGGTGTGCAAGAAGTACGACCGGCTTCCTACCAAGCTCCCTCCCTTCCACATCGGATGCGACTGTCAGCTTCAGTGTTCGTTCAAGGACTGATACACGAGCGTCTTGACCTTGAAAGCGCACAGGGACCTGTTGGCGATTGCACTATATTGCGCCAACTTCGGCAGATACTATCATCGTTGATTGACCCTGCTCTAAGGTAAAAGAACGCAGCAACTGTGCGGGCGCCAAGTCGTCGATGGATGAATTGAATGTGAAAATACAGAGTCAATTTTCAGCTATCGACAAACTATAGGAAATTATGAAGATTTTTGGCTGTCTTTTTGATTCACTCGATTATCGTCTTTCCGTTGAGGAGCGCGAGTGGCGATATACCAATCGCCGCCGACTCGAGCTTGAATATCCAAGATGGCAACGCACCCTCCTCGATTTAGGGGCGCAACCACTAACATCAGCCGGCTTGATGTTCATCTTCGTGACATTAGCATCCGTCTTAGTGTTCCTCTTTTTTAATTACGTTCAATTGCCAGTTCAATTGACAATTTTTCACTATCCGGCCGATTTGAAACCACAGGAGGCGTTAGCATATTTTTCGGCACTCTGGTCCGCACAAGTAACTACGGTCGGCCTCATATATCCTATAGTGCTTGCATTCGTAGCGCTACGGTTGCAACGTGAAAACAATACGAAAACTCTGCTGCACATATATCTGCATGATTCCCTAGCGCTTTTTGCCGGACTGAGTTCGCTATTGTTAGTCGCCGAAATGGGCATCAATCTGTTCTTCGTTCCGTATAGTGCGGTGGAGACTATCCTCGGGATAACAGCTATAGATGGCATATGGTTCGCGGTCAACATCGGACTAACCGCCTTCTTCCTCGCGCGAACATTTAAATTTATTCGACCAAATGAAAAATTTGAAATCCTTAAGAGGTACGCAGTAAATATTTGTTGGCCCAAGGAAGCGCGTGCGCACCTGGCAAACAATTTTTTTCGAAATGCTGTTGAAGCGAAGCTACTTCCCGGCCCGACATATGGCGATGAGAAAGGCAGCAGCCCTAGTATTTTTTTGGGATTCCCGAGATTTAAGCTTGGAACGGATGAGGTCGCAATAAATCTGAACAATGCCGGTGCGCTGGTGGATGTCCGTTTTCGCCTACTCCGCGCAGCTACGCAACGTTGGAAAAAGCGTGCGCCACACCAAGCCGAAGCGGATACCGCGCGCACACTCCTCAGCGGATTAAAGCATGAACATGTTCTGTGCTTCCCGCTGCAGCCCTTTAACACTTACAGTGAGAGGGTCGTATTGTGCTCAATCGACGGCGACACAAGGCTGACTCCAATTGAACGCGCTATGGTTCGCTGGTCCTTCGTCTTCCGGCCGCCAGGACGAGAGCAGCCATCGATATTGATAAACAATATTTTGCTTGAACTGCAGTCTGACGCGTTGTCCGTGATGCGAGAAGACGACCCGGACTCGTTTGTGGAATCGATAAGGCATCTCGCAGAATTATTCGTTCTGCTCGTTGAGGTAAGTGAAGTTGATGCACTCGAAGGCGGCAAAACAAACCTAACGTTGGTGCCAGACCGCTACCATCATTTTGAAGCTCCCGTTTATCAGGTTTGGAGCAGGCGATTTTTAGATTTAATTGCCGCGGCATCCGTGAAGATTTCCTCTGATACAGCGGCGATTCGAGCACTAGTTCATATTCCCAACCGCGTGTTTGGGAATCTTCGCCATCCATCTCTTTTGCCGCACCGTAAGCATTTCATCCTTTTGCTTTCCTTGGCGCTTCGCCGAATTGATACTTGGTGGGTCAATACCGCAGAAGAGCAAGGCTTCGCAACGCATGGCATCTGCAATCCAGTTACCCTGGCTCGCCCTGAAGCCGGCAGACATGACGCGGCTGTGCGTGAATTCATAAGCGCATGGGAGACGCTTAAAAATTATCTCATTATCCCGTCTGATAATGAAGACATGACTTGGCAAGAATACGGCGTAGCAGTTCAGTACTTCGAAGCTCATTTAGAACATACGGTTACGCTGCTGCTTAGCGCAGCGTGGTCGGGAAACATAGGAAGCGCCGAGTGGATGTGTGATGTACTCATCAAATGGAATGGACAGCTTGAATTCCGGCTGCGAGACAACCAAACGTACTTCCTGCGCAAGCCGTACCTCTTGACTACCGAGCTTCTAAAGAAAGACTGGTCAGAAGTAAGGAGCCTCATTGAACTACACAGTTTTGGTACTCCGAGCGACCTGAAACCAAAAGCAGTATTCGCGGTTTGTCTCCAACACTACTGGACCGACGTTTGTGCGGTGAGTATCTATATTCTTACAATCTGGAGTAAAAAATGTGCGTGTGCTGACTCGATTGCATCGAAGCTTCAGAGCGCGATTTTAGCTGGCAACGGTTTAAAGCAAGGCGGTCATCAAACAGATGGCGACCAGTTATTTGGCAGCTCAGATGATTTTTTGCTCTCTTTACTTCGCCAGTACCATGCCGACGGACAGTTTTTAGGGGGGTACCGGAAGAAGCTGGACGGTCTGGTCGAAAAAATACAGGGGCTCGCAGAATCCGAGCGAGTGGCCGGCCGAATGTACTCTCACTGGGGGGCCGACGACTTGGACTCCGTTCGCGACGGCCAACTCTTTACATTGCTAGTGCACACCGGCCGACACTCGGGGCTTCAAGGCGACCTTAGCGCAATTCTTCAGTCATGGGCGAACAGCGAGAACGCAAAACTCAGGGAATTCCAGCATCTCTTGTCCGATTGGTGTACACGATTGGATTCTGCGGCATTTGCCGAATTTCAGGAGTCTTTTGAATGCGTTCGTGCACTGCTTGGGCGGGACATCGGATTCCAGGATGCGGTAATGGAGGCGAAGAACATACTACAGCAAATAATTAGTGCTATACAGGAAGCGCAAAACAAAGCAGTGACCGAATCGCAGGTCGATGCTGGCCGGCTGCAAAAAATCGCTGAATGGGCGTCAGCTGAGGGATTTTCAAAAGAAAGAGGTCGCTTCCCAGTCCCGTTATTTGATGATGTACTGCTCGTTGACGAGCCCCTCGAAGAGAAGTGTCTCCAAATAAAGGGTCTGGAGAAGGGCCAGTTTACCGAGCCACCGCTCGCAACGAGAGTAGTAAATGAGCGAGAATGGTATTCGGCCGTCGTCCGTGACCATGTTGCGGCCTTCATAATGTCTGAGTTTATTTCGAAACTTTCGCCTGAGTCGGTAGAGGCGAACAGTCCAGAGTCCTATTGGACCTATCTTGAACAGTTTTCGCACAATGTAATTTCGTCTGGCTTGCAACCTGTGCTCCTGGTTGAAAATCCTACGATTCCGGACTGGATATGGCACTGGTCTAACGGACTGCAAGAAGACTCGCACTTTACGCCACTCGACCTTATCGTCTCGAAACCGGACAGACCGGGAATTGACGGATATTTGGGCCGACTTAATGACATCGAAGTATATAGTGCTCCATTGAATGCCGGAGCCTCTCTTTTGCTTGTCCGCGAGTCATTCCACAGGATTCGATTTGGCCGTCAGCCTAACCGCAAGCCGATTGAAATTGAGCCAATTTCAGTTGATGGGCATCCAGAGTTGATAAATCTAGCCCTAAAGTGGCAGTTTCAGGTGGATTGCGTCCAGCATCCGGCACTTTTTCTTCGGTATGCCACTTCAAAGAAAAGCTAAACGCAGTTTAGCGGCATGGGTGTCGGCGATTGCACGACATTGAGCCAATTTTCTAAAATATAATCGCGTTGACTGACCCTAATCTAGGCTGAAAGAATGCAGCAAAGCGCGGACTCCCTCTCTTTCCTGCGCAGCATGAACCGCCCTATCAACCGCCGCCCCGGCTGCTTTTCTGGCCCCCCTTCTCGTGGACAAGGGACGAAACCCGATCATCTTGGACCAGCCCGAAGAGAATCTCGACAATGAGACCGTTGTGAGCCCCTTGGTTCCTGTCTTGACCGAGGCCAAGAAGAAGCGGCAAATTATCATGGTCACTCACAATCCAAATCTGGCCGTTGTATGTGACGCGGAGCAGGTCATTTGGTCGACGTTTGATCGGAAGAGCGCGTCCAAAATATCGTATCTAGCTGGATCAATTGAGAATCCGGCACTCAATGGCCACGTCGTAAACGTGCTGGAGGGTACAAAACCGGCCTTCAACAATCGACGCATCAAATACCATTGACCGAGATTTAGCGCGCCGATTGTATGCGCATACTCCCTGGATTTTTGCGTGTCGTAGCGTCAGAGTGTGGGCATAAACCTGTTACCAGGAAGCCATCCATGACGGCTTAGCGTCTTTCCTATCCATTCTTCGTTTATAGCGTGCTTATCCGGTTGTCTCCCAAACCCACTACCGGTAGTATATTGAGCATCTGCGCCAACCTGGG
>NZ_JBHRTP010000109.1:0-50059 GCF_042646465.1 Pseudundibacterium arcticum
TGGCGTGGAATGCGTGTCCAGTTTGCGCTGGACCGCGTGTCCAGTTTGCGGCGGATTAGGCGTCCAGTTTGGCTGGATTACGCACATTGGCGCACAAACGGAATTTTGCTTGCACGTCGCCGTCAAGACAGCCAAAAACTGCAGCCACCTTAAATTCGCCACGATCATCCTTATCGTCCGTTGAAGAAAAGAAAGCACCTATCCGGCCGTGGGAGTGAATATCCACGATCAAATGTTCGCCTTCTTCGAGCGCCGGTCGATCGAACGCAACATAGTCGTTGCGCGCCACCTTCGGCGCCAACTTGACCAGCTTCCATTCGTCCGTCCGTTCGTTCCAGACGATCCACGCAGCGCACTCGAGCGGGCATTGCTGTTTTGCAAACTGCACAAAATCCAGCAATAGTGATTGCGCTGCAGGGCGGACCTGCAGCGCCTTCTCGACGACACCGTAAGGCATGGCTACCTTGGTCTGTTGCACCAAGGGCCAACGCATGTACAGCCACGGGCGCCGCGCTTCCAGCCACATCCCGTCAGCGGCCACCAGGAACCGATGCCCATTCGACTGCAAGGACTCCAGCTCCTGGAACTTTGGCACCATCAGTGTTGGCGAGACGCTTTGCAGCGCCGTATCGATAGGGTTAAGCATTGACTGACTCCTTTCCCCATTGAGCCAACATTGATTTCAACGTCCGTTTCGTACCCACCAAGCATTCAGTTGGGAACTCCTTGAACTTGCCGTCCAGCATGTCGCGCCAGAATGCAAACACGCCGGTTGGATACTTCACCAACCCATTCTTGGTTTGCACGTTTGGATGGGTAAATGCCGACTTGAAGAAGGCATTCGTCCATGCGTCCGGATTGGACGCTTGATTACCCTTAGGAAGGGCAGTCGATCCAGCGCAGATGTTTCCAGCTTCCCAGACGTTGAAATACGGCGCAACTGATATTGCTGCGTCGGCCGATGGGCGCTGGTTTTTGTCCAATGCGAACACAAACCACTTGTAGTTAATGATCGCGAACACCAGCGCCGGGTGTGGGACCACTGCAGCTCGTTTTCCCAATTCCTTGCAGGAAAACGAGATGCGACGCGACTGAGCCGGTACCCACCACACGAGACAGCGGTTATCTGCAGCCAAGATGTCGGGATGCAGGAGTTGCAGAGGTCTTGTGACATGCTGCTCGACGCCTTCAAACATCTGTAACAGCGCGTCCTTCGTGGCTGGTCGACCTTCCTTGATGATCGGCCCCGCTTTAGTAAGCGCGACGTCATGTATCGTGACCAAATCGGTCGACCCACGCCCTGAGCCGTACAGCAAAATGGCGTGATGCAGATCGTAGTTTGGGATTGATTGACGAATTGAAACTTCCATATGGACCTCCTTAGGTAAGTTGGCAGGAGAGGGCATCCAGCAAGGCATCGACTGTTTTGAGCAGTCGACATCCATCCAGAATCCCATCCCACCATTGATTGAATTTGTGCGTATCGCTCAGATCCACGAACTCCATATGCATGGCGTCCGTGTAGTGATCAGAGCATTGGTTGCACATGTCATAGTAGTCATCGAGAATGCGTGACATTTGGTCCTCTTCCGAGAACCGAATTGCCGCCGTGTGATAGGCAGGTTCCGCATCCGAGTAACTGAATTTCCCAAGTTTGTGGGCTCCCTTTGTCCAGGCATCAGCAGCCTGGAGCGTAGCGTTCAAGACCGTCTTGGCCCACTGTGGGATCGACGTCTGATTGCTAATGCGGGTCACATCCTCCGGCGTAAGCTTCAGTTCTGGTGATACAAACCAGCCGGGTATGTTGGCCAACAGGGTTGCTTTGGTGATCCGATCGTCCGACTCTTCGTCATCTTCATCACCAAGTTCGTCTTCGTCGTCTTCTTCCAGGCCGTATAAGTAGGGCAAGGAGTCAACGGCGTAATCGAATGTGAACAGTCCCATGCCAGCCCATGCTGCGGCCTTGAGAACCGAATACACAGTCTGGCCGAGGCCTTCGGCAATGTCTTCCAATGCGCATAAGACTTTGCCGATGGTAATTATTGGCGAATGATCCAGATGAATTTGAAAGGTAATGCTGGCATTTTCGTCCAGCTCAACGTTGCGCTCACACCCCTCACCGATTTCTCCATCCGATATTGCAATGTAAGGTGTCAGCACTTTCAGGTTTCCAACGGCAGCCGCAATTTCCCGGGCGACTACCCTCTGGATCACGTCATCGATACTTTTCTTGGATCTGAGATCGACTGGTTTCATGATCCCGGTTTGGAAAAGTTGCCTTGCCAACTGAACAATCGAAGGATGAGCACCCATCGAGTACCGTGAAGGTATCGTGGTGCTCAACTTCGGAAGCGTCAGAAGAAAGGCGGGAGAATCTGTGGATTGGGCATTAGTACTTTCCCTTTCCGCGATTCCAAAAGCGATTTCATCACCTTTGAACATAATTCCTGCTCCTTAATGTCCACATGAAAAAGGGGGGCTATTCGCCCCCCTTTCCTGGTCCCGCCACCTGGTTCATCTAGCTTCTTGCGAAGCCATTGCTCGATGTCGGGTCCCATGTCAGCCCTTCGCGCCTTCCGTTCGGGTGAACGCATAGACGAGTTTGTCGGCCTTAACTACCGGTCCTTCAATCGTTGCATTGTTAAGTTCCGGATAGACTGCGGCGTACGTGTCTTTCACTTGTTCAACGGTGAAATGGGTCCCCGGATCGGGCATTTCGGTTCCGTTGTAGGTGAAAACGCGGATTGCTGCGCTGATAGCAAGTGCTGTCACTTGTGCATTGACGGTGGTCATTGTGATCCTCCTTTACGACATTTCGAAAAGGTTGGTTTCTTTCGGGACCGACGACGTCGACGATACGGCCGGGTCTCCCTGAGGTGACCCCGAAGCTGTACTGTCAGGCTCCTCATCAAAAGCGGTCAAGTCGGCGCGCACCGGTTCCAAAGTTGTCGGTTCAACATCGGCGCCGACTGGATCGGATGACGCGTGCAGGAACCAGCACCAACAGACTCCGAGAACAGTGCGGTCTGCAAATCCGAATTATGCGGACACGCCGCACATTCAGTTTTGTCGAAAATCGCACCAGTCATGCTCTTGGATACTTGACCGAGCATTTGCTTGATCGAGGCGACCGGAACTTGATTCTTGATGATGGCTTCCAGTGCCTTATCTTGCTGTTCACGGGTGGTCGTGGCGAGAAGTTCGGCATGCCCCAACTGAATTTTGCGTTCATTCAGGGCAATGCGTACCAACTCCGAGCAGTTCATGAGAGCCAGACGACTGTCCAGCTTCTGGCGCTTCCAACCTAGGCGGCTTGCAGCCTCTTCCCGATCGCCTTTGTAGCGAGCAAGAATCTTGGCAGCTGCTACCGCTTCCTCGGTCGGGGACATGTCTGCACGCTGAATATTCTCGACCAGAGCCAGCTCGTCGGCTTCGGCATCCGTCATTTCCTTAAGGAGATAAGGAATTTCGTATGTCTCACCGAAAATATTGAGAGCCGCACGATAACGACGTTCGCCGGCGACGATCTGGAGCTTGCCCTCGAAAGGACGTACCAGGATCGGTTGAATGACACCATTAGCTTTGACCGACGCTTCCATGTCGGCCATTTCAATAGGGTCAAAATAGGTCCGTGGATTGCGACCTTGAACAATCGAACTTAGTGGAGCTGTTGGTTGTTGTGATGACATCGATGTCTCCAAATGAATACGGAGACTCGATCCCCATCGGGGACAAAGTCCCCGAGTGGGTAAGTGGATGCTGAGAGCTCAGCTGCATTTTTCCGCAAAACAGCCGGAGAAAATTCTGTCCGATACCTATAACGGCATGAAACAGGATTCTCAAACAGGCAAAAATTGGAAGCATAAGGAAACTGCTTTGGGCAGCGATGCCGGAGCCGGCAAAAGAATGTGCTGAATTAGCCGTCAGCTCGAATAATTTTGATCTTGCCCGATCGACAGAAAAAAGTCAAATTGACATGTGTAAGCACTCCTGGCTTATGGCCAGGAGTGTCGTGGGATGAATCAAGCAATAACGCTATTTGCGATAGTGCCGACGAGATCCGCTCCTTCCAAAGAAAAGCGGCGGATCGCGATGCGATGACAGGAAAATCGCGTGTCCTGATCACATACTTGACCATACACCTTGAAATAATGATCAAGATAGCGGTCAAGCCTTTCGATATTCCGATTTCCATAGCCTTGTGCGTCCAAATAATCAATTGCGCACTTAGCAGGTAATGGCAGATAAATATAGGGAGTGGGTACCATGATTTTCCTCGTTCAAGAGATCAAGGGCCCGACCCACAAGGGACGAGCCCCCGTGGGTGTGTGATTGCTATGGCAAGACGATCAATTGTTGCCGCGTTGATGAAACATGATCATGAGAGTTTCATGGAGTTTCCAGGAGCCGCCAGTGGCAGGGCGTGCCTGCTGCATATCCCGCAAGGAGATATTGACGCCTGAAACCCCGTCATTTTTTGGGGTTCCCGTGCGTACCTGGATCACGTTCAATGTTGCCGGGTCAGCGGTGCAAGAAAACTTGTTCAAGAATGACCCTACGGTTCGTCCTTCCCAACTGGGAAACTCGAAATCGCTGTGCATCGAGTTCAAACAATCTCCGACCATTGGTTCTGCATCGTACAACTCGCGCGAGATGACCGTGTTGGCCGGAAGCTGACTGAGAATTTCTTGCGCCACCAGATTGCGTCGAATGGATACGGTTTGACGCAGGGTAAGACTGGTTGAAATTGATTCGGCATGCAAGGCTTCCACAAAAATACTCCTAGCAACCGAGGATCCCTCCACCGATTCCGACTCGAACAATTCTCCTTCCTTGTCGAAATCTCGCCAAACGCCCCCGTCTTCTGAGAGCGAATCGTTGCCATGGATTCCGATATACCAAACATCGTCGAGAGGCGATGCAGAGTTACGAATCTCACCGCCGCAGGAATCGCAAACTACCTGGGCTATGGCAGTCATGAATCGTTGGTATGACTCACAGCCATCAAGTTCTCCGATCGATTCCGGTCTTGTCAGCAGTTTAGAAACAAGTTCGGCCAACTGTGCGGCAGATATTTGCTTACTCATGAAAATCTCCTTCGTAATGATTGAAGGAGCCAGCCCTATAGGGACATGGCCCCAAAGGTGGATGAATATGCTGAAGGCTCAGCGCTGGTTTCCCAGGTTGCCGTGATCACGCTGGATCTCGATACCGCTTACGATCGCATCGCGAAGAACGATAGGATCGAAGTCCCCTTCATCTTCCATGGTTGCATTGACCAAATAGCGGTGTTGAATCGTTTTTATATGCTCTCCTAAAATTTTAGGCAGCAGCATCCCAGGACGGGATGCAATCCCGCCTGGGTAAAATGAAGTTGAAAGTTAGCCCGATACTTTTGTGTTTGCTTGACTTGCCGGCGCCGTGTTTTACACGGGTGATGGCCAGTCATACTTTTGCGCTAGTTCATCGGCATAGCTATTGGCGCTCTCAATTTTGCTGAAATCGCCGACACAGTCGAGGCCGCCTTCCTTCAGGTGGACGTATACCGAGTGGAACTCCGGGTCTTCGTCTACGATTTCGCAAAATGTACCGTCTGTCCCATCGGGTAGAGCGAAATTGCGAACTCCGTGAATTTCCAGTCCGTCGTACTGATCGTGACGATCACCGATGATCGAATCTGCATAGCGATCGTCAAGGTCGATGCATTTCGGCGCCACGTCATGATCAAATACAGGCAGGCCATTCAGCACGCTGGCGTCAGGATCGAATTTGATCCAGATGATGCCTTCGGTACGCGCTTTGGCAACGACGACCGCCAGATCTACTTCAACAGGCAAAGCGTCTCCATGGTTGGCGCAATAAACGAAGCCCCCATACTCGTAAGCGTAGGTGACACTGCTACATTCGCCATCCGTGAGCCGCGTAAGTGTTGCCGGCGTCAGGTGGAGGGTTGAGATCGCTGCGAGTGGTTCAATTGCGAATGAAAATGTATTGCTCATGGTTCCTCCAATAAAAAAGGGAAACCATGACCCAGCAGGGAAATAGTTCCCCCAATGGGTTGCGCAGAGAATCTGCAAGGATGATGCTGGTTCACTCCAGCTAGATGCGTCGTACGCAGTACGACATGAAGCTGAGAAATCATAGCCGACATGATTCCATAGTGCAACTGTCGGTAATTTCTATTAACTTTCACCAGTGAAAGTTGGCGTTAATTTTCTGTACAGATCAATGTTAGCTCTGGCCACACGCGATAATGATATGAAAACTTAGTGCCGACGCTTGCATTTCAGTCAATATCAGAAGGTGACTCCACTTTATCGTTTTCCCATAGTTGGTGGCCTTGAGTCTGGTTATGTCGTGCTTGGTGTTCGACATGAACATATCGCATCGTGGTCGAAATATTGGCGTGCCGCAAATTCTTTGACACCATTTTAATGTCGGCCCCTGGAACATTCACCTGATCGGTCGCAGAGGTATGCCGCATCCAATGGGTCGAGGCTCGCCTCAAGTTGTTGGCAGCCTCCAAGTTGCCGGTTTTCTCGGTGTGGATTGCAGCATTATTGAGTACCTGTTTTACCAATTTGTAGAGCGCGGAAGCTGTGATGGGGCGAAGTTTTCCCGACACGTCCGACACCATCGGAGTTTCGTCATCAGGGGACGGCAGGGGGGCAAGGCCGAGAGATGTGCGATAGGACATCAATTCAGCCATCATTTCTTCGTTCACAGGGACGTTACCCGTGACGCCACCCTTACCCTTTACTTTCCACCACCATTTGCCCTTGACACGGCGAATGCTGTTCATTTTGGCATTGACGAATTCGGATCGACGAACACCTGATAGGTACAGCGCTGAGAATATCCATCGAACGCGATCGTAGTGCTTTTTGTCGATTTTATTGCCGTCCTGCATTGTCTCGATGTAGCGACGGAGCGCGTCCAACGCATCTCGCTCCAAGAACCGCTCGAAAAAATCCTCCTGCTCCTCCTCTGGGGGCGGCAATTTACCAAGAAGGCGCCAGGGGTTGCCCGGAACGTAACCGGCATTGCAAAGGAACTCATACAAGCCAAAGATCTGCGTGCACGTTTGGCGAATTGATGAGTCTTTGAGCGGTCCGACGAATGGCCGCCACTCTGGATTGTTCGAGCCGTCTTTCATGTGGCGAGGCTTGGATGGGCCGCACCAGTGTTCTGCCGGCTGCGGATCTCGAAGAAATTCCCGGTAATCCTCGCAATCGCTCTTCCGTACGGCACGAAGCGGAAGTCCACGTTCCGTAATCCACAAATAGAATCTTTCGGCATCTTTTCGGGCCGCGGCAACGGTGTTGGGACTGTGCGCATAGCGAGAGATCCATTCCTTGATGGCATCGACGTCATTCGTTGCGGAAATGAGTTGACCATCGACCGGCGCAGTGCCAAGGCTCAATGCGAAGTCTGGGGCCAATGGTAGCGAATTGCCAACTATTCCTGAAATCATATTTCCTTTCATTATCGCGACTCCTGACCATGGTTGATTCCGTCTGTCGTCGCATGAGTTACGCGTATGGCATCAAATATTGTCACTCCAGACATCAAAATGTTGTGAGGTGAGAATGTTTCACGCCGTTTTTTATCTCCTGACCACAATTATCGAAACTAATGCTGGTGCGGCTCGCAGCCCGGTTGTACACCCCTGAGACCGTGGAACATTTGGCGACACACGACATAGTGTAGGAGAAATTTTTCCATACGTCAAAATTATCACCATTATAAACATAATGGTGAAAAAAACAGGATTTACGATTATTTTAATATGATATTATTCATTCTTATTCATAGCCGCAAAAAAATTTGTCTTTCTGACATTGCATGCGTTCACACAATTGAGAGGCTTCTATGGCCAGAGAAACGAATACGCGCGAATTAGTTCGCGAAATCGCCGAGGCGGCACTGATACGAGGCGAAAAACCGACACAAGCCATGGTCAGGCGTCAGATCCTGGAGCAGCATGGACGGACGGCGAGTCCGAACGTTGTGACTGAAGAATTGAACAGCTTCCTAATCGATTCTGCGAGCGTCAACGCCAAACGCTTTTCTTTGCCGGGCCTGCCGGCCGCGGTTTCCGAATCGGTCACCGCCCTGTGGACGATCGCATGCGACCATGCAAACGATTTGGTAGCCGACAAAGTCCGCCTGGCCGAACAACGTGAAATTGCGGCCGAACAGGCTATTCAATCCGTTGAAAGTCAGCTCGTAATCGAAAGGATGAATTCTATCGGTCTGAAACACGATCTCGAACTTGTAGATCAGGCGCTCAATCAAAAGGCCCTCACCGTAACCGAGCTGCAAAACGAGTTGCATGAGACCCGTGCCAAGCTTGAAGCTGCCGTCGAGCGCAACAGTGATCTAGTGGCCGACAAAATCCGTGGTGAGGCATCTGCAGTCCAACGCATCACTGAAATTGAAACAAATTCGCGGCGTGAACTGGAGCGGGTACGTACTGAGCATGAAAAGGTGATCGAGCATTTGACCACCGCCCATCAACAAGAGGCACAGACCTGGGACGGCTTACGCAAGCACTTGCTGAATCAGACGGACCAAATCCGTCAAGCGGCAAAGAACGCGGATGAAAGCCAGCGTGCCAGGATCGCCGATTTGGAAGTTCGCACTGGCCTGCTCACCCGAAAAGCAAACGATGCACAGGACGAATCAAGTAAGCTGCGCGGCGCCCTTGAAGCTTTGCAAACGCAACTGGTCAAGGTGGAGTCTGGCGAGAAAGCTGCGCGTGAAGCCCTGCTTCGCGCCGAACTGTTTGGAAAAGGTCAGATCGCGGAAATCGGAAGATGGTTAGCTGGCGCATCGCCCGGGGTACAGCAGGCATTTTTAAATGAGTTTGAAAAGTGATGGTGATGGACCTTAATCCCTCTGGATACACCATAAAATTACTCGATCATCGGCGACATTGGTTGATTCCCGCCCTTGAGAAACCACGCCACGATCAAGGTCACGCGCATCGGTTCAATCTTCAGGAATTTGACTTGATGGCGCCATGCTTTAGCGCAAAGCCAAGGATCTCGCCATCGGAAGCGGGGCCCCAAACTTTATTTGCAAGCCACTTGTAGAAAGAAATCAGATGTCGATACGGTGGCATGGACGCGAAGTTGATGCGCTCTGATGGCTCTGTAACCCCGTCATTGAACTCTTCCACAAATCCCTTCTGCATGTCGGCCGGGACTTCATTAAAGTAGCCTTCCGCATCCTTGTTTCGCTGAGCGTTGAATTCTTCAAGGAGGCCAGCGATGATCGCATTTGTCTGTCCATCGTTCCTCGGTGAATCGCTCTTGACCTGATCCTTTGCGCGCTGATTCTCCAAGGCATTCTTGAAGTAAGCTCCGACGTTACGCAACTGCGGTAACGATGGGTCGCTTAAGCGCTTGACTGTATATTGGTAATGGGCCTCCAGGACATTATGCGAATACTTGGCCAATATCGCGACGCGTTCCTTTTCTTTGATGCCCCAGGCCTCCAGACGGGAGTCCCATTCCTCTGACTTTTTCCTATTCTCGTCGGTCACCAAGAAAATTGGCTTTTCCTGGACGATGAACTGCAGGTCTGCCACACGCCGCCCATCCTTGACTTCAATGAGCTCAATCGTTATGTCGCTACGAAGATTGATCTCCCTGATCGCGGGGAGTAGCTTATCTTTCTTGAAATATTTGTATTGATTCAGGGTCGACGTGGCATCGATGCTGCCGTAAATGGCCCATCGCCATTCGGTCCACGGCATCACCACGGTCTTTTTTACAGAGCGATAGCGAACGCACCACTCAAATAATGCCGTTGCGCAATCCAGACGGAGCTGACGCTGAATCCGCAGGTCGATTCGAGCGAAGATCTTCGGATCGAACAACATGGGCTTGATTTGAGGCGAGTATGAATAATAGACATGTTCCTTGTCCATCGCGACTGTCGGCAGCAGGATACACGACGCCCACATCTCGTTTCCGTCCTGGCTAAGAACATCCCACTGCACCGCGATCTTCTGCATTTGCATCAAGGTATCCTTGAAATGCTTGCGGTTCGGTGAGGTGTAATCGATCATATCCATCAATTCCGAACGACGGATCGAATACATACCATCCCGGCTGGTGCCGTCATGGGCATTCTTGAGCATGGCATTCCACATCAGCCGCTGCGTTCGCGTCATACTTCCATCGATGACGCCCATGTGTACAGCCTGAACCGGCTTTTTCAGGATCTGCGGTTTCAGCTGGAATATGTCCAGGGAAAACTGTTCCGAGTTCGCTTCTGGCTTCTTCGCCATGTCAGACCCTTAAAGGTGGAATTTTTATCGATTCTCCACCTATACATTTATTGCGTCAATCGAAACAAAATCGACCACCTTTGCCCATTCTGAGATCGCCACGGCGTAATCCACGAGCTGTAGTAGCTATCCACCAGGGTCTACGGCCGCCATCGGATCTACTTTCCTTTAGGTAGGCTCAAAATCCACCACCTATAGCAGAAGAAGAGCATATTTTTCGTGGTCCAAGACCGCCCCCCATCTAACTAAGGCTCAAAAACAACCACCTTTAGCGCTTTTTTACAAGATGCACTATCAAAAACCACCACTTTGCACGGGAGTTTTGCTCTATAACCCACACAAAAACGACCACCTATGAGCGGCGATCCATCGGCCACCGTGACACCGGAAAACGATAGGTTAGATTTAACCTATTAAATCAATTAGTTAGGCTAATTTTATCGTCGTTCTGACTGCTCAAAATCAACCACCTTTGACTTGAAAGCACCATCAAAATCGACCACCTTTCCCTGGTACAGACCCGCTCCGCCTATCAAAATCCACCACCTATGACGGTTTAAGCCCTACCTACCCTATCAAAAACTACCACCTAATTAAATTGTTCCGGACAAAATGCACCTCAAAAACCACCACCCTCGAATTTGGTGCCCGCTATCGCACAAAATCCACCACCTTTGGACTGTCTGAAGCAAATTAATTGCTTATTTATTAATTTAAAGGAGGGGTTTCTGGATAATTCCCGTCTATATTGATGCCGAGCAACCAGCAGAGGCTATCAAAAACCACCACCTTTCAGCGGAAAGCAGATGCGGAAACACGTACTTTTCCCGTGTTATTCGAGATAGAGTTAGATAAAATTTCCTGGAAGGAATTTTTAACCAGAAAAGTACCCGTTCAAGATCACTTATCCACAGGTGCAAACAAAAATGACCACCTAAAAACATATCAACTCACCTGTGTATACAAAAACGACCACCTCAAAACATATCCACCCACCATACCTATCAAAAAGCACCACCTTTCAAACAAAATCAACCACCTTACCCGGCTGGAACCCGCATGGGGATTACGTTTGCTCTGCGTAAATGTTGTTTAAACGAAGTAAAGGTTTACGTAAACTTTCTTAAACAACACGACGCTGTGTTGATAAAAAAAGCTTAACCAAACCACCACCTATAGCCACCGCTCGAACCAAGCGATCAGAAAAACCATCCTTGATCATCCTCCAGTGCATCGAACACAGGAGGTCATTTCTCAAATTTCTGCAAGCACCGGTGTTTTTAGACATTACCGAGAAAAAAAGGGGCGAAATGCCCCCTTTGTTGCCACTGTCTAACAACCCACGGTTTTATAGACGCCTTCTCTTAATGGGGGTGCATGATGCCGTGCGCTTCGGCGTAATCGCGCAGGGCGTCGTTCATGCGTGGCCTTGCATGCGTCGAGCACGTCGCTATCGAATCGGATATTGGTGGCAACCTGTTGCCACTTCCTGCAGGCCGTCCTCGCCCACCTCGCAACGTCAACCGCTTCCCATTCAGCGTCAGTCAATGGCCGCGCGTCCGGGTCGGACATTGCTGCCGCCGTGATGTCCACATCTTCTTTAGGGGTGGGGAGAATCGTCCCTGGTTTAAGTATCGGCATAGCGTCTTACCTCTCTATGTTCGTGGCATGGCGCAAGCGGTACCCACGATTGCTCCGCGGTGCAAGCGGTTGGATCTTCCGGAACGGATTCTGTGGCGTTCATGCCAAGTGGTCTGCCATTCACACTCAAGCGCATCATGGCCGGAGGTTATTTCTTGGCGAAGGGATTTGCGACAGTATCAGTCGGAACGATCTCGATCTGGCGTGGCAACGGACCGGACTGCAGTTCGGCCACTATGGCATCCAACAGCGCCTTCAGCTCCAGGGCGATCGCCAGTCCGGATTGATCTTTCGTGATCTGGGTCGAACCATAGATCGCGACCTGATCTACACGGTTTTCGATCTTCAGATCATCAATCTGCAAGGCTTCGGTTTCATTTTTGAATGGGGAAAAACCTTTCATGGGACTCCTTAAAATTAATCTAAAAACACGATTTATCTGTCGTTATTCGCGGAGAGGATGGAAATCTATCGCTCTCCAACCCAAATCCATATCTGCCCTTCCAGCATGATATTGCCAGCAAGCCGTTCTCGTTGTATCAGGCGCTCCGTGACGAGCATCGCCAGATCATCCTTGCGGGACACGCCCTGATCGTTAGCGATTCCTTCGAGTCCCGCCGCGTTAAACGGACTCTCTTGCATGCGCTCTCGGAGTTTGAGCAAGATCGAGGGAGAAATGCGGCTTCCAAGCACTTGCATGACGAATTCGGGTTAGGTGAAGGTGTGAGAGGTAATGACCCGACCGCTGGCGTCAGCAAGCTGGATCACCGCGCCGGCGGCAAATGCAACATTCCGGTCGGGGAAAGCGTCTGCTGCACTCTTTCCCATCATCGCTAGATAATCGGCATGCGTTCACAAGCGCCATGCCGGTTCGTTCTGGAAATTTTTGCAGTCGAGATTTTGGAAGATGATCGCCATCGAGCCTTCGTCGCCTTTCCAGATCCATTCACCGTTAAGGAGGACCTGGTGTGTATGTTGTGTTGACATCGTTATCTTTGTGCTAGCGCAGCAAGTGTTTGGCCAAGCGGTACGCGGTATAGCCGGCCGGCAGATATCCAGCGTGGTGTCGGCCCGAACCGTATTGGGAAACGTGCTCGGCCTGCGTGTTATAGCCATGCGGCGTTGGCTCGGGCAACGGCATCTTGCTGCGTTTGACCGATTCTGGCAATGAAGGAAACAGATTGATACCAATGCGCTGCTCTAGTTCCGCAATCGACACGGTTTGATAAGCCATCCCAGGGGCGTTGGGCGTGATGTAGGCGGCAGCCTGTCGATGGTGCGGGTCGTAGATCGCCTTGAAGATGCTGGTCGGTACGAACACGCGTCCATTGATGCGCTGGAGTGAATTGCCTTCGAATATTGGGCCGGTGATCACGTACAGATCCCGGCTTTCCGCCATAGTGCGCGTACTCGATTCGATGCCCTCCCAAAGGTGCCGGTTGTTGTCGGCGTTTTGAGGGATCATATTGGCGAGGGTAAAACTCTCGTTCTGCGCGCGAGCGGACGGCATGTCGCCGGACGGACTCATGTGGCCACGGTCATAGCCAGAACGTGAATAATCTCTCAGTTCGGCGCCAAACCCGCCCGGCAACGATTCTTCTGGATGGAAGGAATTGACGCGTTTTAACGATCGCGCCTGATACAGATTCGACCTGGTGAGGTGTTCGGCCGACCACAACGGGGTGCGGGTGACGCCCGAATGCATTACAGCGAACGCTTCAAAGCACAGCGGGGTCGTTTTGTCGGCCATGCCACGGTTCAGGATCTGTGGCACGGTGCCGTCGAAATATTGGGCATGGCATTGCGCTTGGGCGACGTTGGCCAGTCCGGCCAGTAGAAACAATGCAATGACGAGTAGTCGTAAATTCAATTGGTGCCTCCGTGAGTAAGTGAATCAACGGTATCAAGTAAATTTCGGTTGTCTAGTCGACTAACAATTTCGCATCCCTTTGACATGGCAGGCACGCCGGCCATGTCAAAGCAATCAAAATGAGGATCTGCCATTCGTGGGTTCACGAATGGCAAATCGGAAGTAACTGCGTCAGCGCAGGACACAGCAATTACAGTCCCATCCTGGACAGTGCGCGAGCAATGTCCGTTCGTGACGCTCCCCTGTCGTTGATATCGTGGATGGCCACCAACAGCGGTGTCGACGGCATCCCGAAGTTCATGCCCGCTCGGAAAATAGCTTGGCAGAATAGCCGGTTTCCTTCAGAGCTGGAAAGCGGCCGAGCAGCATGCCATCGAGACGTTTGTCGGCCTCAGCACATGGCTTGTAGTCATGAACCGCGAACTCTGCAAACTCAGACAAGGCTGCGGCGCCGTGGGTACAGCAAGCAAGCACCTGTTTCGAAAGATCAAGATTGAAATAAGTGCCGTAACACATTTCCAGCCCATTCCCGCCGCGCCGGATTGCCGACGACAGCGGACTTCGAGTGATGAGGTTGGTATGCATATTGGGCTCCTGTGGAAAAACGGAGCCCAGACCTCATCCGAGGTCTTTGCCCCGCGAAGGTTAATGAAAGGTGGTTGATTTTGATAGGCGAATCAGGCCGGAATCAGGCCGTGTTTTTCTTTCACGGAGCGGGCCATCGGTCCGTATTCCTGAAAGGAGATTTCCTTGCCGTTGAGACGACGAAGCAGGTCCAATATCTCGGTGCCTGCCGCCCATCGAGCCGTTGTGCTCATCCGGTCGAGTGCGCCGCGGTCTTCGCAGACATACCCGTTCTTGATCAGCGCTTCAACGGCGTCGATGAGAGACGAATACGATGAGTGACCGGTGAAACCGTCCTCATCAAACGTCTGCAACCGATATTTGCCCGGTTCGCTAGCATCGGGCAATACGAAGGCCCACAGCGTTGCAGCCCGATTGTGATACTCGACGCCAGAAGGGTCACCGGCATTGCGGGTCATGACCACGTTGTAGGGCCGGTTGAACTTGCTCGCAATTTGGTACAAGTGCTGCACGAACGGATCTGGATCTTGGGCGCCCAACGGATATTCGCGGCGCAACGACTGCATGTGTTGAGTGAAATACATAGCTGCTCCTGGAAGGATCGAGGAACATGCCCCTTCGGGGATGTCCCCGAAGGATTGAGAAAATGCTGGATGCCCAGCTGCATTTACCGTGCGAACGCACGAGAAAATCCTGTCCGATGCGTCGACGCATGGGGCATGACATTCAAAAAAAAACAGTGGAGTGATGCGGGAACTACTGGAGATCGGGCCGAAGGCTCGAAGGTGATAGGCTGAAATAGTCGTCAGCTCGACTGAGTGGATCATAGCACCACTCTTTTGACTCGCGCAAGCGGGACGGTACCGCTATTTCCGTGTCAGATAAATGTTGATCGACTTCTGTTTGTGCAAACCCAGGAATTCCGTTACCTCCTCAGGCGGGGTGCCGCCTTCGAGCTCGTTGACAGCGAATGCATTGCGCAAGGTTCGGCCGCCGTGACGCGCGACGTCGATGCCGGCGCGAGCAAAGGTTTTTTTCGCCTGACGATACAGCGTGGCCTTGTCCAGCCTGACGCCTTTCTCGTTGGCCGGGAACAGCATTTGGTCAGGCATGTCCATGCGCTTGCGTTCCTCAACCCAGGCCAGCACATCGGGCGCGGCAAAGGCACGCAATTGCGTCTGGTGCCAGCGGCTGGTGCCGTCATTTGACGCCGCTGACACTGTGACCCGGATCGAGCCGTTATCGTTTGGCAGGCCGATGTTTTCGATATACATGCCGATCACCTCGGACACCCGCAGGCCTGCGCCTAGCATCAGACAAAGCATGGCGCGATCGCGCCGGCGCTTCCAGTTCTTCGGGAAGTCATTGATCTCGGGCAGTGCCGCCATGAAGGCCGCGATCTGTTCCGGCGACAAGCTGACCAGGTGGGCGTCCCTCCCTAACCCGCCGTCCTGTTTGGACGCATGAAACATGGCGTCCTTGGCCGGATTCGGCACCAGCTTCAGGTGTTCATACATTCGCTCCAGCAAACGAAGGTAGGACTTGCGAATCGATCTACTACTGAGATCGCGTGCCTTGCCGCGCTTTCCGGACATGCGCTCTTCCATGAAGGCGTCGATATCGCTGGCTTTCACGTCCAGCAGATGCAGCTGCCGGTGTTCCAGCCAGCGCAGGTATTTGCCAAACATGGACAGATAGACCTTCACGGACGATTCGCGGATTGGGCGCGGTGCTTCCTTGACATCGGGATCGGTGTCGACATCGTTTTCTGGCTTCGTCTTGGGCGCCTGATTGCGGCGCCCAAGTTCCACAAAAGCCGTTGATTCGACAAATTCCTTGAAGCTGGCCAGCGGCGCGTTGCGCCATAGTTCGTGCAAATTGGGGTCGACAGCGGTCATGATCAGTTGTCCAGGTTCAAAGCGACATCGGTTGCGCGGTTTTGCCGAGGTTGCGGTAGAGCGCGGCCTTTTGTTCAAAAGTGAGGTTACCAACGGCGTCGAGGATCTTACCAACCGGACGCAGCGCCGGATCGGGCAAGAACACATTAGGTATCTCGCGCCGTTCAGCCGGCACCAAATCCTTCAGCGCGTCGAGTGCTTCCGGCCGCGGCAGGGTGGCCACCAGATCGATGATCCGGTCGACGTTCGCCGGCGTTGCGATATCGGCGGCAGAGGCCAGCACCCGCATGCTGGCATGACCAATGCGGCGCAGTTCCGCTACCGGCAGCTGCAGCTGCAGCACGAACACGCGCGCCACCCGCATGTATTGGCTGGCCGCTTTCGGCTCGATCCCCTCTTCGACCAGGAATCGTCGGAAACTGCTGCCATCGGTGCGTCCGGCCCATTCGCCGCTGTCTTCCAGCACGCAAAGTAAGGCGCCAAGCCGCAGCCGCTGCAGGCCCATCGAGCGCTGTACGGCTTTCAGTGCGTCGTAGGCCGAAGCAGCCGGATCGGGCGCGGTGGCGGGATGGTTAAGGCAAGGATCGGCAACGGTCATGGCATTCATACGCATATCAAATGGGCTTTCAGGATGACGTGGAATTTTCCTCTGTCAAGCGGCAAGGGTCGGCACCGTTCCGTATAGGACGCATTGGGTGCCTGATGTCCTCTATGGACATCAACTGCCCTGTGCGCCACTTGAAAAAGCAACTTCCCCTATTCTGGCAGTGGCACGGCAAGCACAAACAGGATTTCGTGCGCGATCGCGAACGGCAAAACCTGCTATGTGTCCACGGCTGGCGCATCCTGCGCTTTTCGGCCGGCATGATCTATCAGCAATTGCCTGAACAGCTCGAGCATGTTGCGCTGGCACTGGCTACCGGTCCCGCGCCGATCTTGCCAGATCGGGTCGACTGAATGGGTCACGACCGTACTTTACATCAAAATGCAATTAACGATCCAGCCGTCAGTGTCCTCCCCGGTCGTTTTACCGTCCCGATTTTTCCGACCCCTCCTTGATTGGCGGTTTTGATTTACCGCCTCGACTCTGATCCACCTTCCATCAGGATCACCGATCCGATCGATTTCTTTGGGCATCACCGTGTCGCCTCTTGTTGCGCGGTCCTAGAAGGCATAGAAAGCTAAGAAAACCCAGAAAGCGCTGTGGGTTCCGGTAACCGCAGGTTGCCGGTTAGAAAGACCAGAAAGCTTAGAAAACATAGAAAGCGCAGAAAGCGTTGGGCGGGGTCGATGTCGGCGGGACGGTCGCCGGAGGGAGGATGGGGTTGTTGTTGGTTAAAATCGACTAGATCGTTAATTGCATTTCGTTTTATTGTAATCATTTTGCCTTTTTGATCTTCTTGGCTTTCTTGTTACAGGGGTGGCGCTGCGCGCCTGGCCAGCTGGATGATTGGAGGTGATGTTCTATAGGGAAGCGAGGACTCTGCGTTGTCCCATTGAAACGATGTCGGCAAACCCCATCTGTCAAGACAGGGGGTCCCGGTGCGCTCTTTAATCAACGGGGCGGGAATGACCCCGCGATCGGGATGAACCAAGCTATTTGTGGCCATCCCCCCCAAAAAAAACCAATCTTCGCTCTCACAGTGCCTAATTGACAATTCGCGGTTTTAGTCAAAAACACCTATTAATGGCGGTGCATGATGCCATGCGCCTTGGCATATTCACGCAGAGCGTCGTTCATGCGTGTCTGCCAGCCTTCACCGGTGGCCTTGAATGCTTCGAGTACGTCTCGGTCATACCGCACATTGACTGCCACCTTGTTGTTGTCCCCAAGGGGACGGCCGCGCCCCCGCATTGGCTTAAATTGCGCCAACTGTTCATCGCTCAACGGCAGCGCATCTGGATCACTCAGCGCGGCGGCCGTGATCGCCGCATCCTCTTCCTCGGTCGGCATCACAATTTTACGTTTGCTCGACATAATATTTCGCCTCTCTCAAATTGGCCTTTCTCAGACTAATAATTCTGCGCGCCTCTTCCCGATCAACAAAGACAACGCAATAAACGCGATCACCAATCATGCCCAAAGCGCACTCGCGCACCTCGCCGTACTCGCGGCGGTCATCACGCCAAACCAGCGCGGTTTCCCAATCAATGATTCGGGCTTCCAAGAGCGATACCCCGTGCTTTTTGAGATTCACCTGGTTCTTGAGCGGGTCGAACGTAATTTCCATTTATATTATTGTATCCACATAAAATAATCGGATCAACTTTTTTTTGTATCCACATAAATTAGTTTTTGGGGGCAATGGAACAGTGAACTGACTTAAGGATTTTGAGGTTTTTGGGCTAATTTTGCATTTTTGGGGGATTGGCACAAGTAGCCAAGCAGTGAAAGGAGAACAGGGCAGAACGTCGAGTGATATTGCGACACTACAAAATAGGCAACATCCTCAACATCACAATCTAAACACGCATCCCCGCAGCTGGTAGGCGCTTTTGTACCATGCCCCTGTGTGCGGCTTGCTCGCGCTATCTGTAGCGGCTCGCGTTTGAAACCGGCCGTGCTCGCATTCGACGCCGATTTCGGCTCGAATTAACTGCAAATGACGGCAGGCCCGTGCTCACGCTATCTGCAAATAAGCTTGCATTCAACGGCGCCGGCTCGCATTCCATGGTCGTCGGCTCACGCTAATTGCAAATGACAGCTCATATCGGCAAGCCAGCCGTCAGCATGCGTTCGCGGATCTCGGCCGTACGTTTCGGTTCGAGTTGGTTGTTGAACAGCGCGCGAATCTCGGCGGCCTTGGCGTCGAATTGCTCGGTCATGTCCTTGAGCCGGTAGCCGTGGCGCGCCAGCGTCGGCTCCAGGTCGTCGAGCTGGCGCGACAATATCGTCTCCACTAATTCCGCCGTAACCGGATTCTCGCCAGTCTGGTAGCCAGCTTCGAGCGCCAATGTCAGGTGCAACTGAACTTGCAGTGGCGTGCGCAGCTTGGTGGCCAGCAAGTCGATAGCCTCGGTCGTCAGAATCGTCTCGGACTCGGTCTCGGTCTTGTTGCCGGTACAAGCACCGAGCAGCCAATGGATGTAGTCACGTTGACTGCCGGTGACGCCATCGAGCGTGAAGATGTCGGTACGATAGCCGATTTCCTCCATCGTCGGACGGCGCAAGTCGTTGCGCAATTTTGGATGGCCCGCCAGGATCACCGACAGCCGGCCACCGACATCTTCCGCGAGCTCCATCAAGCGTTTCAAGCCAATGAGCGTGTGTCCGTTCAGGTCGTGCGCTTCGTCGATGAACAGTGCCACCGGACGCTTCCCTTTTTTAAGAAGCTCTTGCAATTCCCTGTCTCGCCGCTCATTTTGCTTGGGAATCTGGACCAGCTTGTCCTGCGCCAGGTCGTAGTAAAGCGCCGTAATCAGGGTGGCGAGCTTGATGCTGTGCTTCTCCACCGAAATCGATTTTGCGACGATCACGCGATTTTCCTCTTTTAGGATTTGCTGCAAGCGGCGCAGCGTGACGGTCTTGCCGCTGCCCACGACACCACAGACTGCGATCAGGCGTCCTTGCATGATCGCGCCCTTGATATCCTTGATGAGCTGCTGGTGATGCTCGGTTTCGTAGTAGCCCGCCTGGCTAAATGCTTGCGTCAATCCGTAGTGCTCCATTACTTCAACTCGCATGTTCCCCTCCTGTTTTTTTATTACGGAAATAATCTCGTATACGCGCCAGTACGACGCTGCGGGTTAGGGTTTCGCCCAGCACTTGGTCAATGAAGGCCCGATCTGCCGGCGCGATCTTGGCCAGAGGCTGTGCCAGGTCGTCGGCGATAGCGAGTTTGGCTGCGATGACACTGACGAAATGGTATTCATGTGCTTCGGCGTCAAAAGGTTGATGCGGAAGCGATATGGCGGTCGCCGATGGCGAGAGACGCATATCGCTTCCAGCTAAAGCGCTGATTGGCAGGTCCAGTTGGTCGGCGAGCGCGCGGATGCGGTCGGCCCGCTCGTCCGCCTTGCCGCGCTTGAACGCGCGGTAGCGGTGTAGCGGGACCGGCCCGGACACAGGGCGGTACGGTCCGAATTTCTCGGCATCGAACTCGACATACATTTCGTCGTCGAACAAGCCCCACAGCAGAACGACGGTCTCACCGGCCATGTCCGGCTCCACCTGGTAGGCGGTGCCGCCGATGGCAATGCGCGCGTCGACGCCGACCTTGCGGCGCTCCGGTTCGCGCGCGAAGCGGCAGAACTGCTCCCACGCGCACATGTCGCGTACGCCCTCGGCCGGCAGGTTGGCCAGCCAATCGTCCAGTCGGGATGCTTCTCCGAACGATGGCTCTGGTCGTTGTAACGCAGCAGGTAGCGCATCAGCCACTCGTTGGCCTGGCGTTCCGTTTCCGGCTTGTGGAAATGGTAAAGCGTTTCGTGCGCCTCCTTCACCGTCCTGAATGGGCGCTCGACCTTGCCTTTCGAACGGGCCGTCGTGCGTGTTCCATCCGTCCAACCTCATCACCCGCCAGACCCTCGGCTGGGAACCCGCTCAGCCCAGCCTGCTCGCCGATTTGGACAACGGCCATTACTTCCCTGCCGGCTGATGAGCTGAGGCAGGGAGCCGAGTCGCAACGAGCCCGGCGGACAGCAATGTCGCGATGCCGTGATCCGTTCGACCAAAGGCTCTGTCCGACCCGGGGATGGCATGAGGGATGACGCACGCGGCTCGGCACACACGAAATATTAACCGGGGGATGCCCCGTTTAGAGACTACTAGCAATACCCCAACTCACGAGGAAACTGCACATGAACACTATCAGCATCATCGGCTCAGGAAGCATGGCCGCGGCGATCGGCGGCCGTATCGCCAAGGCTGGACACACCGTCGAGGTGGTCAGCCGCGACCCCGCCAAGGCGCAGGCGTTGGCCGACCAGCTTGCAGCCGGAGCGATCACGTACGGCGCCGCGCCAGCGGGCGACATCGTCATCCTCGCCGTGCCGTACAGCAGTGCGGCGTCGGCGGTGGCCGATTACGGGGACGCGCTCGACGGCAAGGTGATCATCGACATCACCAACCCGGTCGCCCCCGACCTCTCGGGCCTCGTTACCCCCAGCGGCAGTTCTGGTGCGCAGGAGATTGCCAAGGGCGCGCCCGCCGGCGCGCATGTCGTGAAGGCGTTCAACACCATCTTCGGCCACGTACTTGCCAAGGGTGGACGCCTCGACGCGTTCATCGCAGCCGACGATCCGGAGGCCAAGGCGCGCGTCTCAACGTTCCTCGATAGTCTCGGGCTGCGTCCGTTGGATGTCGGCGGCCTGCACATGGCCCAGACGCTCGAGGCGCTCGGCCTCCTGATGATCGGCCTGGCCAAAAACGGCGCCGGCACTTGGGACATCGCCATGAAAGTCGATATCGGCTGAATCACTGACACCACGTCCTCACCGGCAGGTCCACAACATACAACGATCAGATCGGACACGATCCGATGTAAGGAAAAGGAGAGATTTCAATGAACACAGGCGAGAATGTTCAGATTGTGAAGGATTTCTTCGCAGCAATCGGCCGCAGCGATAGGCAAGCTGTACGGGCGTTGTCTGCCGAAGATATTGAGTGGATCATTCCGGGCGAAGACTGGCCGCTGGCCGGCACTCGCCGCGGGCACGCGGGATTGGCGAATTTGCTTCAGACGTCATCCGAGACGATGGAAACTTCATTCATGGAGCCCCGCGAATTCGTAGCGCAGGGAGATCGGGTTCTGGTCGTCGGCTTCGCTAGGGGGAAAATCAAAGCCACGAATAGGACGTGGGAGGACCATTGGGTCTTCGCCATTACCGTTCGAAATGGCAAACTGACGAACATCCGGGAGTATATCGACACGCAAGCACTGGCGCGGGCCTCAGAGATGGCCGCAAGCCCCAGGCCCTGACCCATCGAGACCGATACCACACGAAACGATTCGTAAAGTCAGCGAAAACGTTGAACAGCGGCAACGCCTTGCCGAAGCACCGAATGGTCGGTAACCGACTGCGCAAAGGATTGATGATGCTTAATAATGAAGAAACCGTCAGAGAACTCTACGCCGCCGCGGAAGGGAGCGGGAGAGACATCGCGAAGTTTGTCTCCTTCTTCTCCGATGAAGAATATATGTACGACATTCCTTCCGGATTGAAGTTGCACGGGCAGGCTATTGGCGACGCTATCGACGCCTTCGCAAATGCATTTCCTGATGTTCACCGTGAGCTATTCAACATCTATGTCGCGGAGAACATCGTAGTCGTCGAGCTCGCAACTCGGGGGACGCATAAAGGTGAGCTCAGACTTGCCTCAGGGACTGTCGCTCCAACGGGCAAGGCAATAGATGTCCCGAGCTGCGATGTCTTTCACCTTGAGCGTGGAAAGGTCATATCCTTTAACTGCTACAACGCGGCTTCCGTACTGCAGCAGCAACTTGGCCTTGCCAGCAGCTGAGGGACTGTCCCAGCGGCCCCAGGGATATGCCCCGGCCGGCACCGATCTAAGCGCACTTTCGCGCTGGATGCCTGGTCAGGGAAATTCGGTTGTTGCCTCGCCCGAGGAGAGCGCACGAGACGAGTTTTCAAGGGCATTGCGCGAAGCCGGTTTGCAGGTAAGCGGCGCTCCCGTCATGGATGGTGTGAATTTTCGGCGTATAGGAGCCATTTCATTGTCTGCGTTAAGGCGCCACTAGATTGTCGGCGTAATGGTGCCACCAGATTTCCGGCGTAATGGCGCCACCGCATTGTCGGCGTAATGGCGCCAGCAGATCGTCGGCGTTAAGGCGCCACTTTGCCCGCCCTGAGCATTTTCAGCAGTCATCGTCCGACTCCTTCGCTTGGGCCAAATCACCAATTTCAGCGGGGACAAGGGAAGCACCATAGCCGAGGATTTCGACGAAGGTGACGACAGAGCGCTCGTAGGTCACCGGTTTATCCTGTTGCGAAAGCGGGTCCGGGTCCGCGGCAAGCCGGATCAGCCGCCGTCCTCCCCGAGGATGCCTTCGGCGGCGTCGCGGTCGACGAAACGCACTCGGACACCCGCCGCGCTCCCGCCGACAGGTCGAGAGGCGACAAGCGTGCCTTCGCGTCGGTCAGGTCGCACCAGTCGCCACCGGCACCTGTCAGGGCTTCACGAACCGATAGGCGAAGCGATCGGTCTCGCCCTTGATCGAGGGATCGAACACCTTGATCGAGTGCGGATCGTCCTTGTTCGCGAGCATGGTGCTTTCCGCGTCCAGTACGAAGCCGGCCGCCTCCACCTCCTCGCGAACGGATGCAGGCTCAATCCGATGCAGCGACTGGGCGTCGCTCGTGCCCGCCCCGACGGCGGCGGCGTGGTCTACGATGACGTAGGACCCACCGGGCTTTAGCCGCTCGTAGACAGCTCGATTGAAGTGGGCCGCCGTTGCGCCCCTGGCCTGGATCAGCGCGGTGTGGAGATCGTGGTAGAACAGGTGCAGCCATAGGACATCAGCAAGTTGGGTGGCCTCCGGCATCGCTACGAGGTCCGCCGAGACGACTTCGACGTTCTCTCGGCCCGGCTCCTTCGCGAGCGTCCGCATGCGGCCGACCGAATCGTTCTTCACGTGGGCGATCTCGGCCGGCACGAAGCTGTAGACCCGTCCTTCGGGTCCCACGATGTCGGAGAAGAGACGGGTCCAGTCGCCGTCGCCTGGGTAAACGTCGATGACGGTGGAGCCCGCATCGACTCGTGCGAATCGGATCAACTCGGATAGCTTGGATTGGTCGTACATCGGGATCTCCTTTACGGTTGGGCATTCGACGAGCGCGCGGCGTTTGGGGGGGGCAATCTGCGGCTTATCCACCGTCTACCCCGATCCGATCCAGGCCGCGTGACTGGAATGACTGAGGCGGTCGATGACGCCCCGCCCGGCTCGGCCGGACGGGGCGTCCGCGCTTATTCAGACGGCCGAGAGACCGCCGTCGACGGCCAGGTCGACCCGGTTCACGAAGCTCGAGTCGCCGAGGCGAGGAACACCGCCGCCGCGATCTCCTCGGGCCGGACCATCTGCCCAGCTGTTGAAGGTGCGAGCGGAGCGAAAAATCTGATCAAGCAACTGGTCGTTTAAAGCGGAAGTCATAGATAGACCCCATTCAGATCAAAGGATATTAGGCGGGATAACATCATGATATGCCATCACAATTCATCCGTCGAACTTGACCAGGTCCTTAAAGATCAGTTGACCCCAGCTATTTCCGCGCGCCTGCACAAGCAGTCCACCTTCCGAAAGCCCGCCAAGTTTGATCGGCGCGAAACCAAGTTTTTCCGCAAGCGCACCAATCTCCGCTGCGGCGCCGTCATCGTCGCTCGCCAGGAACACGACTCGCCTACCACCATGTACGGCCGGATCTTGGTCAAGGACGGCAGCGACCAAATGGTTGAAGCCCTTCACCAGTCTTGCACCAGTGAAGGCCTGCGCGACGACCTTGGCAGAAGAAGGTTGTCCACCCAGTTGCTCAGGGGACACGCCGTAGGCATTGGTCACATCGATGATGGTCTTTCCCTTCCAGGTCGGCAGCGCCTTCGCGACATCCTTGTGCGACTCGAAACGGACAGCCAAGAAGACGATGTCCGCCTTGACGGCTTCCGCCAGTGTTTTGGGAATGATCTCGGGTCCGATTGCGGCCGCGGCGGATGCAAAGCTTTCCGGGTCGCGCGTGGTTGCAACGGATACTTCCATGCCGTTGCGGGCAAACGCCTTGGCCAGGGCCTGGCCGATATTGCCGAAGCCGATAATTGCGTAGCTCATATATTCTCCTTGGGTTTAGCACGCCCTACGGGCTCCGAATATCGAATGGAGCGCCGTAGGGCGAAGCACGTCAGAGTTGCGCTAGGCCGCCGTCGACGGCGACCTCGCTGGCGGTCATGAAGCTGCTGTCCGACGACGCGAGAAAGGCAGCCGCCGCCCCGACCTCCGCCGGATCGCCCATGCGCTGGAGCGCAGTCATCGAGCCGTAGGCCTTCAGGCCCTCCTCGCCTAGCGCTTCCTTCGCGAGTTCGGTCGCAGTCGCCCCGGGCGACAGCACGTTTACTCGGATGCCGGTGCCCTTCAGGTCCTCCGCCCAGGTCCGCGCGAGGTTGCGCACTGCCGCCTTGCTCGCGCTGTAGGCGGTGAACGCCGGGGCGCCCGTGGTGCCGGCGCTCGATCCGGTCAGGATGATCGAACCGCCCTTGCCCATCAGCGGCAACGCCTTCTGGACCGTGAAGATCGTACCCTTCACATTGATGTCGAAGGTTTCATCAATGTGCTTGGCGGTGATCTCGCCGAGCCGAAGCTGGCTTCCTACCCCGGCATTGGCGAAGACGATGTCGAGGGTTCCGCGCTCGGCCTTCACCGCCGCGTAGAGTCGGTCGAGGTCGGCCTCATCCGAGACCGAACCCTTCACCGCGCGGGCATTGGGCCCGAGCTCAGCCACAGCGGCGTCGAGCGCTTCCTGCCGGCGGCCGAAGATGAAGACGAAGGCGCCCTCCTCGATGAAGCGCTTTGCTGCGGCGCGGCCGATGCCAGTAGCGCCGCCGGTGATCACGGCGGTCTTTCCATTCAGTCTGTTCATGTCATGCATCCTTCGTTGGAGTTGTACGGAAGCAGGGATCTGCTTACTTGAAACCAAGTATGGACTTGTGATATCCTAAGGTAAAGTATGCACCTTTTGGTAAGTATCAAAGAAAGAAAAGAATGACGACGCCTTCTCAAACCTGCGGTACCGGCGGCTTCTCCTGCGGGCTCGACGCCACGCTCCGCATCATCTCGGGCAAGTGGAAACCGCTGGTCCTGTTTTTCCTGCGCGACGGCCCGAAGCGCTACGGCGAGCTCAAGCGCTTGATCCAGGGAGTCAGCGACAAGGTGCTGATCCAGCAATTGAAGGATCTGGAGGCCGATCACGTGCTGGTGCGGACCGACTACAAGGAGGTGCCGCCGCGCGTGGACTACGCGCTGACCCCGCTCGGTCGCAGCTTGGCCGACGCGATCGTCCCGCTGTGCACCTGGGGAACCGAGAACATGGCGGAAATGGCAAGCATCTTCGCCAAGCGCGACACTTTGCCCTAGCAGGATGCTGAAGAACCGCTGAGTCGGACGACCCTCCGCATTCGTGGGAGGGCGGCAGGTCGAATTCTTCCGATCAGACTGTCAGGATGCGCGGTTTGGGCGCTCTTGCCCATGTTTTGTGGCAGCGATCTCTTCAGGCATCCCTAGACGCACGACGCCATGCCAAGTAGCTCCGTTTAAACGACCTCCGCCAGTTCTAAAAAACCTCCGTTGGACTCACGTTCTCCAGCACGACCATCGTGGCCAAGCGCTCGAGCAACGTCGACCAGGAGACACTTCGGCTGGTCGGCGAGGGAGTGGCGAGATACCGGCTCAAGGACATGACCGAGCAGTTTGACGCCAAAGCGGCCGAAATCCGCGCGATGTTCAGCAACCAGCTCAAACCGAAGCGGACGGCCGAAATCCGCGAGCGCATGCTGGCGGCGGGCTTGCCGATGTCATTTGCAGTTAGCTTGAGCCGGTAGGCATGGAATGCGAGCCAGCGCCGTCGATTGCAAGCTCATTTGCAGATAGTGTGAGCACAAGCCCTCCGTCATTTGCAGTTAATTCGAGCCGAAATCGGCGTCCAATGCGAGCACGGCCATTTTCGAACGCGAGCCGCTACAGCTATCGGCATAGCGCGCCTCGACGTCGGCTAGCTGCTGCTCGAACATTTCACCGTCCGGCGCATCGGCACGCAAATCTGGCGCTCGCCAAATCTGGTTTTTGCAGCGCCAACGCGAGCATCATTTCGTGATCACGATCGGCCCCCAGGCTGAGCATGTCGGCATCGCGCTCTTTGGGGTCCTTTTAATTCCCATGCGTAACCACGAGCTCGGGGTTATGCAACGGAAAACGAGTGGACCCCGTCATCCATTGAAAGTTTTACTACCCCGACCTGGGCATTGAATACGCTACACTGCCAATCCTGCTATTTTGTAGTCCGAGCCATTTCTAGTGACGCTGCTCCAACCAACGATCACGAGAATCCCGGCAAGCCGCTACCCTGCGTCAAAAACGAAACGGTAGTCAAAGCGTCAATTGACGCTGGTCGCAACTTCGCACATGAGAGGACCTAAAGTGGGGGATAAATTCATCATCTGGACATCGGAGGACTGGACGACCTTTGCAAAAGCATTCATGAAAACGTTCCCGGACAGAGATGCTAGTGATGCTCGTTTCAGGGTAAAACGAGCAGAATTCGACATGATCCAGAAAAAGATCTTTACCGCGGACAAACAGCGCGCGATTTTCAGCAGCGTCCTCGGTAAAGCCACCAAGCGCATTAAGCCGATCATTGAAGCGCTCAAAGTGGGCGAGCCGGTTGCCAAGGCGTCCCAATTGATCCGCATAATCTGGACTGACGCCGATTACCGGGCCGTTGCCAACAAGCTCCATCTGATGCGCCCAGACCTGAATTTGCTCTTTGCCGAGACGCCATCCGGCTTTTCTATCGCCGAATTCGACGAGGCCCAGACTGCGCTGCCACTGGAAAAAAGACGCCCTTCGTTGAGTTCGTCTTACTACGCAGCGAAGTTGAAAAAGGCGTATAAGCAGATCCAGGAAGGCACTGATGCGACCACCATCACCCGTATCGGCGCGCGAAGCGAATTCCTGACGATACAAGCAGAAGAGCAGAAAGAGGCCACGAAAAGCACGAAGATATTCTGGAATGAGGCCGATTGGGACAAGCTGGCTGCGACCATCCATCGGCGCAATCCGCATGCACAATACCTTGCTTCGGAAACCTTGATTGGACTGACGGCCGATGAACTCACCGATGCACAGCGCCATGGCCTGTCTGCAGACCGCCGCCGCTCTCCGAAGGCGATCTACAAGAGCATGACGAAAAACCGGGCCGAACTTATTGCGGCGTTCAGCAAGCTTCGAACCCGCCTCGAGACGGAAAAAACTTCGGTAGCGACGACAATCGAGGAAAAAGAAGAGAAAACGCCACAAGAGTTGGTACAAGCGGTTGCCACCCAACCAACCACCGCACCCAATCAACCCCAAGCCATGCTCCAGTCACAGCCCGCCGTTGCTGCGCAGCCGGCCACGCCGGTCGCATCATCCGCACCGTTGGCGACGCCGCCGCAACTGCAGGCCGCCAATCCCCTGGTGGAGGCGGCTCGTCCTTTCGTGGCAATGGTCGCGCAGGAATTGTCCAAGGCGCTGGCTGAGACATTTGGCGCCAAACTCTTTGAAATGATGCTGCAGGGCGAATTGACCGGAAAACTCCCCGCGCCCATTTCTGCGCCGGCCGCGGCACCCACATCATCGGGTCAGACCGTAGCCGATCCGGATGGCTCTGCCGTCAGTATCAAGAAAGGCGGCGTGCCGCCCTCCGGCGGTGCCACACCGGCAGCGGAAAATCATAAGCTGAATGAGCAAGCCTCGCACGCGGATTCAGACGACGAAGACGAGGATGACGACCGCCAGCCGCCGTTTGATCCGCGCCTGCCAGATCCTGCGCTGCAAACGCGAAGCTCCTTGTTTATCGAGCCGAACGAGGCACGGCCGCATTTTCACCGCCAAAAGTGGCCGCATAAAAAAGGGCGTTTCAAGAAACATTCTTAGGATCAGTGGCGTATTGTCTCGACATGCATAACGGAGAAAGAGTGATGGAAAAAGAGCAGCCAATTCCTCTCGAAAACTTAAAAGAAACACTTCGGGAGAAGCACATCCTTGCGGCCAATTCGATCCTTGCCCTTGCCCGCAACGAAATCAGCGCGACAGATGCGAGTGCAATAGCGGAGGACCTGAACTCTTTCATCAGAAAAGTAGAATTGGCGATTTCAAGCAAGTCTGCAAAATGAATACGGGAAATTCGGCCGCGATAAAGGTCAGCCGGCGGCGCGCCGGCGATGCTAAATATGTTTTGGTGAGGTCATGGAGCGTGCATCCCTGGCGCGCAGTATGACATGTGCACGCGCCAGTTCCTCGATGGTGGGTACCGCCCGCCGGAGTGCTGATGGCGCCGTGCGTTCGGACGATTTTCGGGGTTCTGCCAGACGCTCTCCGCTAACCACGCCTCAACGTAAAGTGATGCCGTTGGCGCGCAGCCAAAGGTTATTTAAATAGTTTATTCGGCCTTCGGTTTGCGTGACGCCCGTTGGGGTTTAACCGACTCTCGTAGCTCGGCAGCTATCCGCTGGTATTCTTCGGCCTGATGACGCCAATTTTCCGCCTCGCTGCGCATCATCGATGCTTGCGCGGTAGCATCTGCCAATTGCACTTGGGCGGCCTTGAGTTCACTCACGATCAAATCCCTATTTGCCGTGACGGCTTGCAGATTGCCTTCCAGCATACCGATTTTTTGCCGAAGACCACCAAGTTGGTCCTGGATCGCCGCCGTTTCCGAGCGGTGGCGCTCTGCGGCTTGATTGGCGGCCGCACGGACAGTATCCAACTCTTTCTGCAGCTTGGTGCCAGCACTTCGTTCACGATCGATCTCCAGCAGTGCCCGCGTTTCGGCTGCCCTGAAACGCTCATCGGCCAGTTGCGCCGCCGCGCGCAGCTTGTCCAGTTCTGCCGTGAAGTCCCGGCGCGCATCTTCGAGCCTCTGCTGATGCGCCGCATTTTCTGCCTTCGCCTGCTGCACTTGCGATTCGAGGGCGGCATTGGTGGCGCCATCGGCCGCTAGTTGTTGGCCAAGCGCTGCAATTCGCTCATTCGCCTGGTCGAGCGCCTGTTGTACCTTTTGGAACGTCTGGTGGGCCTTATCGCGATCGGCCTCGACTGCCGCAAGCGCCGCTTTCGCCTCAAACACCGCAACCTGCGCTTCACCTTGGAAGGAAGCCAAGGTTTCACGAGCCTGAGCCTGTGCCGCCGACCACAACGTCGCAATTAAGTCACCAGCTGCAGTTTTGAGCGCTTCGGGCAGATCCGGATGCTCGATCCGCACGCGGCTCTTTTCCCTGAGATCCTCCCAAAATTTATTGAGTGCTTCGGCCGGCGCGGTCATACTTCCCTTGCGCACGAGTTGATACAGCTTATTTGCCGTTGGCGTCATCCCATAGCGGAAGAACAGCAACACGCAGACCTCGCGATACAGATCCTGCGTCTGCGTAAACTCCTCGCGCAAGCGATCGATGTCTGCAAGAAGCTGTTTTTCAGTGGCGGCGGCGGTATCCATGGCGCGTTTTCGGCAAGTTGTATTGATAAATACTACTACGTATTACGTTAAATATACAACTTCCATTCCTGTAAATATGACATTACTGTTATAATGTCGAACATTATCGGAATGTGCCAATTCCAGATGCGTCAGCGCTCGTCATGCCTTCTGCCAATTTACATCCCGCTATGCTTCCCGCGCTCGCGACGATCGAAAGCATACAACTGCCCTCCCACACCGATGGCCGCGATGGCACCACCGGGCTACCGGCAATCGCCCGCAAATCGCTGCCAACCACGATGTCGATGCGATCAAGGCATGGCTCGCGCGCTTCCTCGATACCAAGACCACGTTCGACAATTACCGCAAGGAAGCTGAACGCCTGCTGCTCTGGTCGACCATCCAGCTGAGCAAGCCGCTATCGTCACTCACGCATGAGGATCTGCTGGTCTATCAACAGTTTCTGTCCGATCCGCAACCGGCGACGCAGTGGGTGATGCGCGATGGCCGCAAGTTCGCGCGCGCACATCCAGAGTGGCGGCCGTTTGCCGGCCCGCTCTCCCCTGCCAGCCAGCGCCAGGCGATCATCATTCTCAATACGCTGTTCTCGTGGCTGGTCAATGCCGGTTACCTGGCCGGCAACCCACTGTCGCTGTCGCGTCAGCGCGCCCGCAAGGCAAAACCACGCATCACCCGTTACCTCGATGAGGACTTATGGAACGAAGTAAAAATGACGATTGATTTGATGCCGAAGGAATCGGTTCGGGAACGCGAACATTACTATCGCGCACGGTGGCTGTTTTCTTTGCTGTACCTGTGTGGCTTGCGCATCTCGGAAGTCGTCGGTAACAACATGGGCGGTTTTTTCTGCCGTCGCGACAAGGATGGCGAGGAACGCTGGTGGCTCGAAATCCTGGGCAATGGCGATAAACTGAGGATCGTGCCAGCAACCAATGAGCTGATGGTCGAACTGGCGCGCTATCGCAGAGAAAAAGGCCTTGCACCTTTTCCATTACTTGGCGAACAGATTCCCCTTCTGTTACCGATCGGCGGCAAGCACCGCTCGATGACCCGAGGAGCGGTGCATTCAATCGTGAAGCAAGTTTTCGAAAATACAGCCGGCAGGCTCAGGCAGCGAGGACCGGAATGTGATGCGATTGCTGATCGGGTAGAACAAGCATCGGCGCATTGCGGCGTACGGCTGGATCCCACATGGCCAACAGCGACGTCGATCTGCGCCATGTTCGCGACAATCTGGGCCACGAATCGATCAGCACAACGAGCAATTACTTGCATTCATCCGATGACGAGCGGCACCGGGAGACCGAATTGCGACATAAGATTAAATGGTAGGACATGAACAACGATCAGCTCTACTGAGCACTGACAAGAGGATATCCACATGGACATAGCACTCCTTCTGGTTCGCTCCGCAGTTGCCATCCTCATCGCTACGGCGATCGCGCCGGCCGAGGCCGCCGGCGACCCGGCGCGGGGCGCCCACGCGTTCCAAGCCTGCGCCGCCTGCCATTCGGTCGAGCCTGGAGAGCACATGACGGGCCCCAGCCTTGCCCACGTGTGGGGCCGCAAGGCCGGCACGGCCGAAGGCTTTCCGCGCTTTTCCGACGCGCTCAAACGCTCCGGGGTCGTCTGGAACGCAGCGGCCCTCGACGCATGGCCGCGCAATCCAGCCGGCTTTATCCCGGGCAATCAGATGACGTTTCAGGGACTCCCGAACGGCCAAACGCGCAGCGAACTGATTGCCTATCTCAGGCTCATGTCCGAGGGCAAAGGCGCTGCTCCAAGCGGCGCGACGCCGGCGCTGCCGAACCTTAAAGCGGCGGACCCGAAGCGCCGCATCGCCGCCATGCGCTACTGCGGCGACACCTACTACGTCACGACAGCCTCCGGCCAGAAAATCGCCTTCTGGGAGTACAACCTGCGCTTCAAGACCGACTCGACCAAACACGGCCCAGCGCGCGGCCAATATCCTTGATGCGAGGCTGATCACGCGTCATAGCCGTGCATCACCTTAAGTTCCAAAAAAACGAAGCATGTCACTAGCCTATGTGTTGGTAACTCATAGGTTAGCTCCCTCAAACGATTTAGAAATGGATGAGCTTATTGTTTTCCATTTAGCCAAGGATAACGTGCTGTGTCGCTCCCCTCATAGTCGGGGTCAAGATAAATGAAGCAACGCTGGATCTTGAAATTTCGAATCTCGAAAACATCGCACCAACGACCCGCATGCGTCACGCCAGCACGCCAATCAACACCCGACTGGGTTTTGCCATAGCTTGTCCCCTCAACGACAACTAAGTCTCCCTGCTGGATGACATTCAGATATGCCATGTCATGTTTAAACTTGGCAACGACCAGCCCAAGATCCATAAACAATTTTTCAAACTGCAGACGGCCGCTAGCTATTCCCCATTTTGGGAAATAGACTTCGGCATTGTCGTCGAACAGATCGAAAACCCCCTCACCGCGATCCAGTCGCTTGAGATACTCGAATGCAACGGCCTTGCGCTGCTCATCAGTCATATTTGCGATTTCCATTTTTATCATCTCTCAATTAGTCAATCCGTAGTTACAACAAGAACTATGCAGTGGTGCCATGTCCGTCAAAAAATATTGCTTCACTCGTGTTCAGTCGCTCATTGTCATCGTTCCTATTGGAGCGACGACAGGAAGCGGATTAACTTTTTCCGCTTGGATGCATCATCCTGCGAATAAACCATGCCGCTTCCTGGAGCGACGACCTGGGTATCCGTGAGCCAGCGATCCAGCAATTTTTCGTCCCAGGTCTGTCCCTCCATCGCTTTCTTGAAACGTTCGGAGTAATTGAAGGCAACGGCTGTGCCCGCCTTGCGACCGATAATCCCGAACAGGTTAGGGCCTTGGCCGGGTGGCTCCCCTTTTCCAAAGGTATGGCACGAGCCGCAGTGGTTGACTGCCATCGCCTTTGCTGCAGCCAGATCATCTGCACCAAGTGCGTTGGAGTTGTATGAAATGGCACCCAAAGTCATTAATACGATCGCATACTGTTGAATCCTCTGGTACATACACGGCTCTCTAAAATTGGCAAACGCAATTTGCGCTGCATTTTGACAAAAATTGAAACTATGCTGATAGTGCCGATACGTCCCCCCGTACCAACACCCCCAGCGAAGTGGGTAAAACTACTTTTTGATCGGTTCAGCGTTTGCTGCATTCGCCGCGCGGTAAGCAAACGCCAGGATCGGCCCCAGTGTTGCGCCACCGGCCCAGTACGCACCGCCTGAAGCGGATGCCACACAGTTCCCGACGCCATAAAGACCGGGGATAGGTTTATCCTGATTGTCCAGAACCTTGCCGTCAGTGCTCGTCTTCGGTCCGCCCTTGGTATCGAGTGTGCCTCCGGTAACCAAGGCAGCATAGTACGGGCCGCTGTCGCTGAGCGGCCACATGGTCGCGTTCTTCCTGCTTGGCTCGTCTTTCACGTCGCCGTTAAAAAGCTGCTCCACGACCCTATCGCCGCGATGGAAATCGAGATCTTTACCGGTTTTGGCGAAATCGTTGAAACGGGTAATGCTTGCCTTGATATTCGAAACGAAGTCATCCGATAAGCGCATTCCGCCAATCACTCCCTGATATTTCTTCAGACGCGCGCTGATGCCGACTACAAGTTCCTCAATGGTGTTGCCCTTGATCACATGGCGATCGTCGGCCCCAGGTGGTACGATCAGCCGTCCATATTCGGAACTCGCGGAATGATCCTGGGAACGCTGGTCCCAGATCGACATGAGGACTAGATTCGGATATTCGGCTTTTTGCCCATCCCACTCAAAAAATTTTTGGGCCAACTCATTGTATTGAAGCTTTTCATCGACAACCCGCTTACCGTACTTGTTGACAAGGATCATCGAATCGCCCGCATTCGAGAACATACCGGACATGGAGCCATCGCGAGCGACCGCCTTCTCTAATGAGATCGGACACATCCAGGCATGGTTCATATTTCTCAGTTGAACCCCGAGTGTGCTGGAAATGCGAATAAAGTCGCCCTCATTTGATAGGGCAGCACATCCGCCATAGAGCGGGAAATTGAGGAAATTCTTGCGCAACTCAGGGTCATGTGTGAAACCACCTGTCGCAAAGATTACCCCCTTGCGCGCGCGTACTCTTAATATGCCTCCTTCGTCGGTCAGTGCTTCGACGCCAATCACCGCACCTTTGGCGTTTTGAATCACGCGCTGCACACGGTGGCCGGTCTTGATGACCACGCCATCGCGCTTCGCTGCAGCCGACAACGTGCGGGTGGCAACCTGACCGCCATCCGACATGCTTGCGGCGCCATCCTTCGGGAACAGCACACGACCGGTCTTTGCCTTGTCCTCCAGTTCAGCAAAATAATCGGGTACCGGGGCCACATGGCGGTACGGCAGCGCTCCTTTCTGGGAAAGCAATTCCGCTGCCGGCGAGGCACTGTCATAAATCGCCTCGCACATTGCGTATTCCCACTCCGTCAGGCCAAAGCGCGGATGGCTGGGATCGTAGTACTGTGGTGCGGTGAGGCGCGCCACATAACGCAGAAAATCCGGTTTCGGATCTTCCATACCCGCTGCCTTCATGGCCGCGTTGTTCGGCACCCAATACCAGTAGGCCGCCTTGAATGAGGTACCGCCGAGCGAAGCGGCTTTTTCCAGGACCATTACTTTATTGCCATGCCAGCGTGAAAAGAGCGCTGCAGGCAAGCCCCCGCCCCCGCCTCCGACTACTACGATGTCGTATTCAGCGTCGAAAGTTGCAGCTTGCGCCTCCGCAGCGCCGAGCGTCAGGCCCACGGCGGCGGTACCGACTCCGGCAGCCAGTCCCACTCCGCCTTTTTTAAGAAAATTGCGGCGCGAATTCTTGATAGCCTTCTCATCCATTTCAATGCTCCTTTTCTATTTTTAAAAATACCCATTCGTTGGCAACAATGAGGCAGTCCTGTCACCAGTAATGCCAGTACTGCACAAACAGGCCATCGGTCAAGGAGGTATTTTTTCCGTTCACGCTTTTTGCGTAATGCACAGACAACTGATCGTAGGTTTTTTGCTGGCGCCAGATGGAAGTCATCCCCGGCTTGAGTTGAAACAAGACACCGGCGCCAAGCGCAAGCTCCCTGCTGTCGGAGCCTCCGATTTCAACGCGCGTCAATTTATCGACTGTCCTTGTTGTCTTCTGGTAATCCATCGAGACGAACGGAATCGCAAACGGATCTGACGGTGGAGATATGCTGTAACCCAGTCTCAAATTGGCGTGCGTCGTATTGCCGGGCGCCAGATCGTCGACTCCCGTCTTGTGCGTTGTCCCGCGCAGGATGCCTCCGATCAGCAAATCAAGGTTCACGTTCCCCATCCACTGGTTGACGAATACAGAAGGCCAGAACGACCAGGTGTTGGTTGACACCTGCGAAGCGCCGATTGGCGCCTGAACATAGGCCTGCATCCCGACGGTAGTATTCGGCGCCGGGTTAGTCCAGGCGAGTCCGCCCACCAACGGATCCCCAATACCGCTAGCCGAGAATCCCGGCCCCTGAACGCGAATTTCAGGAACGGTAGCGCTAACAACAAATCCCCAATTGGGAAGAGCATCCAGCTTGAAGTAGTGCAGTCTTGACGACAGGCCGACAAAAGTATCGCCACCGGTTCCCGCTGCTTTTTTTCCGGAACTATCGAATACTTTCCTATCGTTGTTCCATTCAGCCTCCTGGCCGAACGAATCGTAGGGATCTTTAAAATCGGTACTAAATTGAAAACTCTGCGGGCGATTTCCCGCAAATGGGATACCGCCGGCGCTTGCATCCGTCGCTGCGCCGACAAATCCGAGGGTGGCCAAGGCAGCTGAAATGGCCGTGTACCTAACTCCTAATTGTCTGTCCCGTGATCGAGCATGCGATACCTGTGTTTGTGAGGTCGAAGAAAAATAGCTCATGTGTGTCTCCATGGTTTTATATTTAATTTTTAGTGCTTATTGAATTGGCCGCAATCTCACGAATATTTAGCAACGCCCTCCCTTCTCCATTTATTACAATTAAAGATAGCTGGATTACATTTCAAATATAAGAGTCGGTCATATCAGCGCTCTTTGATCCGAAGTCGGCGTTGTACCGGGAAAAACCTGACATCGTATTTTCTTTGTACGAACCCCCACAATCCTTCCTTGAACAGAAGCGTAATAACGATCGCAAGCAGCCCCAGTTCGACCAGATACCAGGTGCCATAGTCGGATAAGAATTTATTGAGTGCCCAGAAAATCACGGCACCGAGAATTGGTCCTTCGATCGTGCCAAGTCCGCCAATCATCACAATAAAAATCGAGAATGCGGTCCAATTCACGGAAAATGCAGCGTCTGGCGAAATCCGCAAATTGCCAAGAAAGTACAAAGCGCCAGCGAGACCTGCGCCGAACGCGGCGACAATATATACCGCAAGCTTGGTCGACTTGACGTCAATTCCTTGAGATTCGGACGCCGTTTCCGAGTCGCGGATTGCCAGCAAGGCTAAGCCTTGTTTGCTGCGTAAAAACCAATACGTCAGCCCTATCGTCGCCACCACGGCAGCCAGCGTCATCCAAAAGGTGACAGATTCACGCGTTGCTTTTTCAATGTCCTGTAATGCGGTCAGGCTCGTGCCAGACCCACCGCCAATGGCAGAAGCATTGGCAAACGAAAGCCGAAATACTTCCGCAATAACCCATGTACCGATCGCGAAATAGCCGCCCTGCAAACGAAATGCAAGCCTCGATACCGGGACGGCGATGAGCGCGGTAAGGACTGCTGCAAGCGGAACCGCAACGAACGGATTGACCGCCATCTTATTCGCCATGATGACCAGCATATAACCGCCGAATCCAAGGAAAGCCTGTTGACCGATCGAAACCATCCCACCGTAACCAGCCAACAGGTTCCACATGCTCGCAAAAATGAAATAGCACGCAATCTGGGTGAATTCGCGCATCCAACTTGGGTCAGCCCACCACGGCATGGAGCATGCGACCACAATCAGAATGACAGCAAAGCCTGCGCCAAGTTGACTAGCGCGCGTCTTTCGTTGAACCAAAAAATCGAATGTATTCATAGCGCTTCAATTACCTTGTAGTTATGCGTCTTCGCTATCACGGGTTTAATTCCATCAGCGTGTTTTAGGAAATAGCCCTTGCGGGCGAAAAACCAACATCAGCAAAAATGCGATATGGCCGAACCAGATTCCCCATCCCGGATCGATGCGAAATCCGATACCCTGCGTGGCGCCCAAGATAAGGCCTCCGGCAAACGTTCCCCAGAACGAGCCCATGCCGCCGATGATCACGGACTCGAACGCGTATAGCAATAATGCCGGACCGTCTGTCGGTGAAAAGGTCGTCCGCATGCCTTGCAAAGTGCCGGCAATGGCAATCAACACAAAGGCGATAGCAGTAGCCAGCGCATAAACGTGCTTTGAATCCAATCCCATCAGTTGCGCAATGTCTTTATCGTCCGAAGTGGCGCGAAACGCACGGCCGACGGCGGTTTTATCAAACAGCCATTGCATGCCGAATGCAATAATGATCGCCATCACAAAAATCATGAGCGGCAATACGCCAACCACCAAACCGCCAGCAAGCTGAATACTTTCGGTACTGAGCCCACCGGTCTCAATGGCGCGGGGATCGGAGGTGAACATCTCCGTGAGCACGTTTTGAATGACGATAGAAATGCCGAACGTCACGACCAGCGAGGGCAACGGATCTTTTCCCAATGTTCCGTTCAAAACAAATCGTTGCAATCCGTAACCAAATGCGAACGCGCACGGCAATAGCAGCAACATGGCAAGCCAGGGTGTCGAAGCGGTGTTGACACCAAAAATCGACAGCAGCGCGAAAGCAGAAAATGCTCCAAAAATAATGAAGTCGCCATGCGCCGTATTGGTGATTCGCATAACGCCGAACATCAGCGATTGGCCCATCGCGAACAATGCGTAGAGGCCGCCAAGCATGATGCCTTGCAGAAGAGTGTCGATCCAACTAATCATGTCGATTCTTTCCCATGCTTATATCCCGAAATACGCTTTTGAAAGCTGATCGTGGGTGAGCTGATCCGACTTACCGGTCAGCGATATTTTTCCTTCCTGCATGCAGTACAAGCGGTTCGACACTTGCTTTGCCGTGCCAACATCCTGCTCCACCACAATGACGCTTAATCCACCTGCCGTAATCGAAGGCATTGCATCGTAGATTTCCTTGACCACGATAGGGGCCAATCCTAGCGAAATCTCATCACAGATGAGTAACGTTGGATTGCTCATCAATGCCCGGCCTATTGCAACCATTTGCTGCTGTCCGCCAGATAACGCGGTGCTGGGGCTATTACGACGCTCTTTCAGGATCGGGAATAACTTGCACACCGTTTGCAGATTCCAGGGACCCGGCCGCTTGGCATATCCGCCGATCAGCAAGTTTTCTTCCACAGATAAGCTGGGGAAAAGACGACGTCCCTCCGGCACCATCGCAATGCCTCTTTTTACAATTTTCCCGGGTGCCATTCCGCCGATCGGCTCGCTGCCGAACTGCACAGCGTCTTTCGACGCCTTCAGCAGGCCCGTAATCGATTTCAAAAACGTCGATTTTCCTGCCCCATTCGCACCGATGACGGCAATCGTTTCACCGGCATGTATCTCAAAATCGACGCCAAAAAGCGCCTGAAAATCTCCATAGAATGCCGTCAGATCATTCGTCTTAAGAAGCGCGCTCATACTTCCAGCCCCATATACACGCGTTTGACGTCCGCATCGTTCATCACGGCATCCGGCAGCCCTTCCGCCAGCCTCGCCCCAAAATTGATGACGAGCAGACGATCGGCTACAGCGAGCAATGCATGCACCACATGTTCAATCCAGATCATGGTGATGCCTTGCGCCTTGATCTTCCTGATCTCGTCGACCAGCTGTTTCGCTTCATGCTCGGTCAGGCCTCCCGCAATCTCATCAAGCAACAAGAGTTTTGGTTGGGTCGACAATGCGCGTGCAAGCTCCAGCCGTTTGCGGTCCAGTAGTGTCAGACTGCCCGCCAATTGATTCGCCTTCTTCAATAGTCCGGTTTTTTCCAGGACGTCAACGCATACTGGATAAGCATCTTTCTCAGCCAGTCCGCCCCCAAATGTCGCCGCCACTAAACAATTCTCAAAGACCGTCATTGCGCCGTAGGGTTGGGGAATTTGATACGATCGGCCGATCCCTAAGCAGCAGCGTTTATGCGCAGGCAGCACAGAAATGTCTTGACCGCCGAACGTCACGCGTCCTCTATCTGCACGTACGTCGCCGGAGATGAGATTGAATAACGTCGTCTTGCCGGCGCCATTCGGCCCCAGAATGCCGAGCGTCTCGCCCTGCGCCACAGACAATGTAATGTTATCGGTGACGGTCAGCGCGCCGTAGCGCTTGCTGACGCCATCAAGTGTAAGGAGTGTCTTCATGTTGTAAATAATTAGCCGATTTATACGCTCGGCTTTATCTCTGTCCTGAAACTTCCAGGAAGAACGCCAGCTCGCTTGCTATGTTCCTCGCTACGAACTGGCGCGATATACCTACAAAGTCCTACGAAATCAGCTTCATTTTCCCGTTCGTTGGAATCGTCGGTGCCGCTGCATTATTGACAATAACCAATTCGTACTTATGCTTCTTTCCTTTGACCCATTGACCCAGCACCAACGGCGTCTTGGAAACATTTTTGAACGGGCCCTGGCCACCCCACTTAACCGGGCCGACGATGGTATTGATGCTGGTCGCGGCAATGGCGTCACGAATGGCCGGCTTGCTGGTATCTTTCGAGCGCTTCAATGCATCGACTGCCACCTCGAACAACGCGTGGGAAAAACCGATCGGCTGCGTCCACTGCTTCTTGCTTTGTTCTTCATACGCGCCACACAATTCCTTGGCGGACATACCGGTGAATGTCGACTTGAACGGATGCCATGGCGACCACCATACTTCTGTCGTCAAGCCATCGCCCAAGTCTCCCAGCGCGTCAATGGCACCAGGAAATAGCAACGCCTTGCCGAGCGTAATGACCTTCGGCTTGAATCCTTGCTGCTTCGCCTGCGTCAGAAATGTCTTGGCATCCGGCGGAATCATGACGCCAGTGACAATCTCGACGCCGTCCTTCTTGAACGCTGCAATCTGCGCGGAAAAATCCTGGTTCATATTCTGGTAGCGACCGGTGTCGGTCAACGAAAAGCCCATCTCGGCGAGCGGTTTGGGAAAGCCTAGATACTTGTCACCCCATGCGTTGCCGTCACCGTCGTTCGGGAACAAGCCACCAACTTTCTTATTGGTCTGAACCGATTTCCACCCGTTGGTAAAATTGGCGATGACATCTTCCAGTCCCCAGAACATGTGATAGGTCCACTTGAATGCCGTTTGCGGCTTGCCGCCTCGGCCAAAAAACCACGGTTGCCACGGTACGACGGTCGAGATGCAAGGCACTTCATTTAATTCGCAGGCATCTGATACCGGATTCGCGGTTTCCGGTGTCGACGACACCAGCATCAAGTCGATTTTTTCCTTCAGGATCAGGTCATTGGCTACTTCACCGGCACGATTCGGCGAGGATTGGCTATCTTTCAGGATTATTCTGACGGGTAATTTCTTGCCGGCGATCTCGATACCGCCTTTGAACTTTTCCTGCAAACTGGAGATTACCCATTTATCGGCTTCGCCGAATGCGGCCAACGGACCGGTTTGCGGCGATACGTAGCCGACCTTGATTTCTCTTGATTGCGCGAAAGCGGGAATCCTACCCAGAGCAGTAATTGCTGCGGCTGCACCTGCACTTTTCAGTACCGTACGGCGATGTTGATTAAATTTATTCATGGCTCCTCCTGGTGGGACTGAAAATTCTGCTTCGTACCTTGGCCGGTGCGCTAATCCTGGTGGACGACGGCGCAAAAAATCGCGCCGTGGCGACAGCCAGGCAAAGTGCCAGGCGCGAGATCGCCCACACCGGATGTCCGCTGGCTTTGACCAGCCACGCTGACATCGCGGTTTACGTGCGACCAGGCACGACGCAACTACATTGGTTCTTATGCTGAAATAAAAGGGGAAGGCGCGGCGTTAAACATAGCGTTTTCGCGTCCCCACGGCCGAGTCGATCGGCGGCTCTCAGTGGCATACGCGACTGGTGACATCAGTGCACATGCAGCAGCTACCATTGAGGTAGACAACGTATTTCTTATTTTCACGTCTCGCTCCAATTGATTTTAGTTTTGGTGCTTATTACACCTTTTTATTTGGTCAAATTGCTTGCTGCTTGCTCTATGCTGCCGGACGTTTCCCGTAATAGGCGTTCTCCAACAGAGCGCGAATTGCCGTCTTCTCAATGGGTCGGGGATTCCAGTACGCATTCTGGGTGGCGATGTCGGCACAACGATCCAGTTCACCCACCGCCATGCCGATGTCTGCCAGTGCGGTCGGCGCCCCCAATAGCGTCGCCAGGTCATACATGCCCTGCGCCGCGTCTGGTGTACCCAGTGCCTTTGCAATACGCCGCATCGCATCGGGTGCCGCTGATGTGTTATATGCAAGCGCATGCGGCAGCACGATGGTGTGCGTTTCCGCGTGTGGCAGGTTGTAGCTGCCGCCCAGCGTATGGCACAGCTTGTGATGTAATGCCATGCCGACGCTCCCCAGCACAGCGCCACACAGCCATGCCCCATACAGGCAATCACTGCGCGCATCGATATCTGCCGGATTAGCGATGACCTTCGGCAACCCCTGCGCCAGGGCGCGAATGCCCTCTTCCGCAAAGAGCGACATAATCGGATTGGCGTCCTGCGCGTAGAGTCCTTCCGCTGCGTGTGCGATTGCGTTAATGCCACTGGTGACTGACAAGCTCTTGGGAAGGCTGATAGTCAACTCAGGATCGTAAATCACCGTTTTTGGCAACACGCGGAAGTCGCGACCTGTTTTTTTCAAGCCTGCTTCGGTGATGCCGTAAATCGGCGTCATTTCGCTGCCCGCATACGTCGTTGGAATCGCGAGGATAGGCAGGGAAGATTCCAATACAATCGCCTTGCCCAAGCCTGTGGTCGAACCACCGCCGATGGCAATGGCACAATCCGCATTCAATTGCTGCGCGACTTCCCGTGCTTCCCTGGCGGTTTCGATCGGCACATGCATCACTGCACCGTCGAAGATACCGGCACAACGCGCGCCGATAATGTTTGCCACGCGCTCCGCATCGGCACGCTGCCCCGGTGTGCAAAGTATCAGAGCACGCTGCGCCCCCAGTAGATCGATTTCGCGTACTAAGTGTTGCAGACTGCCGGCGCCAAACACGACGCGCGGGATTTGGCCGTTGAAAACAAATTCCCGTAGAGACGATGTCATACCTGCTCCTTGTCGCCGAACATATTTATCGTGGATAGTACGGCGGCAGGTTCGCGTCGACATTGACCCATACCGACTTCGCTTGCGTGTATTCGCGCATCACTTCGAAACCCATCTCGCGTCCGTAGCCGGACTGCCCCACCCCGCCGAAGGGAGATCCAGGATGAACCCGTTTGTAGCAGTTGATCCAGACCATGCCAGACTTCATGTCACGGGCGATCTTGTGCGCGCGCTGTAAATTGTTGGTCCATAAACCTCCACCGAGACCGTATTCGGTACCATTTGCGATCGCCAGCGCTTCCTCATCGGTCTCGAACGTCGAGATGGTGACAAATGGGCCGAACACCTCTTCCTGACTGACACGATCAGTTGGTTTTGCGCGCACAATGGTGGGCTCGATGTAGCAGCCGTTTGCGAGATCCGGATTGGAAGGTGCCTTACCTCCTAGCAGAATCTCGCCACCTTCGGAACGTGCAACATCGCAGTAAGAGAGCACACGATCGCGCTGCTGTTGAGAGGTAAGCGGCCCCATCTCGGTATTTATATCGAGCGGATTGCCAAGTTTGATGGATGCAGCCAGCTTGGCGAATTTCTCAATGAATTCATCCTCAATGGATTTGTGCAAAACCAGCCGCGAACCGGCAATGCACGCTTGCCCCTGATTATGGAAAATCGCGAAGGCCGAACCATTGACAGCTGCTGTGAGGTTGGCATCGCCGAACACGATGTTCGCACCCTTGCCGCCGAGTTCAAGTTGTACCTTCTTCAAGTTACCGGCCGATGCTTGCACAATGCGACGACCAGTTGCGGTGGAGCCGGTGAAAGCAATTTTCGAAATATCCTCATGCTCAGCGATATACTGGCCAGCGATGTGGCCTAAGCCCGGCACGATATTGACCACGCCGGCAGGGAAGCCGACTTCGGCCATCAATTCCGCGATACGCAAAGTGGACAATGGAGTCAATTCCGCTGGTTTCATCACGATGCAGTTGCCGGCTGCCAGTGCCGGTGCCATTTTCCAGCTGGTAAACATCAGTGGAAAATTCCATGGCACCACTTGGCCGACAACACCGATCGGCTCGCGCAGCATATAGTTTAAGAAGCCTTCCTCGACCGGAATCACGGTGCCTTCGAGCTTGTCGGCCATGCCGCCAAAGTAGCGGAAGGTGATCGCGGTGCGCGGCACATCCAATCCTCTGGTATCGCGCAATGGATGCCCGGTATCGAGCGACTCTAACCTGGCGAGCTCGTCCGCGTTCGCTTCAATCGCGTCTGCGAGCTTCAACAGCAGGCGGCCACGATCCATCGCCGCCATGCGTGACCATTTCGGAAAAGCAGCTTTGGCCGCCGCCACGGCCTTGTCGATGTCGGCCTTACCCGCCATCGCGACCTGTGCGATGACCGAATTGTCATGCGGATTGAGGGTGGCGAGTGTCGCGCCGTCTTCGGCAGAAACGAACCTGCCGTTGATAAAAAGTTGGGTCTGCATTTGTTCTCCGTACACGTACTCGTTTTAAACAGGCAAAAGGGGGCCACGGATGGGCATACACCCATCCATTGTCTTAACTATGTTTAAGGATTAGCTTGCGCCGGCTTTAGAATGACACCGGATAGACAGGCGACTTGCCTTCCAAAATGTCGTGGACCACCTGCGGCGATCCATTTTCCCAAACGAGCAGCATGGAGCGTTTCGGCGAGAAGCCCTGGTGCCGGCAATCCGCCGGCATGGCAGCCATGTCGCCGGCCTTCATGACCACACGGGCGCGTGGTTCGGCGGTCATCTTGTCGCCGCAATCCCAAGTGATCTCATCGCACATCTGGAAGAACCATTCAACGCGATCGTTGCCATGAATGATAGGCAAGATGTACTCTTCGGTGGTCGGGCACATGTAGCTATGCTTGACGACCGAAGTAAATGAAGGATTCCAGACCACGTCGGAACGCGAAAGATACGCAAACAGGTTGAACGCGTGCACTTGATTTTCGAAGCCAGGCTCTGGATGCAGCTCTGGAGCATCTTGCGGCACGTCGGCAAAGGCACGATTAATTGGATAGCCCGTATTATCCGTGCGCATCCCGAGGTCGTCTTTTAAACCTACGCAACGTTCCGCCAATTGCCGCACACGTCGTACAGCGGCATTATTATTGCCATTCTTCCGACCATATGGCATGCCGGTTTCCTGGGGGGCGGCATACGGATCAAAACAGGCATTCGTCCAGTCTTCCAACATGTCGACGAAAGTCACACGAACCTGTTCCGTTGGAAAGTTCTGGAGCAGATCCACGTTCGCTTTTTTGTAATTCGCATTGTAAGTTCCCGCGAATACATCGACCGTCTTGTAGTGATTCGTGGTGCCAAAGACGTTGTCGAAATTAACCCACCCATAAAAAAATCCCCAGCCCACATCGCGCATTAGCGCACGCAGAAAATTTCCAACATCCAAGGTATGGGAGGCAGGCTTACCGTCCAGGGTGATCCATTTTATGTGCGCAAAGTATTCATCGCGTTCGAAGGTAAAGTCTCCCAATGTAAAGGCTTTATAGCCATATACCGGGTGCACGTCAGATGCCACTGTATTGAATTTAATCGGCGCATTCATCTCAAATTTCCTCAGGGATTAGTCAAAATCAAGCGGCCTGGCAGATATCGGCCCACTTCTCAACCGACAAGTCGCCCTTACATGTTTGCAGGACAATGACAGCAGGCTTTGCAGCACGGAATTGATACGCCACATTGGCCGGCAATAGCGCCTGGTGGCCACGTTTAATTTTCATCCATCCCATCGGCTGACCTGAAGGCTCGCCACCAACCGGCACCGCCCCGTTTTTTTCCTTGTCCTGTACCTGCTGAGTCGGATCGAGCTTGACTAAATAGATATCGACTTCCTTATCCATACACAAAGCGAACTCATCATGTGCGCAGGTATACCAAGGCGAAACCCCTTCAGCACGGATCGTTTCAAGCACATAGATTTGGTTGATACCGAAAACAATTTTTTCGTACGGTTTGGATTTCCCCGCGATCTCGAAGCAATTCGAAAATGCGTAATTCTTGGCGCTGTCATTGATGACTTGCACGCCACCCTTTTCGTAGTTCTCCAGTGCGCCAAACTTAGTTGTGTACTGCGTCATGATGCCTCCATTATTTCTTCTAAGAGCCTATAGTGTCCCGAGTTCGAAATTCGTCGAACCTCTAACTCAGGACACTCGGTATCCTTACTGGATAGCTTGCAGTCTAGGCAAAATAAGGGCGGCTGGGTAGCATGAGAAACGCAATCAGATTGTTTGCGATTTCAGAACAGTCGTAAGGATGAGAGGCGCTTCACTCCACAAGAGAGCGAGGCATTAGGCCTTGTTCTATCAAAGCCAAATCCCATGGCTGTTCGCTGGAAAATTTAGCCAGCAGACTTTCAATAAACAACTTGAGTTTGGCCCCGCCGCGATGCGTGCGAGGATAGACGACCGAGAGCCAGAACGAAGATAGCTGCCAATCGGGAAGAATAAGTTTGAGACTGCCGCTCAGTATCGGAGCTGCGGCTACCAGAGTCGGTATGCACACGATGCCGGCGTGCTCACAGGCGTATTCTTCCAGCAAATGAACGCTGTTGCTTAACAACACGGGTTTCAGATCGAGAACCACTTTTTCATTTGCGCCGTGAAACACCCATCGGTCGCGCGTTGGGTAGCCGGAATATAACCCGAGGCGATGCTCATAAAGATCGCGCGGATGCTGCGGAGTGCCATGGTGTTTCAGGTAGTCGGGTGATGCACAAAATATGCGGCGCACCGGGAACAACTGGCGCCCGATCAGCTCCTCGGATGAGGGGTTGAAAATCTGCAGCGCACAATCCACTCCTGCCTTGATAGGGTCGACCACGGCGTCGTTCACAAACAGTTCAAGAACAATATCCGGATATTTTTCCTGAAACTCACGCAGGTGTGCAGCCATATGACCTAGAACAAAACCCGGTAGCGCATGTACCTTCAAGCGGCCAACAAGAGACCCCTTCAGTTCGCGCATCTGATCGACCAGTTCGTCAGTCCTGTTGACCAGGTCGACGCAATCGCGCAGGTAGGCTTGTCCTACTTCGGAGAGTTGCACATTACGGGTACTGCGGTGAAACAGGGGCGCGCCGACATATTCTTCCAACTGCTGGATGCGCGTGGTGATTACAGACTTTGATATCCGCATCTGGCGCGCCGCTTCCGCAAAGCTTTGCGTCTCTGCAACGGTAACGAAAGCCTCTATTGAAAGAAATCTGTCCATAGATAAATAATAGTCTAGACAGGATTCAGTACGAAATCAAAATCCAGCGTGAAGAACGGCACATCGAGGCAGGTGCCATCCGGAGCAGTACCAGCTTTGTGCCGTACCCAATCGCCGATCAGGGAAGAGCGCACTCCAAAGACGGCATCGGAATCAAGATACTTGTCACCGTTGCGGAATACATGGGTAATCAGTGTCTGATAGTTCTCCGCCTTGATCAGGAAGTGCAAATGCGCAGGTCGCCACGGATGCCGCCCGAGCGCTTCGAGCATGCGCCCTACCGTGCCATCGTGTGGAATCGGATACGCTTCTGCACCAATGGTGCGAAAATAATATTCACCTTGTGGGCCGCTGTGGAAAGTTCCCCTGCCACGATGACTATCCTGATCCGCATATTGCACGTCGTACAAGCCGTCTGCATCCGCCTGCCAGACTTCCATCGAAGCGTTCGGAACCGATTTTCCGTCGATATCGCGCACGACGCCGCGTACGAAACACGGATCACCCTTGGCGCCATTGGCGATATCGTCACCAAGCGCATATTGCGGCGATCCTTCTACATGGAAAGGGCCGAATACGGTAGATTCGGTGCAACCTTCCGGTTTCCGGTTGTTAAGGGCTGTCACCAGCATCGACAGCCCTAGCGTGTCAGACAGCAGGATGAATTCCTGGCGCTTATCCGAACACATGTGTCCGGTATCGGTAAGGAACTGGATGCCGGCAAACCACTCTGCTTCGGTCAGTTTTACTTCGCGCGCAAAGGAATGCAGGTGCTGAACCAGGGAGCTCATGATTTCTCGCAGCCTCACATCCGGCATTGCGGCATGGCGCGCCAGGACCGCTTGGGTGATGTTGTCTTCGTTTAGATTGCGCATTGTCTCTTGCTCCTCTCCAGGCGTTATTTTTTTAACTCGGATCTCATATGGGCTGCCAAATAATGAAAAAAGATCGCAATGAAGTATGCGCCGTCAAAAATCAGACGGAAAACGGAAAATTTACCACTGTATGATCGAAATTTTCGAAGATCAGGCTTGGAAGCCCTGCAGATCATTGACGCCATCGACCTTCGCGGCTCGTTTTCGGCGGCCGGTAAAGAATTGCACCGGGCGTTGGTGCACGGATAGTTCGTTGAGTAATGTGTGACTAGAATGCGGCTATCCCATCACATGACGTTGTTGCACGGATATCCAGAAGACGAGTTGAGGCGTCAGCCACTGGCCGTTATGTCGCTTTGCGCTCACTTCGGACGGATGTCGGGCGTGCGGCCGCCAGCATGCGGTGGAGCACGGCGACCCCGATGGCCATTTCAGTAAGTTGCGCTGCTAGGCAACGCGAGCGCAGACAAGGCTCGGTGATTGCCTTGACACGCCCCATCGCGGTTTCCGCGAGTGCCCGGCGGCCGTAGCCGGTGTCTCCTGTATGCCGCTGGCCATGTCGCAAACTCTGGTCGAGAAGATTCCGCAGGCACGCCTGGCGGTGCTGAAACACGCCTCGCATCTGAGTGCAATGGAACGGCCGCAATCGTTTGCCCAGGCGGTCACGCAGTTCATACTGGCGTTGAGACGCCGATAGCCGAACCTCACTGTTGCGCGCGTACCAGCACATTGATTTTCTCCGCTGCGGCCAGCAACTTGGGTAGGCAGTTTTCCAGCATGCTGGCGGGGCTCGGATTGTTGACTTGACCGCTGATGTTGATTGCCGCCACGACCTTGCCGTTACGATCGACAATCGGTGCGGCCAGCGATACCAGGCCCAGTTCCAGTTCCTCGCTCACCAGGCACCAGCCCTGGATCCGTACCTGTTCGATCGCTTCTTGCAAGCGCTCCGAATCGACGATCGTGTGCGGTGTCAGCGGCGCCAACGACATGCCGGCCAGGCGCTCCCTGAGCGTCGCCGGTGGCAAGCCGGCCAGCAATACTCTCCCCATCGACGTGCAATAAGCTGGCAGGCGACTGCCAACGCCGAGGTTGATCGACATAATCTTGCGGGCCGGCACCCGCAATACGTAGACGATCTCCTCGCCATCCAGCACCGCGGCGGAACAGGATTGCCGCAAGCTCTCCACCAGATCTTCCATCACCGGCTGCGCCTGGGTCCATATCGGCAGCGATGACAGGTAGGCGAAACCCAGCTCCAGCACTTTGGGTGTCAAACGAAACAGGCGCCCTTCTGCCGCGACATACCCGAGGTGCAACAAGGTCAGCAAGATGCGGCGCGCGCCGGCGCGGGTCAGCTCGGCCCGTTCGGCGACTTCAGACAGCGTTTGGGCAGGGGCGTCGGCGCCGAAACTGCGCAGCACAGCGAGCCCGCGGGCGAAAGACTGCACATAGCTGTCGCCCGGCTTGGGGCCGGACGCCGCAGCCACCTCGCCTTCAGCCATATCTGATAACGGAACACGATTCGACATTGATAGCACTCTCCAGTTGCTGATACACACCAACGACATACCACCAAAACATGAGAACAACGGCATTGACAACACCTTGTCCGCTGACTATTCTTACCAAATAAGTTCTAAATACGAATATTTGTTCATTATAAGAACTTTACTAGTCACTTTCAACCAATTGTTCGTATCAAAAACATGATTAACAAAATTGCCCCCTCTGTAACACAAGCACTGGCAAATATTCACGATGGCGCGACCGTCATGATCGGTGGCTTTGGCGGCGCTGGGCAGCCAGCCGAATTGATCGACGGCCTGATTGCACAAGGCGCGAAAGACCTGGTCATCGTCAACAACAATGCCGGCAATGGCGATACCGGCCTGGCAGCACTGCTCAAGGCTGGGCAGGTACGCAAAATCATTTGCTCTTTCCCGCGTCAGGCCGACTCGTATGTTTTCGATGCTTTATATCGCGCCGGCAAACTGGAACTGGAACTGGTCCCGCAAGGTAATCTGGCCGAAAGAATCCGTGCCGCCGGGGCTGGCATCGG
>NZ_JBHRTP010000110.1:0-8633 GCF_042646465.1 Pseudundibacterium arcticum
AGTGTCCAGTTTGGCGTGGAATGCGTGTCCAGTTTGCGGCGGATTAGGCGTCCAGTTTGGCTGGATTACGCACTGGAGGAACGATTTGCCAAGTTCGGGCTGAAATTCCACCCGGAGAAAACGCGGTTGATCGAGTTCGGGCGGTGGGCGGCGGTACGGCGTCAGCGTCGCGGACTCGGCAGACCGGAAACGTTCGACCTCCTGGGGTTCACGCATTGTTGCGGAACGACGCGTACAGGCAGATTCAAGATCGTGCGGCTGACGATCATGAAACGCATGCGTGCGACGTTGCAAGCGATCCGGGACAAACTCAAGCGCCGGCGGCATGAACCAGTGAAGGTAACGGGGGCAGTGGCTGGGAGCGGTAATTCGAGGGTATTTCAATTACCACGCCGTGCCTGACAATCTGAAGCGATTAAACAGCTTTCGCAAAGAAGTGTGTCGTACCTGGCTCAGGGCGCTGAGACGTCGGAGCCAACGGCACCGGATGACGTGGAAGCGGTTTAAGCGATTTGTCCAAATGTATTTGCCGAATGTCCGTCAGCAGCACCCGTATCCAACAAAACGGTTTGGCGTCACTACCTGAGGCAGGAGCCTTGTGCAGTAATTCTGCCCGCAGGGATCTGTGCGGGGGGCGGGACGAAATTCCCGTCCCTACCGCGACTCACTTTCGCGACGGTAAATGTGTCAATACTTGCGCACGCGACTTAGCCTCTACTTTCACTGGCGATTACTTCTTGCGTACTGCTCGTTTGGGAGTGAACGGAATAATTTTCTGGATAAGAGTCGCGCCATCGCTCAAGAGAAAGTTCTTAAATGCAAGCGCCACAGGGGGGAGTCGCTTGTTCTTGCGATGAACTACATACCAATTCAACATCACGGGAAACCCTTGTACATCGAGAACCGCCAAACTGTTCGCCTGTAATTCCAGGCCGATTGTGTGGGCCGAAAGAAAGCTGATGCCCATACCCGCGATGACCGCCTGTTTGATGGTTTCAGTGCTCTTGATTTCCATCGCGATATTGAGGTCCTTCAGGTGTTCGCCGAAACCATCCTCCATCGAATTCCACGTGTCCGAACCCTTTTCCCGAACCACAAAAGGTTCACGCTTCAGAACCGACATGGGTATTTTTTTTTGCCCCACAAGAGAATGGTTCGGCGGGGCCACGATAACGTAGGGGTGAGGCGCGAACGATTCGTTGACCGTATCCATGTCTTGCGGCGGGCGCACCATGATTGCCAAATCGGTTAGGTTGTTGGCGAGTTGCCCAAGCAGTTCTTCGCGATTGTGCACAGTGAGATTGAGCGTCACGCCGGGGTGGCGGCGAGCGAACTCAACCAGGAGCCGCGGGAAAAAATAGTCGCCTGCGCTGATTACCGCAACGTTCAGCTTCCCTCCCGATATGCCCTTGAACTGTGTAAGGGTCTCTTCCGCTTCCTGAAACAGTTGAATGATTGCTCGACTGAAGTGAAGGAGCTCGGTGCCGCCTGGCGTAAGGTAAATCTTCTTGCCGAGTTGCTCAAACAGCGCTAACCCCACGTGTCCGGCGAGTGTCTTTACCTGTGTCGATACCGCCGGCTGGGTCAGATGTAGTTCTTCTGCAGCGCGCGAGTAGCTCAAGTGCCGAGCCACGGCTTCGAACACCTTCAGCTGGCGCAATGTTGCATTCTTCATATCTAATTTCGACAGATGTATAAAGAGTAGTTAATCATTATGCTTAAAAACTTTAACTATACCTAATCGTTTCTTGATCCTACGATGTAATTGAAGTCTGCGATGTTGCACAGACGGATTCTTTCAGAGATGCATTCATAGAGAAGGAGAACTGCCATGTTCGATAGCAAGATCAATAGCGATGCCGCAGCTAATGCGGTAGACGTTCATCGTAACGCCTACAACGCGGCGTTTTACGAACTTGGCCTGCGATGGCACTGGGACGGCGATACCTACCAAACTCTTTTATGCAAGGCCGATGAGAAGGATCGCATCCGGATTTATCTGGAAACGCATCAGCCGCATCTGCTAAAAGCCTACGATGCGGACTTTCTGATCGACGCAATACAAACGACGAAGTCACGCTGCTACGACACTATGACCGCTGCTGGCAGCAAGCTTGGCGCTTACATCAATTGGGCGGAGATCCAGCAGCGCGAAGTCGGCGTCTGAGTAGCGGCGAAGCAAGCGATATTTCAGCGCGCAGTTAAATAATCGCAGTCTTCGAATCTTAACCGCGGTCAAGGATAACGCCAAACGGTTCTCGCACAATCTCCCCAAGCGATTGAGATTTACGAAAATGAATGACAACGCCGAGCATTGCAATATCGTTCCCGCCTTGGCCGGGACGACAGCAAATTGTAATGTGCTTAAGTCATGCTCAGCAGGTCTGATTGAACCGCGGCGGGACAAACGAGCGTGTGGACCTGAGTTGAAAAGTGGTATGCGCCATTCACTCAGTCAGACGGCGATTGGGTTCATTGTAGCGACGCTGCGTCTCATCTAGGGATGTAATATTTCAGTACTAAGTGCACGAAGCAATAGCAAACCAGTAAAGAAACTCACGCAGACCATAGTGACCATAAATATTACAAAGATATCCAGGAGATAAACTTCATGAACCACCATAGTCAAACCGCGACTGACAGCAATGTCTATAGCAGAAAGTCGAGCAATCGTTGGGTCCAGCTGGTTTTCGGGATCATATGTATGGGATTGGTAGCCAATCTCCAATATGCCTGGACCCTGTTCGTGAGTCCCATCGAGGCCAAGAATCATTGGGGCTTATCCGCAATTCAATTGTCGTTCTCGATTTTTATCCTGGTCGAGACCTGGCTCGTTCCGATAGAGGGTTGGTTGGTTGATAAGTTTGGACCGCGTCCCGTCGTTGCGATAGGTGCTGTCTTCGCCGCCATCGGGTGGGTGATTGACGCGCATGCGACAACGCTTGCCGAGCTTTACCTAGCTGCCGTGATCGCCGGTATCGGCGCCGGTTGTGTGTATGGCACCTGCGTTGGCAATGCGCTCAAGTGGTTTCCGGACAAGCGCGGTTTGGCGGCCGGGTTGACGGCGGCAGGATTTGGCGCCGGAGCGGCAGTCACCGTCATTCCAATCGCAAACATGATTCAGAGTTCTGGATATCAACATGCGTTCGAGTTTTTCGGCATTTTCCAGGGCATATGTATTTTTATCCTGGCGCTGTTCATGGTGAGGCCAAAGGCGCCAGTAGGTGTGAAGGCAGCGCCGAGACTGGTAACAACCAAGGTCGATTACTCTACTGGGAGAATGCTCAAGACGCCCGTCTTCTGGTTAATTTATCTGCTGTTCGTGGCAGTCGCTGCAGGTGGTCTGATGGCGACCGCACAACTTGGCCCGATCGCTAAAGATTATGGCCTGGCGAAGTTGCCGATTTCGCTATTTGGACTCACCTTGCCGCTGTTGACGATGACGCTGTCGATCGATAATCTTTGCAACGGCTTTACGCGTCCTCTGTGTGGTTTTATCTCTGACAGGATCGGCCGTGAAAATACCATGTTCATCGTCTTTCTCGGTGAAGGCGTATCGATGCTCGGACTCATGAAGTTTGGTCATGATCCGATCGCTTTCATGACGTTCGCAGCACTGGTCTTTCTTTTCTGGGGCGAGATCTTTTCAATTTTCCCTGCGATTTGTGCTGATACGTTTGGCGTCAAATTCGCGGCGGGTAACGCTGGCACACTGTACACCGCGAAAGGGACGGCTTCATTGCTAGTTCCGCTGGCATCCGTGTTATCGGCAGGTGGCAACTGGGACCGGGTATTTATCGCGGCTTCCGGTATCACGATAGCTGCCGCTATCGCAGCGAAATTTGTGTTGTCTCCCATGCGCAAACGCTTTATCGAGAGTGCAAATGAGGAAAATTCTGAGAGTGTCAGCGTCGTACCGCGCCAAAAAGTCGGCGTAGCGATGGAGGGTCCACGCTCATGAGCCGAGTGAACGTGCCGTGCGCGAATTTTTCCTTGAAGGTCAAGTAGCGCATGACCCGCCAGTAAACAAATCGAGGGAAGCTAGTCTAATCTCGCCTTTGAAAAGAGAGCATCAAAATGGTACAGCGCTGGGTTCGTTTTAATGAGGGTGGAGTCGTCCGCTTCGGTACGCTTGAAGGCAACCAGATTCGGGTTTGTCGGGGTGACATGTTTGACAAGCCCGAGCCCACGGATATGACTGTGAAGCTGGGTGATGTCAGGCTTCTGACACCTACTCAGCCGAGCAAGATCATCGCGATGTGGAATAACTTCCGCGCGCTCGGTGAGAAATTGAATTTGGCGACTCCGGCTGAACCCTTGTATTTGATCAAGGCACCGAACTCGTATCTCAACCCGCATGAAACGATCCGTAAACCGTCTTGCGATGGCAAAGTCGTTTTCGAAGGTGAGCTTGGCATTGTGATCGGCAAGACATGCAAGGAAGTGTCCGAAGAATATGCGATGAATTACGTCTTTGGCTATACCTGTGCCAATGACGTAACGGTCGCCGACATTCTTAACCGCGACCCGTCTTTTGCGCAGTGGGTTCGCGCAAAAGGTTTTGATACATTCTGTCCATTCGGACCGGTGGTGGCGACTGGCCTCGATCCCGCAATGCTCGTCGTCAAGACGGTTCTCAATGGCGAGATCAGGCAAGACTATCCGATCAACGACATGCTCTTTTCGGTGCGACAACTCGTGAGCATGATATCGAGGGACATGACGCTGAACCCTGGCGACATTATATTGTGTGGAACCTCGGTCGGTGTCGGTTCAATGAAGCCGGGTAGCACCGTCGAGGTAGAGATTGACGGCATCGGAAAGCTTAGCAACCGCTTCCAATAATTTTTTTCCAGGGACTGTGTAAATGAAAATTGCGATCATAGGAGCAGGCGCGATCGGCGGCTACGTCGGTGTGAAACTGGCATTGGCCGGCGAGGATGTGACGTTCATCGTCCGCGGTGCGAATCTTGCTGCCATTCGCAAGAACGGTATGAAGCTCATTATGCAAGACGGTGTCGAGCACGTTGCGACCAACGTGAAGGCCACCTCGAACTATGCGGAGGCGGGTCCGCAGGACATCGTGATTCTTGCATTGAAGGCGCACCAGGTGGAAGCGGTCGCGGACGATCTACCTAAGCTGTTCGGCCCTGACACTGCAGTAGTCACAATGCAGAACGGCATACCTTACTGGTATTTTTACAAGCACGCAGGTGAGTTTGAGGGACGCCACGTGAAGAGCGTGGATCCGACCGGGATGATCGGCGAAAAAATTCCAGCAAGACGCGTCATTGGGTGCGTGGTATATCCGGCCTCCGAATTGATCGCACCGGGCGTCGTCAGGCACATTGAGGGTGACCGTTTCCCGGTAGGTGAACTGGATGGTTCCGTCGGTCACCGTGTCACGAAAATTTCAGAATGCTTTATTAATGCCGGCTTCAAAGCGCCGGTGCTGGAGAATATTCGCGCCGAAATCTGGCTCAAACTGTGGGGCAACCTGACCTTCAATCCGATCAGCGCGCTGTCACATTCAACTTTGGTCGATATTTGCCAATACCCGATTTCGCGAGAACTCGCTGCCAACATGATGCGTGAAGCTCAGGCAGTGGCCAACAAACTCGGTATAGAATTCCGCGTGCCGCTCGAAAAACGCATTGCAGGTGCTGAAAAAGTTGGCAAGCACAAGACGTCAATGTTGCAGGATGTTGAGGCGGGGCGCGGCCCGGAGATTGATGCGCTAGTGGGATCGGTGGTTGAGCTGGGGCGACTTACCAACACACCGACGCCACATATTGATACGGTGTACGCGCTGGTAAAACTTCTTGCCAGGACGATGACGGAAGAGAGTGGTCAGGTACGACTCGAGGCAATGGCCTGATTTGGCGTTGGGCGTTTTGATGGTGAAGATAGCGGGCAAAGGATATGACATATGACAAAAAGCCTTTGACCGCTATTGCTTGCTCGGCGCTTGTTTCACAATGCACTTCTAATTCAACAAAGCGATCGGGTTGCAATATCCGTAATTGCACCGGATGATCTGTTACCCGATCTTGTTTTTGTCAATGCGCTATCGGCAGTAACTTACATGCCCCATGTGAAGGCAGCGTCCGATTTATCGCCGCCGGTCGCTGCATCGAGCGATTCACGCAGATTGACTGCAAACAACGCAGCAATGAACGAAGCGACACTCAAAGTCAAAGGCGCTTTATCGGTATTCATTTGGGTTGAAGCATTTGTGGTCAATGTAGACATGGCATGCACTCCTAGTTAAATTAAATCTTTCTTTAAATACATTGTAGAAGGGTGAGACATCGATGTCTAATCACGATATCGGATATGCGATATGGAGTTTGCGAATGGTGTTTGGCACTGACATTACTTCTACGGAGCTTCCTGCCTGCTTGATCCGCGCACATTATGCAGTCGCCAATGACGCTTGTACTGGTGGTTGTTTAGAAGTGGCGCTGAAAATTCAGACAAGCGTCTAAGTGGAAATTCTGCTCAAATGAGAACGCGCGATGCGCGTATTAGGAGCAGGAATGAAACGTACGAGAAGAAATCACACAGCGGCCTTCAAGGCCAAGGTCGCCTTGGCGGCAATCAAGGGCGAGAAGACGCTGGCCGAACTGAGCGTGCAATATGACGTGCACACGAACCAGATCACACAGTGGAAATCGGAATTGATCATGCGTTCAACCGAGATTTTCGCCACGGCAGCCGAACGCAAGGAAGCCGCCGCCGTGCCGGACATCGGTTCGCTGCACGCCAAGATTGGTCAACAGGCGATGGAGATTGATTTTTTGGCCGTCGCGCTCGGTCGTATGGACGGTGCGAGCGCAAAGAAATGATCGACAAGACCCACGCGTTGTCTGTCACGCGCCAGGCGGCGCTGCTGGAGCTGTCGCGCTCGAATGTCTACTACCTGCCCAAGCCCGTGCCAGAGAGCGATCTAGCGCTGATGCGACGCATGGACGAGCTGCATCTGGAGTATCCGTTTGCCGGCTCACGCATGTTGCGCGACATGTTGGGCCTGGAGGGCACCGAAGTCGGTCGTCGCCATGTTGGCACGCTCATGAAGAAGATGGGCATCGAAGCCATCTACCGCAAACGCAACACCAGCAAACCGCATCCGGAGAACCGAATTTATCCGTACTTGCTGCGCAATCTGGTCATTGATCGACCGAACCAGGTCTGGGCAACTGATTTAACCTACATCCCGATGCGGCGGGGCTTTGTGTACCTTGTGGCCATCGTTGATTGGGCCACGCGCAAGGTGCTCTCCCATCGTGTATCGATCAGCATGACAGCCGATTTTTGCGTCGAAGCGCTCAACGAAGCGATTGACAAATACGGCACGCCAGATATCTTCAACAGCGACCAGGGCAGCCAGTTCACCAGCCACGAATTCACCAGCGTGCTCAAGGAAAACAACATCCAGATCAGCATGGATGGCAAGGGCCGTTGGGTCGACAACGTCTTTGTGGAACGGCTGTGGCGCAGCGTGAAGTACGAACACGTTTATCTGCATGCCTGCGATAGCGTGGTCGAAGCGCGCCGCAAACTGGGCAGCTACCTGGACTTCTTCAATCGCTTTCGGCCACACTCGTCGCTTGACCGCAAAACGCCGGACATGGTCTACTTCGACACCCCCTATCAATTGCAGGCTGCTTGATGGGAATCCGGGTTATACACCGGCGCATGCGCTCGTGCTTGATGGAAGAGCAGCACACGCGCCCGTGCATAACCCTACGCACGCCCGTGCATAACCCTACGCACGCCCGTGCATAACCCTACGCTGCAGAGTTTCCACTTAAAAAGCTAAAACGCTGTCCTAACAAGCGGGGCCACCTCTGTTTCTAGCAATCGCAGCAATGGCGCACGGTGTTCCCGGCTTCGGCTTTCTGATTATCTTGAGTCCCATCGTAGCGATGATGACTGGTATCAAGACAGCAAGTCTTATTTACTTATAGAAACTACGCGGAGCATGACTAAGAACTTACCGCGTCATTCCCAGGCGAGAACCCGTGCGAGGAGTCCTCGCACCTTTCGTTGATCAACCAACGACGCCGGCTTCCTCCATGCAGGGCGTATCGCCGGCCCGAAGTCGTTGAAGTTGCGGCTCGCTGTAATGATTGTGGTGTATCTCCAGCAGGCCCGCTTTCGTAGTCTCGATTGGTCGGTGCTGAAACGACACCCGCGCAGTTCAGCGCTTCTAGTCGGTCTGCTCGCCGGGTTTCTGTCGGGATCGGTCAATGTAGCGGTGCCACCGCTGGTCATTTACTTTGGCGCACTTGGTCTGGGCGCCGTACCGATGACGCAGATACTCAATCTCTGCTTCCTGGTAGGCAAGTCGCCGCAGGCCCTGACCTTCGGCATATCCGCCAGATCGGCCTCGCCATGCTGATTGCCACTGCTCCGCTGTCCGTCGTCTCGGACGTGGCCCGGGCTCCCGGAATCCGAATCCGGAATCGGCTGGGACCCGAAAGCTACCAGCGATTGTTACGACAGGTGTTACGAGAGAATGTGGTGATCCTGGTGTTGCAGTTTGGGTGGCGCACTGGACCTCAGATTTTGCCTTGATGTTTGAGTCGGCTGAGGGTTTCTGGGGACAGGTTGAGATAGGACGCGAGTTC
>NZ_JBHRTP010000111.1:0-34490 GCF_042646465.1 Pseudundibacterium arcticum
AGCCTTTCAAGTGCGGAATTTCAATACGAAGCATCAAGAATGCAACACTACACTAGTTGCGCACAGTCTTGGAACGGCGCTGGCCACGCGCTGGTCGCAGGAGGCGGACACCAAGGCGGTGGCGGGGGCCCTCTTGGTTGCGACGTCAGACGTCGACCGCTTCGCCGGAACGCCGGGGAATCCCATGCGCGGGTTCGACCCCATCATCATGCAGCGGCTCCCATTTCCATCCGTCGTTCTCGCCAGCCGCAACGATGAGCGCGTAGCTTTTGAGCGCGCCGAAGCCTTCGCCTCCGCTTGGGGCTCGCGCCTCATCGACGTCGGAGCCCTTGGCCATATCGGATCGGCGGCCAAGCTCGATCTTTGGCCGCACGGGCTGGTCTGGTTCGGCCAGTTCATTGCATCCGTCGGCTAAGGACGGGGAAGCCTCCAGGGAGGAAACGATGGCATTAGTTGGCACCTTCGGCGTTGTGCTCCTCGTGCTCACAACGCTCATTCACTACGAAGTTCTGCGCATGTTGGCTGTCGGCCTCCCGACACTCAATATGGCCGCACGGGCAAAACTCATTGTTGTCATCTTTGCGGCGTTCTTCGCCCATGTCGCGGAAATATTTCTGTATGCCGTTGCGTTCTACGTGCTCGTCCTATACTTCGACGCCGGTCCGCTGGGCCAAGCCAGCTCCTCGTCGCTGACACTCTGCATGTACTTTTTGGGGGAAACGTACACGTCCATCGGATACGGGGACATCGTTCCCAAAGGAGAGTTGCGATTACTCGCTGGCATGGAGGGTCTCAACGGTCTCCTGTTGATTGGATGGTCTGCCTCATATATCTACATCGCGATGGAGCGCTTCTGGAGCGATGACGGCTAGGGAGATGGGAGCGGTGGCCCGGCCTGGCGCCGCAGCGGACGCGCCCGATCGGCGCGCGCCTCTGGCCTAGCAAGTTAATTGTATTGATCCGCCATGAACAACTTATCGCGAATATCGCGCTTTAGCTGATCCAATGCCTTGGCAGGTCTTGTCTTTTGGGCATCACGGGATAAACTGGGTGATGTTCTTCATTTTTATACGGCACTGTTTTTTATACAGTGCATCGTCAAAACCACCCCGCGGCAAGCGTTTGTGTTGAGTTGGTCGGCCAGGTTAGATGGCTTGGGGCCAGGTTACACAGACTTTGCTGTCGGTGTAAATCAAGTTAGGCGTCTTCTCAAGACACTCACGGTTCCATGACAACGACGAAAGAAAATTACGTATGAACATTTCGATCCGATCTACCCTGTTGTTTGCCGCTCTGTTCATTGGTTTGTCGTCGATGGCGCAAGCGCAGGGTACTGCAAGACCCGAAATGATCTTGAAAGAGGTCGTATCTGGCATGCCCAAGGGCGAAAGGCAGGAAGTGCGCGTCCTGACGGCAAGTATCAAGCCAGGTGATAAGACCCCGTTCCATACGCATCGATTCCCGGTGACTGTGTACGTCTTGGACGGTACATTCACGTTAGAGCTAGAGGGGCGTGCGCCGGTCGTCGTGAAGGCTGGACAAGCATTCGTGGAACCGCCAAACGTAAAGATGACGGGCTACAACCGCAGTAGTGCCGAGCCGCTTCGGGTGGTGATATTTTATGCGAGCGATCCAGAAACACCGTTCCTTGACCCGATACAGTAATTCGGGTTTTGGCGCGAGATGATTTGTCGGCGGACGCCTAACCCTGCGTATAGTCAATCGAGGGACTGCGCAAAAGCGCGCAGCCCCTTACCTTCACGTTAGCCATTCCGTTCCGTTTCACGCGCTCATCAAAGGAGTAAAGCACATGGCATCCATCCGCAGAGAAATCTTGATCCAAGCCCACCCCGAGCATGTCTGGGCCGCCGTGCGCGACGTCGGGCAAATTCATGTGCGCCTTGTGCCCGGTTTCGTAGTCGATTGCCAGCTTGAGGAAGGCGCGAGAATCGTCACTTTCGCCAATGGCTTAGTCGCACGCGAGTTGATCGTCGATGTGAACGACGAGGCGCGCCGGCTCGTCTGGTCTGCGGTTGGCGGAAAACTCACACACCACAACGCATCTGTGCAGGTCTTTGCCGAAGGTCAAGAACAAACGCGCGTTGTGTGGATTGCCGACTTGCTGCCCAATGAATTGGCAGGCGCGATCGGAGCGATGATCGACCAGGGAATAATCGCCATGAAGCAAACGCTTGAACGTAGCGCAATGCATGGCTAACAAATCTATAAAGACTTGCCCAACCCCGCCGACATCACGGGGTTGATCTTTTCTGCTCGCGGTTTTTTGATTTCACGCGTCGTCTCGGAGCAATTAAGCCGGGTTCTATCGCTGGATGGATAAAATCGTCTCAGCTTTTTTTTGGGTAATCTCAAGAACGGAGAACTCCATGTCATTCATGCTGGAAAGTGCCTTGACGCTTCTTTTTGCGGTGTCGATGGTATCGATGATATCGATGATATGGAAGAGCCGCCCGGTGATGGCGATGCTGCCCTTGCTAGTTGCGTGTTTGGCCGCGCTGCCGCTGCCCGGTCTTAGTCAGCCACCACCAGCGCTTCCCGCGCTTAACATCGACATCGCTGAAACCTCGGTTTCCGGCATTTCCTCTGGCGGCTTCATGTCGGTTCAGTTTCAGGTCGCGCACTCTGCCATCGTCAAAGGCGCGGGCGTTATTGCGGGCGGCCCGTATTTTTGTAGCCAGAACAACGTGGTCAGCGCAACCACGCAATGCTCCTGCACGCTGGACCCCGCTCATCTAGTGTGCAATGTTTCCCCGACCAGTGCCGACGTCCCGGCACTTGCGCTTGCCACACGCGGCTTCGCCGCCAAAGACCTGATTGATAATCCTGACAATCTTGCCAGGCAACGCGTGTTCATATTTGCTGGCGGAAAGGACGAGGTTGTTCCCAGTGCGGTGGCGGCGCAACTTGCCGATTACTACCAGCGATTTTCCGTACCTGCGCAGAATATCTCCAAGACTCTATTGCCCAACGCGGGCCACACCATGCCGACAGTAGCCTATGGCAATGGCTGCGCAATCACAGACTCCCCCTATATCGGCAAGTGCCACTTCGATGGCGCGAAGGAAATCCTGGGGTGGATCTATGGGCCGCTCCAAGCGCCGCGAAAGGGGGCGCCGACCGGCCGCTTCGTTAAGTTCGACCAGACACCGTACCTGCCCAAAACCATTTTCTCGTGGCTTACTGGCATGGACACCACAGGTTGGGTGTACATCCCTACTGCCTGTGCCGGTGGCGGCGCATGCCGCTTGCACATTGCGTTGCACGGATGTGAGCAGGGTCAAGACTATCTGCCGCTGAAATCGCCACCGGGTGGTGGCTTGTACTATGGCACGACTTTTGTGCGGCACGCAGGCTACGTCGCCTGGGCCGATACCAATAATATTGTCGTGCTATTCCCTCAGGCAGTTTCAATCCCTGGCCTTAATCCTAACGGCTGCTGGGACTGGTGGGGTTACACCGGCGAAAATTACGCCAACAAGAAAGGCGTGCAGATCTCAGCCATACGCGCCATGGTCAACCAAATCACCTCCGGGCGGCAATGAGCCCGTACGATCGGTGGCCGACCGTTGAAATGCCATTCGTACTGCGTGGGCATGACTTGCCTGCTGCAGCGAACATGAGGCACACTGACAGATCGGATAAAAAATCACCTCAATGCGCCACGAAGCCCAAGGATTGGTTCGCCTCGAAACGACAAAATCGGGGTGTTATACCGCGTCGTTAATCAGCTACCACCCACCCACCTTATGATCCATATTCGCGAAATCGATCACCTTGTACTGCGCGTTGTAGACCTCGACAGCATGCTTCGCTTCTACTGCGGCGCGCTCGGGTGCACCATAGAACGACGGCAAGACGAAATTGGCTTGGTCCAGTTGCGCGCTGGCCGATCTATCATTGATCTGATACCCGTCGATGGCAAACTCGGCAAAGCTGGCGGCGCGGCGCCCGGAAAGGAAGCGCGCAACCTTGATCACTTCTGCCTGCGGGTGGAGCCATTCGACGAACCGAGCATTCGCAGCCATCTGGAGGCGTATGGCGTCGCGGCTGGCCCGGTCGGTTCACGCTACGGTGCAGAAGGGGAGGGCCCTTCCATCTATGTCGCCGACCCGGAGGGTAATGTGGTCGAGCTCAAAGGCCCACCAGCGCGCTAACCCTGCATAAAGAATCGCTGTCAGCCCGCCGCCATGACGGGTTCGCTCGTTCATGCAGACGGTTTTTATCGAGCTCTTGCTGCATATTTCACTGCGCCGCGCGATCGGCAATCACAAGCAAGGACTGCATTTCCAACGATATTCAAAGTTTCTTTGGCACGCCCGCATGAAAAACGGCCGCATTCAGCGGCCGCAATCAACGACAAGCGGGCAACTTACAAACCGCTCTTGAACGCCGTATACGTGCGCGTCACCAGGCGCCGGATATCGGCGCTGACCGGCTCCGGCGTGTACATCTTCTTCTTGTCGGCATCGGACAGGAACACGGTCTTGTTGTCGGCGATATCCTTCTTCACGAACTTGATGCTGGCGGCATTCGGATTGGCGTAGAACACCTTGTTGGTCAGGCTGGCGTGCACTTCCGGACGCATGATGTAATTCATGAACAGGTGCGCGTTGTTCGGATGCTTGGCATCGGTCGGGATCGCCATCGTGTCGAAGAACAGCATCGCGCCAGTCTTCGGGATCAGCACCTCGATCTTGTTGCCGTTCTTGGCGTCGATCGCACGCTGGCGCGCGATGTTGATGTCGCCGGACCAGCCCAGTGCGACGCAGATCGCGCCGTTCGTCATGTCGTTGATGTAGCCGGATGAACTGAACAATGTCACCGACGGCCGGATCTTCTTCAGCAGGCGGCCGGCATCCTGGTAATCGCTGCTCGCCTTCGAGAACGGATTCTTGCCCAGATAATGCAGCGCCGCCGGCAGGATTTCAGATGGCGTATCGAGGAAGGACACGCCGCAGGATTTTAGCTTGGTCACGTATTTCGGGTCGAATACCAGATCCCACGCATTGTCCGGCATCGGCAGCGGGTAGGCACCGGACGCCAGCGCCGCCTTGACCTTGTCGATATTGATGCCGACCGTGGTGTAACCCCACAGCCAGTCGACCAGATGATCGTTGTTCGGATCGACCTTGGCCAGTTGCGCCTGTATTACCGGATCCAGATTGGCCAGATTCGGCAGCTTGCTCTTGTCGAGTTTGCGCAGCAGGCCGGCGTCGATCTGCAGCCGGCCCCAATGCGCCGATGGCACCACGATGTCGTAGCCGCTCTTGCCGGCCGCCAGCTTGGCGTGCAGGATCTCGTTGCTGTCGAAGAGGTCGTAGCGGACCTTGATCCCGGTCTCTTTCTCGAAATTCTTGATGGTATCGTCGGCGATGTAGTCGGACCAGTTGTAGATGTTCAGGATCTTTTCTTCCTGCGCGCTGGCGGGCGCGGCACTCAGCGCGCCGGCGGCCAGCGCGCTCGCACCGATCATGATGCGCGCGAGCTGTTTCAGATTCCAGCGGCTGCCGAAGCAGCGGTTGCCGGAGCAGCGGCTCCCGGAGGGGTTGCGGTTCATGCGTTCTCCTGTTGCATAATTCGGTTCATCATCCTGCGGTAAAACATGGCAAAAAACGCCTGTTTTATCGTGCTTTTTGTATCAGGTGTAAAGGTACAACAAGCGGCGCTGCGGGACAAGTTGCGGTTGGTCGCATGAACATTGGTGCGGCGGAGTTCCCTCCCCTCCTTCGACAAGCTCAGGACATGCTTGCAGGGGGAGGGTTAGGGGCGGAGCAGGGAATGCAGGAGGCATGCCTCCTGCCTGCGTAGCGGTATCCGCCTGCAAGCGGATACCGCTTCGCAGGCGGGCAACATGCTGCCCGAATTCCCTGCTACGCCCTTCCCCCTGCGAGGGGGAAGGGGCTAAAAGCCTTAGCCAGCAACGATCCACATGCGATTGCCCTCGGCTGCATGCCGCGCCGCCTAGCACCCGCTGTCGAAATCGGGCTTGATATTCTGATTCTGCCGGAACAGGTTATCCGGATCGTACTTGTTCTTCACCTGCACCAGACGCTGGTAGTTCGGCCCGTAGGCGGCGCCGATGCGTCCCGCTTCGTCCTGCGTCAGAAAATTGACGTACACGCTGCCGCTGGCGTAGGGCGCCGCCGCGTTGAAGAAATCCCGGGCCCAGCCTATGCATTTGTCGTCTTCGGCCGGCTCGCTCCAGCGGGTGTGCACGTTCATCGCGTACAGCGCATCGCGGTGCGGGTAGGCGGTGGCATCCGGCGCGGCGCGGCTGGCCTGACCGCCGATCAGGCCCATGAAGATTTCACATTGCGGCGACGGCAGGTCGCCGGCATAGCGAATCACAGTGTCAATCGCGTCGTCGTTGAGTTTGCTGAAGTTATGCGACTTCCAGTAGTTGCGCGCGCCCGGCGTCAGCAGCGGATCGAAGGCTTGCTGCCACGCGCTGTACGGCATCGCGCCGATATGGTCGCCGAGCGGCTGGCCGAAGCCTTTCATCGGTGCGATCAACCGCATGCCCTCGTCCACGTTGCCGGGGTAGAACAACGCCAGTACCACCACGTTCTGGCCGTGCACCTCGGGCGGCAGGAACGGCAGCGGCGGCGCTTGGCGCAACACGGCCCACACACTGAGCTGGTCCGGCATGCTGTCGACGAAATCGCGGTACTGCGTCAGCACCTGCTTGGCCTGCGCGTGCGGAAATACGATCAGCCCGGCCAGCACCTGCGGTCCGACCGGATGCAGGCGGAAGGTGAACTGGGTCACCACGCCGAAGTTGCCGCCGCCGCCGCGCAGCGCCCAGAACAGGTCGGCGTGCTCGCTGTCGCTGGCGTGCACGCGCTGGCCATCGGCGCTGACCAGTTCGGCCGCCAGCAGGTTGTCGACCGTCAAGCCATGCATGCGGCTGAGCCAGCCGAAGCCGCCGCCCAGAGTCAGGCCGGCCACGCCGGTGGTCGAATTGATGCCGAGCGGCGTCGCCAGCCCGAAGGCTTGCGCCTCGTGGTCGAAATCGGCGAGCGTCGCGCCCGGGCCGACATAGGCCAGCCTTTCCTCGGGGTCGATCTGTACCGATTTCATCAGCGACATGTCGAGCATCAGGCCGCCGTCGCACACCGCATTGCCGGCGATATTGTGGCCACCACCGCGCACCGCCAGCAGCAGTTCGTGCTGGCGCGCGAAGTTGACCGACGCCATCACGTCGGCCACGCCGGCGCAGCGCACGATCAGTGCCGGGTGGCGATCGATCATCGCGTTCCAGATGCTGCGGGCGGTGTCGTAGCCGGCATCGCCCGCTTGCAGCATCGGTCCGCGCAGGGTCGACTTGAAGTTGTCCAGCATTTCTGTTGTCAGGCCAGCCATGATCCACCTCCGTCAGAGTTCTGACGCGATTGCGTCGGGCGAGCATGACGTTGGCAGGCCGGCAACGAGCGACCGGTCGTCAAACCCTGCTTTCATAATGGACAGCGATTTGACGATGCTTTTGATATGCATCAAGGCTTGTCGTGGCCCCGCACCACACCTGTCAATTAAGCAATTTTCAGGGAGTATTGCCAGAATATGCCGTATTGGCCATGTATTCATTGGGCTCTGAAAAATACACAGTCCAGTATATTTTGATTGCCAGGCCTCATAAAAAGATCGGCCAGCGCGCTTCCAGGGCACCGACGCACTGCTACAATGCAGCGCTAGTCCGCCCATCCGCATCTGCATCTCACCCGGTTCCCGCATGTCCAATTCCCCGCCCTTCGGCCTGAACGCACCGCAACGCGAGGCCGTCAAATACCTGGACGGCCCCTGCCTGGTACTGGCCGGCGCCGGCTCCGGCAAGACCCGCGTCATCACGCAAAAGATCGCGCACCTGATCGAGGATTGCGGTTACGACGCCAAAAACATCGCCGCGCTGACCTTCACCAACAAGGCCGCGACCGAGATGCAGGAACGCATCGCCAAGCTATTGAAGGAGCCGAAGCAGGCCAAGCAGCTAACGGTCTCGACCTTCCATTCGCTCGGCGTCAAGATCCTGCGCCAGGAAGCCAAGGAGCTGGGCCTGAAGGACCGCTTCTCGATCATGGACAGTGACGACTGCTTCTCGATCGTGCAGGATCTGGCGATCACCACCGACAAGCAGCTGATCCGTCGCATCCAGGGCGCGATGTCGTTGTGGAAAAACGGCCTGATCGAGCCGGAAGCCGCGCTGCGGCAAGCCAAGGATGAAGATGAGGCGCAAGCCGCGCGCATCTACCGCAGCTACATGGCGACGCTGTCGGCCTATCAGGCGGTCGATTTCGACGACCTGATCCGGCTGCCGGTCGAGCTGTTCCGCAGCAATGAAGCGGTGCGCGACAAATGGCAGCGCCGCTTGCGCTACCTGCTGGTCGACGAGTACCAGGACACCAACACCTGCCAGTATGAACTGGTGAAACTGCTGGTCACCGGGATCGGCAAGAAGCCGATGTTTACCGCCGTCGGCGACGACGATCAGGCGATCTACGCGTGGCGCGGCGCCACCATCGAGAACCTGAAGACACTGCAAGTCGATTTCCCGGATTTGCGCGTCATCAAGCTGGAGCAGAATTACCGCTCGTCGACCCGCATCCTGCAGGCCGCCAATGCGGTGATCGGCAACAACCCGAAGCTGTTTGACAAGGCGCTGTGGTCGGAACATGGCCTGGGCGACCCGGTCAAGGTGCTCGGCGTGGCCGACGACGAACAGGAAGCCGATCAGGTCGCGATCATGCTGTCGGCCCATCGCTTCGAGCGGCGCGCGCAGTTTTCCGATTACGCCATCTTGTACCGCGGCAACCACCAGGCCCGCGTGTTCGAAAAGGCGCTGCGACGCGAACGGATTCCGTACACCATGTCGGGCGGCCAGAGTTTCTTCGACCGCGCCGAGATCAAGGACATCATCAGCTACCTGCGCCTGATCGCCAATGCCGACGACGACCCGGCCTTCATCCGCGCCGTCACCACCCCCAAGCGCGGCGTCGGCCAGAGCACGCTGGCCACGCTCGGCGAATTCGCCGGCCAATGGCAATGCTCGCTGTTCGACGCGGTGTTCAAGGGCGGCATCGAAGCCAAGCTGGCCGAGCGCCAGCTGCAGCCGCTGCGCCAGTTCGGCGAATTCATCAATCAGCTGGAAGCGCACGCCCACCGCGAAGGGCACGCGGCAAGCTTGCTGGACGACATGATGAAAGAGATCAACTACGAAGGCTATCTGTACGACAGCTTCGACGACCGCCAGGCCCAGAACAAGTGGCAGAACGTGCTCGACTTCACCCAGTGGCTGAAGGACAAGGGCAACGGCGGCAAGGAAGGCGACGGCAACCAGCGCAGCCTGCTCGACCTGACCCAGATGGTCGCGCTGATGACCATGCTCGACGGCAAGGATGAAGAGCCGGACGCGGTGCGCATGTCGACCCTGCACGCATCGAAAGGCCTGGAATTTCCGCACGTGTTCCTGGTTGGCGTGGAGGAGGGCATCCTGCCGCACAAGGGTGACCCGGACGCCCCGATCGAGCTGCTGGCCGCCCGCATCGAGGAGGAGCGCCGCCTGATGTACGTCGGCATCACCCGCGCCCAGCGCAGCCTGCACATCACCTGGTGCAAGAAGCGCAAGCGCGCCGGCGAGGCGGTGCACTGCGACATGTCGCGCTTCATCAAGGAAATGAAGCTCGATGAAGGCGACGCGGTGCCGACCGAGGCTGAGATTATTACGCCGCAGGAGCGGCTGGCCCGCCTCAAGGGCTTGCTGGCGAAACCAAAGGCGGCTTGAGCGCTGTGCTTGTGCTACCGCGCCCGGCTGATGGGACGCCCATTCCCTGCCCGAAATCTGCGTAATCGTCGAACTCGATGGCACGCTGGTCGACAGTGAAGACTCGTGCAATCGCGCCTTTCTCGCTCCGTCGCCCGAACCGGTTGCATGGGTTGAACGCATCGCAGGCAGGCGATTCGCATCAAGTACCTAATTTCGCTTAAGTCTCAGTTAAGTATCAACTAACTAGAACAAATTCCATCTTCTGCCGGTCGAACAAGATAACACTCAACCGGAGACGCACATGCAAACGACCTGGATTGTTGCCGCGGACAGCAGTCGCGCGCGGATTTTCGAGCGATTGGGGACCGAACCAAATTATCGCGAAATCGCCGACTTGGCCAACCCGCAAGGGCGCGCCAGCAATCGTGAACTGGTGAGTGACGGTTACGGTAACAGCGGTGGCGGTGGCGGTGGTGGCGGCGCACAGCAGCAAGCGCATATCGCGTCGCCAAAGGCCGACGCGGTGCAGCACGAAACCGAATTGTTTTCAAAGGAAGTCAGCCGCTATCTGGACCGCGGCAGGATCGAGCATCGCTACGACCGGATCTGCATGATCGCGCCACCGCAGTTCCTCGGCCTGATGCGGCAGAACCTGAGCAAGGAAGCGCAAAAACTGGTCGCCGAGGAAATCGCGAAAAACGTGTCCTGGTTCGAGCCCAACGATATCCAGCAATACATTGCAAAAGCCGTGCACGTCGGCTGACGCGGCGATACGCTGCCGTGTGCCCCAGCGCGGGCGGCGGGCGCATGGCATTTTGTTGCACATGGCGACGCTCGTATAGAATTGGCGAGCAAGTCTTGACGACGCTGGCGCCATCGGCGGCATTCAAGAAAATTTCCAACGCAGGATTCAGAGATAGGCCCGGATCACTTTCGGGCCTCCAATCTGCTCTATTACTAGTTACTAACTAGTTACTGGCTACTACTACATAGGAGCATGCATGCAAGATTCCATGGTCACCACCGCGCTGGTCCTGCCCAACCACAAGATCGTCCGCAACCTGGGTGTGGTGCGCGGCATCACGGTGCGCTCGCGTTCGATTGTCGGCAATATTTTCGGTGGCTTGCAATCGCTGTTGGGCGGCAACATCACGATCTACACCAACCTGTGCGAACAGGCGCGCGCGGAAACCTACCAGCTGATGTGCCAGCACGCGCAGCAGCGGGGTGCCAACGCGATCATCGCGATGCACTATGACGCGACCGAACTGATGGCCGGCCTGACCGAGGTGCTGTGCTACGGCACGGCGGTGCTGGTCGAGCCGACTGGCGAGCACGGCTAATCGTCCGCATCGCGGTTGCCAGCGACGTCGATGGCACTCCATGAATCAAGCACAGGAAAATCCCTATGAATGAAAACGCCGAGGCTCTGGCCAGGTTACTGATCCGCAATTACCACGACGCACCAACCCAGCGCGAGTTGCGCGAACCCTTGTACGACACCGCCTGCGCCAGGCTCGCACATGGCACCGCGGCGCAGAAACTGGGCGCTAGCATCGATACCGTGGCGCCGGGCAAGCGCTCCTGCCCCTACCATTTCCATCACGCGCAGGAAGAGATGTTCGTGATATTGGACGGCAGCGGCACGCTCAGGGTCGCCGGTGAAATGCTGCCGGTCCGCGCCGGCGACGTGGTGTTCATCCCGCCCGGACCGGCCTATCCGCACCAGATTATCAATACCTCCGACGCGCCGCTGCAGTATTTGTCGGTCAGTACCCGCGAGACGCCGGAGGTGGCCGAATATCCGGATTCGGGCAAATTTCTCGCGATGGCATCGAACGGCACCGACAGGATTTTCGAGGTGCTGCAGCGCGCAGACAACGGCCTTGACTACTGGGACGGCGAGCCCTGATTTGTTAGCGCCACGCCCTAAGCAAAGGAGCGCCTTACCACCATGACCAGCAGCAAGACGGTTTCCGTGCATATATATTTGTTTGATGAAAACTGTTGATCTCGCGCAAAATACAATCCCTCCAGTTGCGTCAATGTAGCGTTACTAAGACGCCAACACAGTGCCGATAAAAAATGTTGGGAGTTGCAGCGGTGTTGGCAGTAGTGTTGGCAAATCACGCAGTTCCCCGTGGCGGGGTAGCAAAAAGGTCATGCAGCGGCCTGCAAAGCCGCAGATATTGGTTCGAATCCAATACCCGCCTCCATTCTCTTTTCCTCCTCGATTTTTCCGCATGCCGGTCGATCGCGACCCGGTCGATCGCGACCAGCTGTTGGTGGCACCGCTCAGGTCGCCGCACCTGGTCCGGTGGGCCGGACCAGGCCTGTATCGATCTGCTCGCAAAAGGTGCAAAATCACGATAACGACCGCTCTGGATTAAAATGCAGCGCTTTCACTCAGAAAGAATGCACAGCATGAACGAAGAACGTCTGATTGAGATTGAAATCAAGATTGCCCGTCAGGAAGACCTGGTCGACACCCTGAATCAGCTGGTCTACCAACAGCAAAAGAAAATCACCGAGCTGGAGGTGATGTGCGCCGCACTGGCGCGGCATCTGAGCGATATGTCCGGGCAAGGCAGCGAAGCCGGTGCGCCGCACGAGAAGCCGCCGCACTATTGAACGGTACTGACGTCATTTGCAATGTCGACAACCTGAATATCGAAACATCGAATCCATGACCGCTTCAGACCAACAAAACGAATTGCGTACCTGCCTGAACCAGGAAACCGCGCGCATCGCGTGGGCGGAATTGCTGCGCCATTTCGCCGGTGGTTCGGTGCTGCTGGTCAGCAACGAACTCGATCTGATCGATGTTGCGCTGCAGATCGCCAATGACAACAAGACAGCGGTCGCGCAATGGCTGGCCGAGCAGCGTATCGCGCCGGTCACCGATGCGCAGGCCGGTAGCTGGCTGGACGCCGGGCTTGAGGTATGGAGCGTGGTGGTGCGGCCATGGGTGCTGGTGCAGCTGGAAAAGGGCAGCGCCGCATCTACGATCGGCCAGACCATTCATTAGCCGGTCTGCCGTTCGCCCCGAGTAGCGTAGCGTATCGAAGGGCCGCAATCCGATCTTGAACCCGCCTTCCCGAAAAATCATCCATTGCGATTGCGACTGCTTTTACGCGGCGGTCGAGATGCGCGACGACCCGGCGCTGCGCGATTTGCCGGTGGCGGTCGGCGGCCGCGCCGACCAGCGCGGCGTGGTCGCGACTTGCAATTACGCGGCGCGCCGCTTCGGCGTGCATTCGGCAATGGCGACCTCGCAGGCGCTGCAGCGCTGTCCGGGGCTGGTGGTGCTGCCGCCTGCGATGGAAAAATACCGGATCGCGTCGCGTCAGATCCTCGCGATCTACCGCGACTACACTGAACTGGTCGAGCCGCTGTCGCTCGACGAAGCCTATCTGGACGTGACTGCCGCGCCGCACTTCCAGGGCAGCGCGACCCTGATCGCGCAAGAGATCCGGGCCCGCATCGCGGCCACGGTCGGCATCACCGCCTCGGCCGGCATCGCCCCCAACAAATTCCTGGCCAAGATCGCCAGCGACTGGAACAAGCCGGACGGCCAGTTCGTGATCCGCCCGCATGAGATCGACGCCTTCGTCGCGGCGCTGCCGGTGCGCAAGCTGTTCGGCGTCGGCAAGGTCACCGCCGCCAAGTTGCAGCGGCTCGGGGTCGACACTTGCGCTGACTTGCGCGGCTGGTCGCAAGTTAAATTACTGCAGCATTTCGGCAAGTTCGGCGAACGGCTGTACGCGCTGTGCCGCGGCATCGACCAGCGCGAGGTCAGCCCGCACAGCGAGCGCAAATCGGTCAGCGTCGAAGAAACCTACACCCCTGACGTACCCGATCTGGCGGCCTGCGCCGGTCATCTGCGGCCGCTGTTCGAATCGCTGCAGGCGCGCGTCAAACGCGTCGGTGCCGAGCGCGATATCCGCAAACTGTACGTCAAGATCCGCTTTGCCGATTTCCGCCAGACCACGGCCGAATGCGTAGGCACCGTGCTCGACCAGGCGCAGTTCGACAAGCTGCTGGAAACCGGCTTCCAGCGCGGCCGGCCGCCGGTGCGCCTGCTCGGTGTCGGGGTCCGACTGGAGGAAGAGGAAGACAGCCCGCAGCTGGGGCTGTTTGTCAGCGATGGCGAACATAGCACAGCGAGCGGCAGCGGCGACAACTGAAACCGGCCGGACGCACGATGCCACATTGTCGGCGGCGTCAGTGGCGCGAGGGTTAAGGTTGCCCGATCCGCGCGCGCAACAGCGTCACCACGCTATCAGCGAATATGTCGACACTGGTGGTGCGGTATTTCCAGCGCTTGACGTACCAGTCTTCGAACAACGCCATGCAATGGGCCGCCAGCAGGGATGCCTGGTCCGGGGTAAAGGTGCCGGTCCGTTCGATCAGCGCCGCAATGGTCAATTGGCTGCCCAGCTCCGACGCCTTGGCAATTTCCCGATGCGCCGGCGGCAAGCCGCGCGATTCCAGAAAGACGAAGTACAGCCATGGCTGCAGGATTTCAGCCATGTAGATTTGGGCCCGCAAGATGCACTCGATCCGATCCAGCGGCGCGTCGATGTGCGCGAACCAGGTCGGCACGGCCTCGCTGATATGGCGCACCACGTCTTCGATGATGGCCGCCAGCTGGTCCTTGTTTTCGATGTAGCCGTACAGGCCGCCCATCGACAGGCCGGTTTCCCGGCACAGGTCGCGCAAGGTCATGGCGCGAAAGCCGACCGAATTGGCCAGCGTAAATGTCGCCACGAATATCTTCTTCAGGTTCTCGAGCGCCGTGTCCCTGCGCTTGACGCCGATGCGATCGCTATGGCGTTCCAGCAGAAATACCCAGATGTTGGTTTCATCCAGGGGCGTCACCTTACGAAATTCGGCCAGGGTAAAGTTGACGGGCAGTGACTTCATCATTTTTCGGCTTTTTTCTTGCGCCTGCAGCAGGGGCAAAACTATAGCATGGCGGCGACGGCCGCTCGGGACCCCGCGCGCGGCAAAATCCATCATTGCTGCCTGCCGCCGGGTCGCACAGCCAGTCCCACGCGGATCGGTTCGCCGCCCCCAAATAGCCATCGACGTGCGCCGACGAAACCGGCAGCTTGAGCGGAGAAGAGCGTCTATATCGCCCAATACCCATCATTTTCGACGTTGTTGCAATGTTGCACTGCACATTGCTTATTTCAACAATCGCACCTAGTATCCAAAAAGATAGCGAGCGCTCGCTCGATATTCGGTGATTTTCAGCGGTCACAAGAATCGCAAGAATTGCAGACACCAATAGACGCAAGTCAGCAAAAAATAAATCCTCTGAGGAGACAAAATGCAACAACAGCTTTTGAAGTGGCTCAATGGCGTCAATTTCGCTGGCATCGTCCTGTTTGCCATGGCCATCCTGCCGGCCCAATCCTGGGCCGCCGGCTACACCCAGACCAGATATCCGATCGTGCTGGTACACGGCCTGTTCGGGTTCGACAACATCGGTCCGGTGGATTACTGGTATGGCATTCCGGCTGCGTTGCGGGCGGACGGCGCCCAGGTCTATGTGACGCAGGTGTCGGCCGCCAACAGCACCGAAGTGCGGGGCGAGCAACTGCTGACTCAGGTCAAGCAGATTCTCGCCGCCACCGGCGCGACCAGGGTCAACCTGGTCGGCCATAGCCACGGCGGCCCGACCGCGCGTTACGTGGCGTCGGTGCGGCCGGATCTGGTCGCCTCGGTGACCAGCATCGGCGGCGTCAACAAGGGTTCGGCAGTGGCCGACGTGCTGGTCGGCGTCGCGCCGGCGGGGGCCTTGTCGCAGACCGTGCTGACCTCGGTTGTGAATGGATTTTCCAGCTTGATCGGCCTGTTGTCGGGCGACTCATCGCTGCCGCAGGACTCGGCCGCGGCCGAAATGTCGCTCAGCACGGCCGGTACGCTCAAATTCAACGCGGCCCATCCGGAGGGGATCCCGACTACCGCCTGCGGTGAAGGTGCGTATCAGGTCAACGGCGTGTCCTATTTCTCATGGAGCGGTGCCCAGCCTTACACCAACATCTTTGACGTCTCCGATCCGGCACTGGCCCTGACTTCGCTGGCCTTCAACGGCGCCAAGAACGACGGTTTGGTGAGCAGCTGCTCCAGCCATCTGGGACGGGTGATCCGCGATGACTATGCGATGAACCATCTGGATGAAGTCAATCAGCTGATCGGCTTGACCAATATCTTCGAAACCAATCCGGTCACCCTGTATCGGCAACAGGCCAATCGCCTGCAAAATCTCGGACTGTAACCAAGCGCACCGACTGCAATGAAAAAAAGACCGTCTATTGGTTTGCTTGGGGCGACGGCGTTGTTGGCCGTCGTTTTTTTTATCGTGGCCCGCCATCACTATGATCGGGAAGCCGCGCCGCAGCGCGCCGCCGACGCGAATCTATTCCCGTTCGTGCGCTCGATGGATGGCACCCGGCCGGATGGCGATCTCAGGCTGGCAGCCGGCGATGCGCTGGTGGTCGATGCCCGCCTGCGCCGGATGTTCGACTACTATCTCAGCGCGGTCGGCGAAAAGCCGCTCGCTGCGATCCGCAAGGAAATTGAACAGGAGCTCGAGCGGCGCCTGAAGCCTGCTGCCGCGACCGGCGCCAAACGCCTGCTGGCACGCTATCTCGACTACAAGCGCGCGCTGGTGGCGCTGGAACAGCGCCCGCACATCGCGGGGGCCAGCATCACGGCGGCCCGGGCGCGACTGTTAGCGATGCGAGAAATGCGCGCGCAATATTTCAACACGACGGAAACACAAGGCATGTTCGGCTTCGATGATGCTTACGATATGGATGCCGTAACGCGCCTGGAAATCAGTCAGGACCCATCGCTCACGGCAGCGCAAAAGAAGGCAAAACTGGCCGGACTCGATGCCGCGATGGCGCCAGCCTTGCGGGCCGAGCGGGAGGCGCCCTTGGCGATCGTCAAGCTGGAGGAAGCGGTCAACCAGATGCGGGCACAGGGTGCCAGCCAGGATGACATCTACCGGATGCGCGCCGCCGCGCTGACGCCGGAGGCGGCCGCCCGCCTGGCCGATGTCGATCAGGAAGAGGCCGCCTGGAAAAGCCGCATCGCCAGCTATCTGGCGGAACGGAAAGCGGTGAGCGCCGGCAGTGCCAAGCTATCCGAAGCGGACCAGCAACTGGCGCTGCAGCAATTGCGTCAGGCCCGCTTCAGCGCCGATGAGCAGAAGCGACTGGCGGCGTACGAGTAATCGACGCAAGCAAGCAGTGCCCGCAAGCGCCAGGATCTCATGCTCGTCAAAAAGAAAAAGCCTCATAAAACTCGCTGAGTTATGAGGCTTTACCATGTTGGCGGAGTGGACGGGACTCGAACCCGCGACCCCCGGCGTGACAGGCCGGTATTCTAACCAACTGAACTACCACTCCTAAAACTGTTCCGCTGCTACCCGCTTGACGGTCTGGTGGGTGCTGAGAGGCTCGAACTCCCGACCTACGCCTTGTAAGGGCGCCGCTCTACCAACTGAGCTAAGCACCCAAACTGTCAAACGGCACCGCTGTCGCAGCGGCATCGCATCTGAAGGGCCTGAAGTGTACAGAGCATTGGCGGGTTTGGCTAGGGGGTTATCGGATTTTTTTCAATGTCAGACAAAAACGGGTGAATCAGTTGCGGATTCCCCCGTTGTTTTGCCGCTTATCGCCAAAAAAACTCCGACTGTCGGAATGTTGCTCTAAACCTATATTGCCCACCTACAATCAAGCCAGATCCATGCGCCAATTTCCCTCTGACATTCTGACAAGTGAACATCACAATAATGAAAACAGGCCAAATGAGAGCTCGTTTCGTCCCGGCAAGAATACGGAACGGCTTTACCTTGATTGAGGTGATGATCACGGTGGCAATTGTCGCGATCCTGGCGGCCATCGCCTATCCGTCATATACGCAATATATTGTCAGGGCAAACCGCTCCGCCGCGGAAAGTTTCATATTGAGCCTAGCAAATAAACAAGAGCAATACATGCTAGACACACGCCAATATGCTAATACCCTGGCTCTTCTCGGCTATTCAAGCACCCCGACAGACATCTCGCGCAACTACACGGTCGCGGATCCAACTGTGGACAACACTACCAAACCACCCAGCTACAGCATTAAAGCGACAGCAATTGGGAATCAATTGAGTCGAGACGGCAAATGTAAAGATTTGACCATTGATCAAACCGGCACCAAGGGAATCACCGGTACCGGTACGGTCGCGAGTTGCTGGTAATCGAACATTCGAAGGCCAAATAATGGGTACTTTCGTCGGCATCAAAACCGCCCCTAAATTCCGCAACTTGGGCTTTACCTTGATTGAATTAATGGTCACCATTTCGATCGCGGCGATTCTATTGGCGATCGCCGTGCCGTCGTTCCGCGATTTCATACTGGGACAACGGATCAAAAACGCGTCATACGATGTTTCATATACGCTAACTTTTGCGCGCAGTGAGGCCATTAAGCGAAACAATGACGTGGTACTCAGTCCGGCGACGGGCGGCTGGAAAAACGGTTGGACCGTTTCTTCGACGGTCGGTGCGGTCACTACCACGCTCAGCAATCACGAGCCTTTCCCTGGATTGAACATTGCCGGCCCGGCAACCAACCTGACGTATAAGAATGACGGTCGCATCAACGCGGCGGCAAGCCAAACATTCGCAATCAGCAGTAGCGCGACTAGCAGCGCGTCGCCGCGCTGCGTCAGTATCAACCTGAGCGGGTTGCCTAACAGTAAGGCGGGAAGTTGCTGATGAAAACGCGTCCAAAAATTTCACCAAAACAAAGCGGCTTCGGCATGATTGAAGTGCTGGTAACCCTCGTTATCCTGCTGTTGGGCCTCCTGGGCCTGGTGGGCATGATGCTGGTCAGTCAACGTGCTGAGATGGAATCTTACCAACGTGTGCAGGCATTGATGCTATTGCAGGACATGGTAGGGCGCGTCAACGCCAATCGTAAAGTCGCATCCTGTTACGCGATCACCACTGGCGCGGCAACAGGGGCGCCTTATTTGGGTGCCAGCAGCAGCATTACCACGCCGACCTGCACCACCGGCACTGCCGAACAAAATTCGCTGGCCATTAAGGATATGCAAGATTGGAATGCCTTGTTACTCGGCGGCGCCGAATCCGCCGGAGGCAACGCGGTTGGCGCCATGATCGGTGCACGTGGCTGTGTCAGCCTTGATGCGGCAACCGGCATTTACCAGGTCAGTGTTGCCTGGCAAGGAAATGGTCAAACGGCAGCGCCGACCGGTGTGGTGTGCGCCAAAGATCAATATGGCGACGATAAACAGCGACGCGCAGTCAGCGTCACGCTTCGAATTGCCGACTTGAGTTAACCCCATGAACGCTTCCAACCACAAAAAATACAACGCCGCCGGTATCGGAAACGCGATCAATCTGCATCGCCATGCCGGCCTGACGCTCGTGGAATTGATGATTTCGATAACGATTGGGTTGCTTTTACTGGCCGGTCTAACAACCCTGTTTGCGAAACAAAGCAGCGCGCGTAGCGAGCTCGACAAGACCGGCCGGCAGATTGAAAATGGCCGCTACGCGATGCAGCAGTTGCAGGATGATATTCAGCTGGCCGGATATTACGGCGAATATTGGCGCTTGGGTGCGCTGCCGGCGACCCTGCCTGATCCATGCGCTACCGCGACACCAGCTCTGGTAACCGGAATCCCCTTGCCAATCCAAGGATATGACTCCCCCGCAACCGTACCTTCGCCGCTATCAGGGTGCTTGCCGGATGCGAATCACCTGGCAGGCACAGATATTCTCGTAATCCGGCGTGTCGATACCACGTCCGTCCCGATCGCGAGCGCAGTCGCGGCACAACCGTATCTGCAAGCGGGCTTGCTGGCACCAGCACCGGAATTTACTTATGTGCTGGGCACCGGGACCGATACCACGGTGTTCAATCTGACCAAAAGGGACGGCACACCGGCTAACCTGCGCAAATACCTGACGGATATCTATTTTGTCAGCCCTTGCAGCGTGCCGACTGGCGCCGGTTCCACCTGCACCCGCTCGGATGACAATGGCAAACCGATCCCGACGCTAAAACGTCTGGAATTGTCTTTGTCAGGCGGCGCCGCGACATTTACCACGGTACCACTGGTCGAAGGCATAGAAAACCTCCAGCTGGACTATGGCGTGGATTACACCGGAGCGGTGGCGGCAGACGGCGCGCCCGACTGTTATGTAAGCGACCCGACGACACCGTCGACCACGGAAATTACCGCATGCCCCAGCACCGCGGCCACCTATTTTGCGAAGGTCACCACGACCGCTGTCACCAATTGGTCAAATGTCATGGCCATCCGGGTCAATCTGCTGGCGCGCAATAACGACGCCACAGGCGGGTTTATCGACGACAAGACCTACAAATTGGGGCTGGCTGGGGATGTAACGCCGACCGATAAAACCTACAAACGTCATGTCTTCACCCAGTTGGTGCGAGCCGTCAATCCAAGCTCACGGAGAGAACAATGACAAACAACCAGCGACAATCCGGCGCCACCCTGGTGGTGAGTTTGATCATGCTGGTGGTCTTGACCTTGCTGGTGGTATCGGCCATTCGGTTCGGCAATACTAACTTGCGGGTGGCAGGCAACATGCAGGTGCAGACCGAAGTCGCCGCCGTCGCGCAACAGGCGATCGAGCAGGTTATCGATGCCGACAATCCGGTCGACTTTACCACCACGATCGCTGCGCAAACCATACAAGTGTCGACCGGCCCCGTCAGCTATGACGTCCATATTGCCAAACCGGTTTGTAATATCACGGTGCCGATATTGAGCACCGACCCGTCGCTCAATCCCAATGACGTGGACGATCGCAAGTGTATCGGCGATGCAGCCGGCGATCCCCCCATTGGTCCTGATGGCAATCCGATACCGAATCAGACGACCTGCAACCAGCAGCAGTGGGAGGTGCAGGCCGATGTTTTGGATGGCAGGAGCGGCGCAAGAATCAGCCAGCATCAAGGGGTTGCGAGACGCACCTACATACCCACGGCTTGCTAACCGCGCGGAAATTTCGGCATTCGTCACATTTCATCATAACAATAGAAGCACCAGCGCATCAGCGCTTCGGAGGTGGTCCCATGATTAAAATTCGCTCTATCCTGCTCAGCACCTTATTTGCTCTGCTTACGATCCCGCTATTCAGTCAGGCCGAGGATACAGACATATATGGCGGTACCGGCAGTGGCGGTGTCCCCAATGTGCTGATGGTGATGGATACCGGTGCGAATTTTTCCTCGAGCGCAGCGGTGCCCTGTACCGCCTACGCGGCCGGAGGGGCGCCATCGCTGGGCAATACAGGTGGCGGGGTCGAACAGTGCGCGCTGGTCGATGCAATTAATAGCCTCCCTGTGGGGACGGTCAATGTTGGCATCATGGTCAACAACGGAAATAATTTTACGAATGGTGCTGCAACCGGTGTTGGCCCTTGTGTGGGCAGCAATGGAGGGTGCTTGGTGAAACCGCTGACCTTGATGGATGCGGCAGGCAAAACGGCATTGATCAATTTCATCAAGAGCTGGCAGTTGTCGGGAAACAACAGTGCTACCGCGTTTACCATCAAATCAGGAGGCGATAGAACTGGGAGTACCATGCAGGAGGCATGGGCCTACTACACCGGAAAAACTGGCTTGTCCGGGAAAAACTACGCGACATCCATCATCGGCGCTGGCTGCGAAAAGAACTTCGTGATCTTCATTGGCAATTCTTTCAGCAACTCCGGAGGCCCGGCCGATACGGCGCAGTCGGATCCCAATGACAGCAGCGTAGGGCTCAATTCAAGCCAGGTTGGCGCAACGGCTGCGCAAAAGATAAAACTATCGAATACGGTGAAATTCGCATCCATGACCTGTGGCGTCACGAGTTTGGCAGCCGGTACCCAAAGTAGCGATTGGTCAGAAAATTGGGCCGACGAGTGGGCGCGTTATATGTATGGATCGGACGCATCGTCAACGCTCGATGGTACCCAAAACATCATCACGTACACGATCGGAGTGATTAATAACGGCACAAATTCGTGCAAGCCTGACTATCCTGCGCTGCTGACCAACATGGCAACCTACGGTGGCGGCAAGTATTTTCAGACCGGGACCTCCACGGAAGTAAAAAACGCAATACTCAAGATATTGAACGAAGTACAAGCGACCAACAGCGTCTTTTCCTCTTCCAGCTTGCCGGTCAGCGTCAATACGCAAGGCACTTACCTGAACCAGATTTACATGGGAATGTTCCGTCCTGACGCGAGCGCCAATCCACGATGGTTGGGTAATTTGAAGCAATATCAATTTATTCTGAATGGCGATAATTTGAAGTTGGGCGACGCTTCTTCCCCAACTCCTCAGCTTGCAATCAGCTCAGCCAAAACCGGTTTTATCTCGCCTAATGCGATCAGTTTCTGGACCACCAAGAACTTAGCCGCAGCGCCTGATTCTACTGGCGGCTTCTATGTCAACGCGCCGAACGGCGCAGGTCTCGGTTTCGATTCGCCGGACGGTGAGTTGGTGGAAAAGGGTGGCGCCGCGCAGCAGTTGCGCGTCAAGAATCTGACCGACACTTATACGGCGGCATCTGCGTTGACGCGCAACCTTTACACTTACTGCCCTGGCGGCACGGGTTGCGTGGCGCAGTTATCGAATAGCGCGAATGCCTTCGCGACAAGCAACGCCGCGATAACCGATGCCTTGCTGAACTCTGTCTCGGGTGTATCCGTCTCGACCATTACTCGTTCCGGTACGACCGCGACAGTGACTACCGCCCGTAATCACGGTTTTGCCAATGGAGCATCGGTCACGATCAGCGGCGCCACGCAAACCGAATATAACGGCACGTTCACCATTACCTGGATCAGCAACACTAGCTTTAGCTATCCTGTTGCAGAAAACCCGCCTTCACCAGCAACCGGAAACTACACGGCAACAATACCTGGCAATCCGCAGTTAATTGCTTCAATTATCCGTAGCGGGACCACTGCCACCGTTACCTTGAACAATCACGGTTATGCGAATGGGCAGACCGTTACGATTACGGGCGCCACCCAGGCGCAATACAACGGTACCTTCTCGATCACCATGATCGACAATAATCATTTCAGCTATGCAGTGGTCGAAGGGCCAATATCGCCGGCTGGAGGAGGAACCGCAAAAGTGGGCTCGACCACACGAAATATTGCGGTGTATAACAATAATCCCAATCCTGGCGTAGTGCGCGCCGCAGGCAGCACGACCGTGACCGTTACGACTACTGCCAACCATGGCTTTGCAACTGGAAATACAGCGACTATCACAGGCATTGCGGATTCAGCAGGTAACGTCATTCCTGGATATAACGGGAGTTTCGTTATTACTAATACGGGCAACAAGAGCTTTACCTATACCATTGCCGCAACCACTCCGGCTAGTCCCGCAACTGGGTCCGCGTATGCTGATGGTAGTGCCGCGGCAAAGACCGTGACCAGCTTGACGCGCTCAGGTACCACAGCAACTGCTACGGTGTCAGTGCACGGCTTTGTAAATGGAGAAACGGTCAGCATAGGCGGCACGACCGGGGCCAACGAGAACGCCTATGTCGGCAGCTATGTCATTTCCGGCGTAACGGCCAATACCTTCAATTACACCGTGGCGCTTTCGCCCGTCTCGCCGGCAACCGGCACCATCACAGCCAGCGTGGGCGGAACCAGTGACCGCACCGCCTTGATCAACTGGGTGCGCGGCGAGGATAACTTCGGCGATGAGGCCAGCCCCGGCAATGGCTATACGGTCCGTCCATCGATCCATGGTGACGTGCTGCATTCGCGCCCGGTGGTTATCAACTACGGCGGAACAACCGGGGTGGTGGTCTACTACGGCGCCAACGATGGCGTATTCAGGGCTGTCAATGGCAACCAGAGCAACGCGATCGGTGGCGTTGCAGCCGGCGGCGAGATGTGGGGACTGGTCCTGCCCGAGTTCTACAGCAAACTGACTCGTCAGAGGACCAATAGTCCAGCGCTGCTATTGCCGTCTACGCCAACTGGAATTACGCCGGCGCCGCAAAAGAAGGACTATTTTGTGGACGGTGCCACGGGCGTGTATCAGCAATTGAATACGGACGGGACGACGCGCGTCGCACACATCTATCTCACCATGCGTCGCGGCGGCACGTTCATCTATGCCTTGAATGTGACGGACCCAGCAAACCCGCGGGTATTGTGGAAGAAATCGACCACCGACCTGCCGGAACTAGGCCAGACCTGGTCGCGACCGAAAGTCGCGGTAATCAAGGCCAATACCAATCCAGTATTGATCTTTGGCGCGGGCTACGATACTACGGAAGATAGCGAACCGCCGATTGCGGACACGAAGGGTCGCGGTATTTTCGTACTGGATGCAGTGACCGGCGATCCGATCTGGAGCGCGACGCCTGACACTGCCAAGTGTCCGGCATCAGGAGTTTGCAAGACCGTCAGCGGCATGAACTTTGCCATTCCTTCTGACGTGACGGCGCTGGATCGGGACAATGACGGAAAAACCGACCGGCTATATGTGGCGGACGTCGGCGGCAACGTCTGGCGCGTGGATATAGATGCCACTTCCCCTAGTAACTGGATAGTGAGCAAACTTGCCACCCTAGGTGGCTCCGGTGCCGCACCACGCAAATTTTTCTACCCACCAAGCGTGGTGCCTATCGGAACGAGCGGTTCAGCCAGTTCATACGATGCGGTAATGATCGGCTCGGGTGATCGCGAGCATCCGCTATACAGCAGCAGCGCCAATTCGGCTTACATGGTGCAAAACCGGTTCTACATGCTAAAGGATATGAAGACCGGCAAGGATGGTTCAGGACAAACGACGGTCACTGATGTCGACTTGTTTGACGCCACTAGCACCAATTACGTTGACGATGTCACGAAAAGAGGTTTTTACATCAACTTCCTCGCAGGGGAAAAGGCTGTGAACGCGCCGCTCACGCTCAGTGGCATCACCTCCTTCGGTACCAACCAGCCAAACCTGCCAAGCACTACTTCATGCACTTCTGATCTGGGTGTTGCCAGAGGCTACAGTGTCAGTCTGTTTAGCGGCGAACATGCAGCGACCGTCTTGGACGGCGGTGGACTGCCTCCTTCCCCGGTGGCTGGGGTCGTGACAGTGGACGGCAAAAAGTATCAATTTTGCATTGGTTGTAGTCCACCAACGATCGTCCCTCCAAATCCCCCATGTAAGTCCCCATTGGAGAATTGCTGGGTACCACAAGTTGGCAAGAAGAAAATCACCAGGACCTATTGGTACAAGAACTAGTTATTGCACGAAGCGATGGTCAAGTTGTCAAACTTGACCATCGCCCGGAACTTCACAAGACGAAAATTGGCTACGCCTGCGATTCTCCGTCGCACATCCGCATGATCTGCCCGGTATCGGATGGTTGGTGCTCACGGCAGCGCGCTGTCTTGGCAACGCGTACACTGGCGTTCGCGGAATAACGTTCTGATACTGCCCCTGCCAAATTGGCGGATTCGACGCCAAAGCCGATTCCTGCACCGGCCTGCGCCCGTTGACTTGGCTATATAGAATGCTGACAAGCCTTAAAATCGGCTGATGTTACCGTGTGCAATTTCATAATCTTGGCACGGCGTACCCAATCAAAACGACCCGAATCAATCCCAATTTACCCATCTGGCCCAGTGTGGCGTGATCCGACGAGAGAGTCCTGATGACCCCAATTAGCCAGACCGTTGCCATCATCGGCGGCGGTCCCGCCGGTCTGATGGCGGCCGAAGTCCTGAGCCAGCATGGCCTGCGGGTTGACCTGTATGACGCGATGCCGTCGGTCGGGCGCAAGTTCCTGCTGGCCGGGCGCGGCGGCATGAATTTGACGCACTCCGAGCCGCTGGCCCCGTTTCTGGCGCGTTACGGTGCGCGCGCGCAGCAGGTCGCGCCCTGGCTCGACGGCTTCGGGCCGGACGCGCTGCGGGCCTGGGTGCACGGCTTGGGCATCGACACCTTCGTCGGCTCCTCGGGCCGCGTGTTTCCCACCGACATGAAGGCGGCGCCCTTGCTGCGCGCCTGGCTGCATCGGCTGCGCGCGGCCGGCGTCGGCTTTCATATGCGACATCGCTGGCTGGGTTGGCAGGATGATGATACACAGCGCGATTCGGAGCGCGATTCGGAGCGCGATTCGCAGCGCGGTTCGAACCACGGTTCGGACCGAGGTGCGCGCGCACTGCGCTTCATGACGCCGCACGGCGAACAGACGCGGCAGGCCGACGCGGTGGTGCTGGCGCTGGGCGGCGGCAGTTGGGCCCGGCTCGGCTCGGACGGCGCGTGGGTGCCGCTGCTGGCGCAACAGGGCGTTGCGGTGGCGCCGCTGCAGCCGGCCAATTGCGGTTTCGAGGTCGGTCACGCGCAGCAAGCCGGCTGGAGCGAACATTTCCGCAGCCGCTATGCCGGTCAGCCGGTCAAATCGGTCGCGCTGCATTACACCGACCCCAACGGTCAGCGTCAGCGCCGGTCAGGCGAACTGATGGTGTCCGACCGCGGCGTCGAAGGCAGCCTGATCTATGCGATCTCGAGTGTGCTGCGCGAACAGATCAACGCCGCCGGTGCGGCGCTGATCGCGCTCGATCTGGCGCCGGACTGGCCCTTGCAGCGCGTGATCGACGCGCTGGCGCGGCCGCGCGGTGCGCGCTCGATGGCCAGTCACCTGCAGAGCCGGGTGAATATCACCGGCGTCAAGGCCGGCTTGCTGCGCGAGCTGGCGTCGGCGGCGGACTATGCTGATCCCGAGTTGCTGGCGCACAAGATCAAGGCGCTGCCGCTGCGGCTGACTGCCGCGCGCCCGCTCGACGAGGCGATCAGTAGTGCCGGCGGCGTGCGCTTCGACGCGCTCGATGCGCAATTGATGCTGAGCGCGCTGCCAGGCGTATTCTGCGCCGGCGAGATGCTGGACTGGGAGGCGCCGACCGGCGGCTACCTGCTGACGGCATGTTTTGCCAGTGGCCGCGCGGCGGCGCACGGCGTGCTGGCGTGGCTGGCAGGGAAGGAGCAGGGCGGCTGCGCGACTCCACGAATTCTTGATCTTGGGCAAACCGATGACTGATGAAGCAATCAAAAATTCCGGTAGCGGGCGCACGCTGCAAGGCGTCACGCTGGAAGCGATCCTGCAGGCGCTGGTGGCGCAATACGGCTGGGACGAGCTGGCGCGCCGCATCGACATTCGCTGTTTCAAGCTGGATCCGAGTGTCAAGTCGAGCCTGAAATTCCTGCGGCAAACGCCTTGGGCGCGCAAGAAGGTCGAAGAGCTGTATCTGGAGCAATGAGCGAGTGGCACTGCCACGTTTTCCTGTTTTGCAGTCGACCGGCTGCATTGCGCCCGCAAATGGTGCAAAATGGGATCATACTGACGGCGAGTATATGAATCTCCTAGCACCACTTGCGCTAATTGCAGTGCACCTCACACAGGGCGACCCATCATGGACACCGAACAACTGAAAGCATCGCTGAAGAAGCTGCACGCCAATCTGGAAGACGCCGATACGCTGGATGGCGAACTGAAGGAGCTGCTGCAGGTTCTCGACAGCGACATCCAGAGCTTGCTCGGCAAGGGGCAGAGCACGGCAGAGCGGAATGGCACGGACCAGCCGCTCGGCGCCGAGGCGGTCAGCCTGGCCGCACGCACCCAATCGCTGTCGGCCCGTTTCGCAGCCGAGCATCCGCGCCTGGACCCGGTGCTGCGCGAACTCGGCGCGATTCTGGAGAAGATGGGGATTTAGCCATCCGACAGCCGGTCCGTCGCCGCCGAATACACTCCGCCACAAGGCGTGCTCCCGCCTATTCCCAACGTCCGCGATTTGCCCACATCACAATCCGCGCTGCGCGCCATGCGACCCCGGCGTGTGCTTCCAGATGCAGCCAAAATTTGTCCAAATGACATCGGTTAACATGGGAGTATGGGGCAAAACTATGACTATTGCCCGCGTTTTCATTGGGCTTTGAAATATACACTGCCCAGTATATTCTTTGTCGAAAAAACCCCACAAACCCGGAAGCGCCTGCCGCCGGCCCTCGCGCAGCGTGTAAAATGGCGCCCTTTCTCCAAAAATTCCGGAAGACGACAAAGCCATGTGGTTCAAGAATCTGCAAATCTACCGCCTGCCCGCACCGTGGGCCATCACCGCCGAGCAACTGGAAGCCTTTTTGACGCCGCATACCTTCGCCGACGGCAGCAGCATGGATCTGCAGAATCAGGGCTGGGCCGCGCCGCGCGACAAGGGCGCTCTGGTGCATGGGGTCAACCGCCAGTTCCTGCTGATGCTCGGCACCGAAAAGAAGCTGTTGCCGAGTTCGGTGGTGAACCAGGTGACCAAGGCGCGCGCGGTCGAGATCGAGGAGCAGCAAGGCTTTGCGCCCGGCCGCAAGCAGATGAAAGACCTCAAGGAACAGGTCACCGACGAGCTGCTGCCGCGCGCCTTCAGCATCCGGCGCAACACCTACGCGTGGATCGACACCGTCAATGGCTGGCTGGTGATCGACGCCGCCAGCGCGGGCAAGGCCGATGAATTGCTGAAACCGCTGATCAAGGCGGTCGACAAGTTCCCGTTGGAAAGTTTTCGTGTCGCGTTCTCGCCGGTCGCCGCGATGACCGACTGGCTGGTGGCCGATGAAGCGCCGCACGGTTTTACCATCGACCAGGACACCGAACTGAAGGCGACCGGTGAAGGCAAGGCCACCGTGCGCTATGTGCGCCACACCTTGGAAGCGGACGACGTGCGGCGCCACATCGCCGGCGGCAAGCAATGCACGCGGCTGGCGCTGACCTGGAACGACCGCATCTCGTTCGTGCTGACCGACGCGCTGACCTTGAAACGGATCACGCCGCTGGACGTGCTGAAGGAAGACGCCGACAAGAGCACCCGCAACGATGATGAGCGCTTCGACGCCGACATGATGCTGATGACCGGCGAGATCAACAAGATGCTGGGCGACTTGGTGGCGGCGCTGGGTGGTGAAGTGAAAGTCTAAGCCAGCACCGTAGCGTCGGCAGGACCGGGAATGGCGGGCCGCGCGGCAGCGTTGACCCGCCATTTTTTTGCCGATTTTTGGTCGCGCAATGGCCAGTCCGCGGCTGTTTTGTCGATTTGATTACACTTTCTTACATTCTAAAAATTGGTTTTAATTCAAGTGCTTAGGCCGCAGGTTCGCGCGGTTTTGATGTGCGAATGGCAATTGCGCTGAACGCCGGTATTGTCGTGTCGTCAAAACTCTCAGCATCGATGATGCATTTTATTAACTTCGGGAGTAATACATGACATTCAAATCCAATCTGCAATCCTTGACTCTGGTGCTGCTGGCATCGGCTTCCACACTGGCGCTGGCCCAAGGCGTCCATCTCGGCGGCGGCGGTGCGGTCGGCGCCAATGGCGCGATCGGTGGCGCGTTGCAGCGGCCGGCGATGCCGGCCGTACCCGCAGTGCCCGCCACCCCGGCCGTTCCGGCCAGCGGCGCACAAAGCGCCATCACCGGCAACGCGGCCGCTGAAGTCAGCGGCAATGCTCAAGGCGTGCAGGATGTCAGCGGCACGACGCACGGCATGGCCAACGCGGCAGGGACTGGCGCCGGCGCGGCAGCCAAAGAGCTGAAAGACGCTAGTGCGACGGGTATGGCAGCAGGCAAGACGACACTGGCGACGGACGACAGCGCCAAGGCCGACGGCAACAACGCAGCCCACAGCAGCCACAAGAAAGCGCAAAAGGTGCAGCGTCGCGTCAGCCCAACATCCGGCGAGGCCAATGCGTCGCTGAACGCATCCACCAATGCGTCGGTCAACGGCGGCGCAGCGGCCAAGACCGGCCAATAGTCGCCAATGGTGCCAATGGTGCCGATAATAGCCGGCTGGCCGGTCATTTGCAGCGCCATCGCCCGGCTCCCCGGCAGCACGGACAGACCGCGCCCGCTGGGGGCGCCATCGCGTCAGGAGGTACTCACTCCTGGCAACTGCCGCCACAGGTGGCGAGGTTTGTGAAAATTTACTAACTGAAAGATCCGTGCTCAACGACTATACTGGGGATTGTAAGCACATCGCTGGTTCCGGGCTCCCGGCCCGGGCGGCGACCAAGGTAGCAGGCGCCACCATGCGATTCATCATCCAATACCAGTATCAGACCAAGGACAAGTCACGACCTTTCATCGAGCTAGAATCGCTCGAAATATCGAGCCTGAACGGCGAATTCCTGGCGGTCCCGAATCTCGGCGACCATGTATTCATGACGCGCGCCGGCGTGTTCGGCGTGGTCGAGAGCAAGCTGTTCTCGTACTACGACGATTACTGCAACATCAACATTATCCTGATCGAAAGTTATCAGGACTATTCAACGCTGACCAAGCACCCGCAACCGGCCTGATCGAGCGCCGCCGCCATTGTGGTTGCGCACCCACCTGCAGTTCGACAATTGGCGATGATGCCGCGCGCCGCCGCACACTCGCGTCCGGACCATTGAAGCGGATAAAATCACCGGTTTCGCGCTAGCGATCGATAGCCGGCGATGCTGCCGCGCTGACGGCTTAGCGCGTCGCTGTTGACCCCGACCAACCCGCAACCGATTTGACACCCATGAACCCACCATCACTCTTCCCGCCGCTCGCGCCATACGAGCACGGCATGCTGGCCGTCGACGCACTGCACACGCTGTACTGGGAGCAATGCGGCAATCCGGACGGCCTGCCGGTATTGTTCCTGCACGGCGGACCGGGCGCCGGCTTGTCGCCCACGCACCGCCAGTTTTTCGATCCGGTGCATTACCGCGTGGTGCTGTTCGACCAGCGCGGCGCCGGCAAGTCGACCCCGCTGGGCGAGGTGCGCCACAACACGACGCCATTGTTGATCGACGACATCGAGCAGTTGCGGCGGCTGCTGGGCATCGAGCAATGGCTGGTATTCGGCGGCTCGTGGGGCTCGACCCTGGCGCTGGCCTACGGCGAAGCGCATCCCGAGCGCTGCCTCGGCTTCGTGCTGCGCGGGATCTTCCTGTGCACGCCGGGCGAGGTCGACTGGTTCGTCAATGGCATCGCCAATTTTTTCCCGGAAATTCATGCCGAATTTGCAGCGGCGATCCCCGAGGTCGAGCGTGGCGACCTGCTGCAAGCCTATTGCCGCCGCCTGTTTTGCGACGACCCGGCGGTCACCACCGCGGCGGCCAAGAGCTGGAGCCGTTACGAGGGTAGCTGCCTGTACCTGCGGCCGCAACCGGAAGCGGTCGCGGCCTTCGAGTCGGACGCGGTCAGCCTCGGCCTCGGGCGGCTGGAGGCGCACTACATGCGCAACCAGGGCTTCGTGCCGGACGACCAGCTGATCCGCAACATCGCGCGCATCCGCCATCTGCCGGCGGTGATCGTGCAGGGTCGCTACGACGTGATCTGCCCGCCGACCAGCGCCTGGCGCCTGCACCAAGCCTGGCCGCAAGCCAGACTGCAGATCATCGACGACGCCGGCCACGCCGCGCTGGAACCGGGCACCGCGCAAGCGCTGGTCGCCGCCACCGAGCAGTTCCGGTTGCGGCGCCGTTTCGATTGAGCATGACTGCTCGCCGGACCTGATCACGAATACTAATCACGAATACTGTAATCCTAGCAACGGCAGTTGACCGCTTGTTTGCTTCGATAAGTTGATGAATTGATTGGAGTTTTTCATGGCTAAACAGCGTACCGTTTGGGTGAGAGCGCTACAGGCACGATTGCACGCTTTTCCGGTGGCCGGCATTCCGGCCTTCTGGCGTCGTTGCTTCTCCTTGCAGAATGCAGTCTGCCGCGGTGGCGCAGGGGTTTCGTGGGGCATGCCCCACGCCTGCGCAACAGGTTGTCCCTGCAAGGACAAACACCCACCCTGCAGGGTTACGGGCGTCGCATCTAGCCAGAAAGCCGGAAAAACGCACACTTGCAGTGCGCGTGTTCGCTTGCAAGCGAACACCGTTACGCAGGCGGATGGCGTACCATCCGAAACCCCTGCTTCACCTCGCACCTGTCCAACTGCCGTTTCTAGGATAATCGCGGCATGAACATTCAACTCGGCGACATCGGACACATCATCCAGCTGGCGATCGCGCCGGTATTTCTGCTGAGCGGCGTCGGCACCAATCTGATCGTGCTGACCAACCGGCTGGCGCGCATCATCGACCGTTCGCGTATCTTGGAAGAGCGGCTGGAGCCGCGGCCGGAACAGCGGCCGGCAGGCGCCGAGCAGCCGCCCAATGCCGAGGACAAGATCGAGCTCGGGATCCTGTACCGGCGCGCGCACCTGATCCATGTCTCGATCACGCTCAGTACCGCCTGCGCGCTATTGATTTGCCTGGTGATCGTGGCGCTGTTCGTCGGCGACGCGCTGAACGCCGAATTCTCGCGCAGCATCGCCGCCTTTTTCGTGCTCAGCATGCTGTCCCTGATCGGCAGCTATGTGTGCCTGTTGCGCGAGATTTTCATCGCGACCCACACTCATCTGCTGCGCACCATGTACATCCTGCGCTAGCCGCTGCGACACCCCGTCAGGCGCGCAGACGGCCGCGGGCAGCGTGCGATAATGGCGTATCTACTGGACCATTCATCATGCCTACAACAGATTACCAACGGCCACCGACGCTGTATCGCTACGACCAACGCGCGACGCTGGAACGGGCGCTGACGCAAGGCGAATTCCGCCTGCAACCGGCCACGCACTGCCTGACCCTGAGTTTTTCACAGGCCTGGAACCCGGAATTATTCGACCGGTTCGGCGGCGTCGACAGCTGCCTGATCATTCACCACACCGAAGAATTCGGCGAGCGCCTGCACCGCGCGGTGCAGAAAGCCCTGCCGAACTGGGCCGGCATCGACGGCCCGATCGACTACCGCCAACGCAGCCATCTGGGTGCAACTTTCAGCAAGACCCCGGCCGAAGCGCGCGAGCAGGAATGGCTGTTCGCATGGCGCCCTTTGAATTCAGTCAGCAGCCGGAACCCGGTGGTGGTGCGACTCGGCAGCCTGGAAGCGTTTGCCGAGTTGCGCGAAAAAGACACCCATGTGAGTTGAGTTTGACTCGCCCCGGGTCGCGCATCGGCGCATACCGACGATGCGCCGGACCGGGCAGAAACCGGACCGAGTGACCGCAATTTGATGGAGTATCAGGCAAATGTGAACGATTCATTGGCGCAACTGGCCTGATGGTCGACCAGTATATGTAGCGACCGTGCACCAGAGCCGCGCCGCCACTACAAATTTTTGCCGATCTCCGCAATCACCGCATCCACCATATTTTTCACATCGCGCCGGATCAAGACGGTGCCGAAGAACGGCGGCACGAAAAAATTCGGCATCATGCTGCCGCTATAAGCGATGCGGGTACCGCTGGCGCCGTTCTGGGTCGCCGGCGCGATGTCCCAGTGCGAACTGTATTGCTTCATATCGCCCTCGACCAGCGTGATGTCAATCGCGCTGAACGGCGTCTCCAGCACCTTCACCACCAGCCGCACATCCTGGGTCAGGAACAGGAAGCCGAGGCTGCCGCGTTCCTCCACCACCACCTCGGCCCCGTTGCGCGACAGCAGCCGTGACAGCTTCAGGTTGGGCACGAATTCATGCATCCGGTCGTAATCGGTCAGCACCTTCCACACCTGCTGCGGCGTGGCTTGGACAAAACCGCTGGTCTGGATCTCGTACACGATGCCGGACTCCCGATGGATGCGCCGGACCGACGCCGTGATCGGTTCGGAACGCACGCTGGCGCGCTCCATGGCTTCGCGTGCCACTGTCGGCGCCACGATGGCAGACAGCAGCAGGACGAGGAGCAGGGGGCGGGTCATGCTTGTTAGCGTAAGGCATGCGCCGGCGGATGACAAGCTGTGGCAGCAGCGCCGCACGCGATCGGCTCGTGCGGCCGGACACGACGTGGGCATGATCATGGTCAGGTCGTGTCCGGCAGCGCCGTCTGTTTCTGCTGCTTGCGGCGCTATTTTGTCTGTCGCCGCGCGCTGCCACACACTATCGGTTTGGAGAGCTTCCTCTCACCATCGGCCGCAGTCTGCCGACGCAGCGCAAAACGCCTATGATGGCAGTTGGAAAAAAACGCGAGAGCCTGCACCCATGAGCAATTCCCACTTTCCGCAATGGATGGCCGCGCTCGAGCAGCGCAAGAGCACCAAGATCGGCGCCGGCCTCGGCAAGAGCTCCGGCTGGGTCCATCGCGCCACCTTGCAGCGCAAGGGCGTCGAGATGCTGGCCGGGGTCGAATACCAGCAGATCGACGATCAGGGTTTGCACATCGCGGTGAACGGCCAGCCGCGCTTGCTGGAAGTCGACCATGTGGTGATCTGCGCCGGCCAGGAGTCACTGACCGAGCTGATGCCGGCCGCGTTGTGAGCGCGCGCCTGCCGCACACGCTGGCGGGAAGCGCTCGATGAGCCTCGGCTGGCTGTTCAACAATGTGGCCGGTGCGCTGCTGCTGCCGCCGCTCAACCTGATCCTGCTGGGCCTGCTCGGGCTGGCGCTCAGGCGACGCTGGCCGCGGCTCGGTCCCGGCCTGTGCGTGGCGGCATTGGCGCTGCTGGCCGTGCTCAGCAGCAAGGCCGGTGCACGCCTGCTGGTGACGCCGCTGGAACGGCTGAGCGCACCGCTGACTGCGCCGTTGGCCGCGCAGCGTGGCAGCGGCGCGCAG
>NZ_JBHRTP010000111.1:34550-45689 GCF_042646465.1 Pseudundibacterium arcticum
GATCGTGGTGCTGAGCGGCGGCCGGCTCAGCGCGGCGCCCGAATACGGTGGCCGCGACATCCCGAATTACTGGACCCTGGCGCGGCTGCAATACGCGGCGCAGCTGCAACGTGCGACCGGACTGCCGCTGTTGGTGTCGGGCGGCACGCCGGAGGAGGGCGGCGCAGAATCGGAGGCGGCACTGATGGCGCGTGCGTTGCGCGACGATTTTGCGGTACCGGTGCGCTGGCTCGAGCAGCAATCGGACAACACGGCGCAGAACGCGCAGTTGTCGGCGCGGCTGCTGCGGGCCGATGGCGTGCGCCGTATCCTGCTGGTGACCGACGCGCTGCATATGCCGCGGGCGCAGGCGGTGTTTGAACACTACGGGCTGCAGGTGGTGGCGGCGCCGACGATTTTCTTCAGCCGCGAGCGGCTGACGCCGGTCGATTTTGTGCCGCAGGGCGAAGGCTTGCGCCGCAGCCACTATGCGGCGCATGAATGGCTGGGGATGGCGTGGTACCGGTTGCGATACCGTGCAGTCGATGCGCGGGCGGCAGATGCATCGGCGCTGGACCGATGATGGCGCGATTGATCGCGTATCGACCGGGAGCGATGCCGAGGAGCCTGCCGGACTTACGGAATCGAAGCGAAAAAATAGCTGAACGAGGACAGATTTTGCCGGATTTGCAGCGTCAATAGCGAGCTATTGACCAAAAAGCCGGTGAAATATGGACCGTTCAGGTAATTTTGCAGCCGATTCTCCGGGGGCGCCGAGCCGTAAGTCCGGCAGGCTCCTTTGCATGACGATTCGTCAATTTTTTGTAGCCATGCAGCAACAATTTGTAACGGCGATTGGCGCCCGGCGTGCGCGCTCCTATGATCATCAATTCCGCCAGCCCAACCTTACGGTGACAACGATGAAAACCCGGATTTCCCTCGCAATCATGACAGCCGGCGCGCTGCTCGCCGGCTGTGCCGGCACGCCAGCCGACAGCGGCCGCGCCAGCACCGGCGCCAGCAGTGGCGCGCGCCCCCCCGCCAGCGCGGATTCCAGTTCCAGTGCCTTCCGGTTCGAGTCGTACAAGGCCGAGCTGGCGAAGCATATCTCGGATAGCAATGCGAACAAGGTCTATCCCGGCCGCCCTCAGGCGCTGCTGCGCTCGGTGATCGTGCTGAAATATTTCGTCGATGCCGACGGCCGGCTGGTGCATACCGACGTCGTGCGCAGCAACCACGACCGCGCCGCCGAATCGACCGCGCTGGCCAGCCTGAAGAGCGCAGCGCCATTTCCCAAGCCACGCTCCCATTTGCTGCACCACGGCAAGGTAGAAATTTCCGAGACTTGGCTGTTTAATGATGACGGACGGTTTCAGTTGCGCAGCGTGGCGCAGCCGCAAATCAACGAGTGAACTTGCATTGCGCCGGATACCGCCGCCACGCAGTATCCGGCAATAAAAATACTGGAGACAGTATTTTTATTGCCCATTGAAATCCGTGCGGCTGACGCCTTGTTTTGAGCAATACTCCCTCTCTCTCCACGCAGCATAAGGCCGGGCAAGCTGGCCCGCAAGTGCTGGCAGGCGATCCTATGGCGGATCCGTTCGGGCGCCATTTTGCTGCGTTGCGCCATGGTTTTTTGGCAACGATATGCTACAGTCGCGCGGTGACTTATCAGTCACATCTCACGCATTGCCGTCCACAACAGAAACTCAAAAGGATCCCTCTGTGAATCGTCACCTGATTAGTGCGCTCGCCCTCGGCCTCATCGCCGGCGTCGCGACCGCGGCAGAACCGCTGAAAACCGATATGCCCAAGACTGCAATTGCGGCGTCGACCGTGGCTTCGGCCCTCGCCTCCGGCATTGACGTGCAGACCATCGACCAGTCGGTGCGCCCGCAGGACGATTTCTTCCGCTACCTGAACGGCAAATGGCTGGATGCGACCGAGATTCCGGCTGACAAGTCGTCATGGGGTTCGTTCTACAAGCTGGCCGACGATACCCAGCCGCAGTTGCGCGCAATCATCGAAGCGGCGGCGCAAAACCCGAACAACGCGGCCAGCTCCGAAGCGCAGAAAATCGGCGACTTCTACGCCAGCTTCATGGATGAAAAGACGGTCGACGAACTCGGCCTGACGCCGCTCGATCATGAGCTGGCCAAGATCCGCGCCCTGAAAGACAAGAAAGAGCTGCCGTCCCTGATCGCGCATCTGCAGCAGATCGGCGTCGGCGCACCCTATGATTTCGGCGTGCATCAGGATGCCAGGGATTCGACCAAGTACGTGGTCGATTTCGCCCAGAGCGGCCTCGGCATGCCGGATCGCGACTACTACCTGAAACTGGATGACGCCAAACTGGCCGATGCGCGCGCCAAGTACCTGGTCCACGTCGAAAAAATGCTGACGCTGGCCGGCGACCAGAACGCCGCCGCCAATGCCAGGCAGATCGTGGCGCTGGAGACTGAACTGGCCAAGGTGCAATGGACCAAGGTCGAGAACCGCGATCCGGTCAAGACCTACAACAAGCTCGATTTCGCCAAGCTCAATGCGCTCACGCCCGGCTACAACTGGAAGTCCTATCTGAGCGCCAGCGGTATCGACGGCAAGGTCAACTACGTGATCGTCAGCCAGCCGAGTTATTTCACCGGTTTCAACAAGGTACTGAAAAACACCTCGCTGGCGACCTGGAAAGCGTATTTCGAATGGCACCTGGTCAGCGCGTATGCGGCGGCGCTGTCGAAACCGTTCGTCGACCAGAATTTCGCGTTCTACAGCACCGCGCTGCGCGGCGTGCCGGAGAACCGCCCGCGCTGGAAGCGCGGCGTCGGCCTGGTGCAAGGCTCGCTCGGCGAAGTGGTTGGCAAGCTGTATGTCGAGAAGCACTTCCCGGCAGAGCGCAAGGCGCGCATGGAAGCGCTGGTGCAAAATCTGCTGGCCGCGTATCGCCAGAGCATCGACACGCTCGACTGGATGAGCCCGCAGACCAAGCAGGAAGCGCAGACCAAGCTGGCCAAGTTCACGCCGAAGATCGGATATCCGAACAAATGGCGTGATTATTCATCGCTGCAAATCGTCAAGGGCGACCTGGTCGGCAACATGATGCGCGCGACCCAGTTCGCCAATCAGTACGAGATCAACAAGCTCGGCAAGCCGATCGATCGCGCCGAGTGGGGCATGACACCGCAAACCGTGAACGCTTACTACAACCCGGAGCTGAACGAGATCGTGTTCCCGGCCGCGATCCTGCAGCCGCCATTCTTCGACGCCAAGGCGGACGATGCCGTCAACTACGGCGCGATCGGCGCGGTGATCGGTCACGAGATCAGCCACGGCTTCGACGATCAGGGTGCCCAGTACGACGGCGACGGCAACCTGCGCGACTGGTGGAGCAAGGACGACCATAAGAACTTCGCCGCCAGGACCAAGATGCTGGTCGAGCAATACAACGCCTTCAGCCCGCTGCCGGGTTACCACGTCAACGGTGCGCTGACGCTGGGCGAGAATATTGCCGACAACTCCGGTCTTGCGATCGCGTACAAGGCCTATAAATTGTCGCTCGGCGGCAAGGATGCCCCTGTGATCGATGGCTTGACCGGCGAGCAGCGCTTCTACATGGGCTTTGCGCAGGTATGGCGCTCGAAGACACGCGACCAGCAAGTGATCGTCGGCATCAAGAGCGACCCGCACTCGCCGGACCAGTTCCGCACCATGGGTACGCTGGCCAACCAGCCAGGCTTCTACAGCGCCTTCGATGTCAAGGAAGGCGACAAGATGTATCGCGCACCGAACCAGCGCGTGATCATTTGGTAAGCGGCGATGGGGGCCGCGATGGTACCGAGTTGCTGCGCGCTCGCGATGAAGTGACACGGCTGGCTGTCGCGCTCGATGTCAGAATCGATGTCAATTGAAACTAGGGGCCAGTCATTGGCCCCTTTTTTGTCGGCGCGCCGAGCGGCCGCAGGGACGGCAGTTGCCGCTGGCGGTCCAGGCATACTGGCCCGGCCAGCCGGACCCGCGGCAAAAAGGGATTGAAAAACTTGTTATGCTGCGCCGGGCAACTGCGCAGTCCGCAACAGATTGAATCTTGCTCTGAAAAATAATGTGCGTTTTGCAAGAATTGCCAGAACTAAACTGTCTTCAGTGAGTCAGAAGTGATCATTCTGATATCCCCGTCAATCGAATAACAAGGAGGTTTTCCATGCGTAATGCAATCATTGCTTCAAGCGTCGCCACGATTCTCGCCATCAGCGGTTGCGCCGACATGTCCGAGACCCAGCGCGGCACCGCGACCGGCGCCGGCATCGGTGCCGCGGCCGGCGCCCTGCTCGGCGCGGTCACCGGTGGTGGCGGCGGCGAGCGCGCGGCGACCGGTGCGGCGCTGGGCGGCATCGCCGGCGCGGTCGCCGGTAACGTCTGGTCGAGCCGGATGGAAAAGCAGAAGCAGGCCATGCAGCAGGCGACCCAAGGTACCGGCGTGCAGGTCAGCCAGACCGCGGATAACCGGCTCAAGCTGGAAATCCCGAGCGATATTTCGTTCGATACCAGCCGCGCTGACATCACGCCGAACTTCCGCCCGGTCCTCGATCGCTTCGCCAGCAGCCTGAACGAGAATCCGGATACCGTGGTGACCATCGTCGGCCACACCGACAGTACCGGCTCCGATGCGATCAACAATCCACTGTCTTACCACCGCGCCGCCAACACGCGTGATTATCTGGTCGGCCGCGGTGTCGCAGCGCGCCGCTTCAATGTCGCTGGCCGTGGCGAACACGAACCATTGGTCGCCAACGACAACGACGCCAACCGCGCCAGGAATCGCCGCGTCGAAATCTTTGTCGCACAGCAGCAGGCCACCGCGCAAGGGACACTGCGCTGATTGGCGATACAGGCCGGATCAGTGCCGCCCTGTTTGGGGTGTGCGGTCGCTGATCATGGTTTCAGGCAATAAAAAAGCCGGTCATCGACCGGCTTTTTTATTGGAACAGAACAGACAGCGCTTATTTTGCAGCGGCAGCCATGTAATCCGCCGCGGCCTTGACTTCATCATCGCTGGCCGAGGCGCCGCCCTTGGCGGGCATCATGCCTGCCTTGCCCTGAAAGCCCTTGATCGCGTGGTCATGCAGCACGGCCGCGCCCTGCTTGATACGATCGGCCCAGGCTGCCTTGTCGCCAAATTTTGGCGCACCCGCCACGCCAGTAGCGTGGCAAGCCTGGCAGGTTGCTTCGTAGACCTTCTTGCCGACATCGGCCGATACCTGCGCCGGCGCCGCGGCAGCTGGTGCGGCTGCTGGAGCAGATGCCGCGGTGCTGGCCGCCGCCGGGGCTTCTGCCGCAGCAGCAACGGGTGCTGCCGCCACTTTCACTTCCGGCTCCTTGAACTTGGCGCCGGCCTTGTTGGCCATAAACACCACCGCGCGCGCCACTTCGATATTATCCAGATCGGGATTGCCGCCTTTGGCCGGCATCGCGCGCAAGCCTTCGATCGCGTGCTTGACCAGGGTGTCATAACCTTGGGCGATTCGGGCCGACCAGGCGCCGGCATCGCCGAGCTTCGGTGCACCGGCGGCGCCACTGGCGTGGCAGGCCGCACAAGTGCTGCTGTATACCGCTTCGGCCGCCTGCAACTGCTTCGGCGCATTGACGTCTTTCAGCGTAAAGCCTTCATCGGCGACCGGATGGATACGCGCGGTGATCGATTCGTTGGTCTGCGCCTCGGAACCGGCGCCGACTTTTTCGCCGCTGGCGACGTACTGCGCCAGCAGAATGATGATGATGATCGGGACTAAAAAGCCGGCAGCCACGGCAACAATCAGTTGCTTAGGCGTCTTGATGCCGGATCCGTGCTCGTTGTGTGCGTCGCTCATGAATTTCCTTAGTACATTTTTCGAAACCTGCGGCCGTTGCGTGCGCCGAGCACGAGCTCTCGGCATATTGCAGCGCAAACCCTCGCCAAACCCTTGATTATAGTCGCAAAGGTTCCCTTTTGGTATCGAAAATCGCTGCTTTCCATGGACGGCAAACCAGAAAAACGGTATGCTGCACACCTCTTCACGTTTCTCCCCGTGCGGCTGTAGCTCAATGGATAGAGTACTGGCCTCCGAAGCCAGGGGTTGTGGGTTCGATCCCCGCCAGCCGCACCAATTAAGTCAGCAAAATCAAAGAGTTCGTTCGGACGACCCCGTCGGGGGCCACTTTTGTGGCGAAAACGTCGCGCGCTTGACCGCAGCCCCCCAGCGACTTGGCAACTTTATGGTTCCGAGGGCCGCAGTTTATGGTTCTACGCACACCTCGACCAATAGACGATACGCTTCCTCAACCGGCACATTGAGCCGGTATTGCGTTCCCAGCAGTTGCGCGAAATGCGCCACGTTATCGGGCGCAAATTCCAGATGGCGACGGTAGGCTTCCAATTCGTATTTCAAGCGGTGTTTTCTGCTGAACAAATAGAGTACCCAGAACAGGCCGAAACTGCGTCGCCATTGCCTGACATGCACCAGCTCGTGCTCGAGCAAGCCGATGTCGCCTCGGCATCGGGGGCGCATCAGGATTGCCGGTCCGATTGTCAGCGCGTCAAAGCGTGCCGGAACCAGACGGTTAGTGTAGAAGACCAGAGCCACGATGCAGCCGACCAAATTGGCGGGATTGCGGCGTAACGGTAATCACGGCCGCTGCCGCCGCCGCGATTTAGCGTCATAGATGGACGCGGCGCGTTCAAAGCATATTCTGCAGGTCGGCATGGCTGGCGGCTTCCAGCAATTGGGCGGCCAGTGCCCGTGCCGGATGGGCCGACAGCTCGCGGCATTGTTCGCCGGTCCAGACGCGGACCACGGCCGGCGCTTCGATGGCCGGCAGCTGGCTGTCGGTCAGCCGCACGAACCGCAGGCTGCCGCGGTTGCGAACATCGACGGTCTGGCCGAAGCGGGTGGCCACCGACGAGCGGCCGCGCTCGGCGCCGGTCTGGCCGTACGGGGCGGTCGATACCGCAGTCTGAGGCGAGGAAGTGTCAGATTTCATCGGATGGGCTCCTTGGGAAATGTACTGTATGTTCGTACAGTATATTCGCAGAGGGAATGGCGTCAACCAGTATTTTCAAGCCGCACGCGGGCGGTGTGGCGTGCGCCCCACGGACGCGACCGGAGCGCTTATTTGGTCAGTGCATCGCGCTGCGCAGGCGCGCTGCAGTCACGTCAGGAGGCGATCCGGACTGGTGCGACCCATGGCTTTCCAGAATACTCATGGCATGGGTGCGTGTCTGCGCTCATAAATTAAGGGGTTCATGTAGATACTGGCCTCGCAATGCGAAGACGCTGCCGCGGCCAGGCAAGGGAAGTCAACGCAGGCTGGCCCCGCTGCCGAACTGCTCCAGCAAGCAGTGCAGTTGCAGGAAATCGGAACTCTTGTCGAAAAAGTAGCGCACGCCGTATTGTTCACTGATGCGGCGATAGGCGTTGCCGACGTGATTGCTGAAGATGATTTTCAGCTTGTCGGCCAGCTTGTCGTCTTCGCTCAGTTTGCGTAACAGGTGGATGCCGTTGCCCTGGCTTAGCTGGATGTCGAGTATCAAGATATCCCATGCCTGCCGCCGTAGCTGCTGCAGCGCGTCGTTCTCGGTATCGGCAAATCCGGTCAATGCCAGGCCGGGTATCTGTGCCAGATCCTCGGCCAGCAGCGCACGCACGTCGGCCGAATCTTCGACCAGAAATACGCGTAGCGGTGGCGTCACTGTTTGTCGGGCCCGGCTATTGTTGGAGTGGTTCATCGCATCTGCTTCGTGCATCTGGCCCGTGGATCGCGAATGCGTGAATGGTGGCCGCCGCGGCGTCGATCGGGCCTTCAGTCGATTATGTTTTGCTTGATCGCGTAATAGATCAGCTCGGCGTTGCCGCTCATATTCATTTTTTGCAACACCCGACTGCGATAGGTACTGACGGTCTTGACACTCAGGCACAGGGCTTCGGCTATCCGGGTCACCGCTTCGCCCTGACTCAGCCGGTAAAAAATATCGTATTCACGCGCAGACAGGGTTTCGTGCAAGGGCTTGTCGACTTCTGCCACCGGCTCCTGGGTCAGCAACTCGGCGACGGCGTGGCTGATGTATTTATGACCGCACAATACGGTCTGGATCGCCTCGACCAGTTCAGTCGCCAGCGCTTCCTTTTGCAGGTAGCCGCTGGCACCGCTGCGCAGAATTTGCACCGCATACCGCTGTTCCGGATGCATGCTCAGGATCAGCACCGGTAATGCGGGCTTCTCGCGTTTGATCTGCTTCAGCACCTCGACCCCATTCTTGTCCGGCATCGAAATATCGAGCAGCACGATGTCCCAGTCCTGAGCCCGGATGAGCCGGATCGCGTCCTGCGCGCTAGCGGCTTCACCGCCGATCTGCCACTCCGGTCGCTGGGCGATGAATTGCTGCACCCCGGCGCGCACCACTGCGTGGTCATCGACTACCAGAATTTTTGCCATCGAGACTCCACCGTTTCGAATGTTGTTCGCTTGGAACGTCATCGGACTGCGTAAACTCGTCAATAGTAATCGGGAACCGGGGAACCTCCAGCCGGCGGTCGCGGCGCGCGCCTGCATCGTCCACAACTCAGGCGCGCTACCGCGTTGGTCCTTACTTCATTCGTATATCGTTCTTCACCGAGGTGACGCCTTTGACCTCGCGCGCCACTTGCGCTGCCTTCTCACTGTCAGCCTTGGAGCTGACGAAGCCGCTCAACTGGACCACCCCCTTGAAGGTTTCGACATTGATTTCAGCCGATTTTAGTCCCGGTTCGTTGAAGATCGCGGCCTTTACCTTGGTCGTAATTGCCGTATCGTCGAGGTATTCACCGGTACCTTCGTGCTTGGCGGTCGACGCGCAACCTGCCAGCGCCGTCAAAAATACCGCGAAAAACAGCGTGATTATTTGCCTGGATAATTTCATGACATTCTCCTGTTAATGTTCGGATCGGATTGGTACCCAAGGCGCGATGGCTGGTCCATCGCAGAGGGACGCGACGCCAATGTTGCCGTGTGCAACATTGGCGTACTGAAAACATGCTAGCACCGGCAAAAATGTGGTCCTATAGGACGGCGCCTGATTGCTCTGTAGGACAAGGCGAAGGGGGGCGCCCCCCTCAATCGACCGCCACCTATGGGCCGGGCGGCGTCAACGGCAGCGCGATCGTGACCGTGGTGCCGCGCTGCTGATTGGCGACGATCGCCACCTTGCCGCCCAGGAACTCGGCGCGTTCATATAGACCGCGCAGCCCGTAAGTGCTGGTATTGTCACGCCGTTCCGGGGCGATGCCAATGCCGTCGTCACGTACCGTCAGCGCGACCCGGTCTTCATCGACGTCGAGAATCAGGTCGACCCGCCTCGCTTGTGCGTGTTTGGCGACATTGCTGAGAGTCTCCTGCAACATCCGGTACAGCACGATTTCTAATTTTGGGTCAAGTGTCAACTCTTCATCGGGCAAACTGGCGCGGCACACAATGTTGCTGCGTTTTTCGAATTCTTCGGCCAGCTCATTGATCGCCGCCTTCAGCCCGAACAGGTCGAGCATATTCGGCCTGAGATCAGTCTGGATGCGGCGCGTGGTGGTTACCACCGATTTCAGCAAACCGTGGATTCTGGCCTTGCGTTCATGCCACAGCGGGTCGTCCGGGAATAGTTTGTAGGCACTTTCCAGATGCATGCTAAGTGCCGTCAGCGCGGCGCCCATGTCGTCGTGCAGTTCGCGCGCGATGGCCCGCTTTTCTTCCTCGCGCACCGTCTCCAGATGATTGGTCAGCTTGCGCAAGGCAGTAGTGCGCTGCACGATCGTGGCCTCCAGTTGCGCCTCGCGCTGCTTCAGCGAATCCTCGGTCAGCTTGCGCTGCGTGATATCGGTACTGATGCCGATCACACCCATTACCTGGCCATGACGGTCGAACCATGGCGCCTTGGTCGACGCATAGGTGCGCACGCCATGCGGCAAATGCAGCGTCTGTTCCAGCGTGACGGCCTGGCCGCTGTGCATGATGCGCTGATCGTCCCGATCGATCAGGTCGGCCTCGCCTTGGTCAGTGAACAGTTCGCGGCTGCAGCGATGCATCGCCTGCTCGCGCGTCTTGCCGACCAGTCGCAGCATGGCCGGGTTGGCAAAGATCAGCAAGCCTTGCCGGTTCGTGACGAAGATCGGGTCGCTGGTGTTGTCGCTGACCGCGATCAGCAGACCAGTCGCTTCGGCCAAGTCTGCTGCGCGTTGCAGATGGGCCCGGTACTTCTGGTTGATTTTGCCGGCGACGCGCCAGAACACGAATAAAAAGATCGCGATACCTGCCAGCGACAGCATCGACGACATCCGGGCGTAGTCGTACCAATCCAGCCGCGCGCCAGTGTGGGCCAGCCAGCCGAACGCTATCACCGCTACCGTCAGCGCCGCCGCCAGCCAGCTGCATGCGCGCACCAGCGGCGCATACCACAAGGCCCTGCCACGCATCAGTGCGCGTGCCGGCACCGCTTCCTCGTTCGCAAGGCCGGTGTTTTTTTCTGCCGTATCAGCGGCCGAGCGTTGCGATACACCTTCCATCGGCGGCCCCCTGTTGGACTAGCATCTGCCAGCAATTCTAATTCCTAATGGACTTTGCTGTAACGCGCGGTTCATCCCGTCCTACAAGGCGATGAGGCGGTGTCCGATGGCGAGACGCAACCGTTGCTGCTAGCGTGATTCAGTTCGACCAAGGAGTGTGCAGCGCCGCACACCTCGCTTAACTGGAGGATTGCATCATGCTCTATACCATTGCAGTTGTCTTGCTCATATTGTGGGTGCTTGGACTGGTCACTTCTTACACGATTGGCGGGTTCATCCATATTTTGTTGGTGGTCGCGATTGTGATGGTGTTGGTCCGCCTCATAGGACGATGAAATGACCTAGCCAGTCTTATCCGCCGTACCAACCCGCCTGTTTCAAGTGCGGCATCACGCCGCTGCCTACGGTCGCGCGACATATCGGTGAAGTCTTTTCGATAATCGCTTGCCAATCTTCCGCAACCTTTGATATAGTTCGGCTCCCGTTGAGCAGGGGCGGAAACAGCGCCCGGTGCAGGCGGCCGGCGCAGCGATGCGCGGCCTGGAAAAGCAAGACGGAAGCAGGGTGGCACGGCAGAAAAATAAAGCAGTGCAGCAAGAAA
>NZ_JBHRTP010000112.1:0-1699 GCF_042646465.1 Pseudundibacterium arcticum
GACACGAAACGGATGCGCCCGCTCGAGGTACCGCTCACGGTGGTCTGGAATCCACCGGTGTAAGTGCCAGGGGCCACATGCACCGTGGTGTCAGGCTTGGCCACCTGCGACGCCTTCAGGATCGTCTTGAATGGTGCGGATTGCGTACCCGCGTTGGAGTCGGAACCGGTGGTTGAAACATACAGGTTGTATGTCGTAGGCGATGTCGGTGCTGGTGCTGGTGCAGGTGCAGGTGTCGGTGTCGGTGTCGGTGCAGTGGTACCACCCGAATGGTGATGGTTTCTTGCGTCGAGCTGAACCTGCGCAGTTTGTGCGTCGGCCGCGGTATCGGCCTGGACAGCATCGGCGCCAGAACCACCACCACAAGATGCCAGCAGGACTGTAAAGCTAGTGCACAACATGGCGCGCGGCGAGAGTCTGAATGATGACATTTTTAGCATGAAAATTATCCCGAGTAATTGATTTAAGCGAACTTTTTGAGGAGCATCAAGTTGCTTGGTTACACTATTTCTCAGAAAAAATTTCATGCTGGGAAATAATCAATTGCAAGGGTGTATTTTCAAAACATCATTGTTTTTATGAAACCAGCGTGATGCTGCTTGGCACACCGGGGCGATTTCGTGTTTCAAGGCATCACTTTTTTTGAACGAAAGTGGTAGATCCTTTTCAACAAAAAAATTATATTTGAGCAAAAAATCCGCGCTTGAATGCAGTTTTTTGATGGAACCCTGCCAATTTTTCAATTGGCAGGGAGAAAGCAATGCACAGCTTTTTGCTTAACGTTGACCCACCGCATGTTAAAACTTGAGCAATTGCCGTTCTGAAATTCTCAGGAAATGTCTGCAACGCAGCATGCCAGCGCGACAAGCATTCCACACGTATCCGTGACATGCGTCTTACGCAACATTCGTCCGAATTGGAGGAACAGGACCGATGTGCAACACGGAACTGAACTGACCGGCCTCTGCTATGCATTCACCCGTGGCGAACTTGCGCGGGCGCCTGACTGGGCGCGTCCGGCAAAAAACAGGGAAGTCGGTTGTCGTCGACTTCCCTGCGATCTTGCACGACCGGATCATCTGATTGGTGCGATGGATGTTATTGGCGCTGTCGACCAGACCACGCTATTTATCCGACCCGCCGCTCCGGGTTCAGCGCTCCCGATACCTTGGCTTAGTATTTATACGCTCCCATATCGGCCTGCAGTCGTGTCGCACCCGGCAGATCGATGGTCGGCAAATAGGTCTTCGCGGCTGTAGCGATCGCCGGCGAGGTGTTCTTCAGGCGATAATCGCCGCCGCCGGTTCTGATGTAATTGGCGAACTGCGGGTCCGCCGTGATCGTCCCGGTATGTGTCAGACCATTACGCAGGCTAAAGTTACCGCCATTGCCGTATGACAGGTTGTTCATGTACTGGTTGTGCGTGCCAGTCGTTCCTTCCTCGTCAATACCGGTTCCGGTATTGTCATAAACGATATTGTTCGCAACGATCGAGTAATCATGCGGGCCAGCGAAACCATTGTAGTAGCCGCCGCCGCCAATCGTGATGCCCTGGCCATTACCGAAGACCGTGTTGTTGGTGATAGTCAGGTTGGTCGCGTTATGCCATGAGGTGATGCCGGTGTTCGAGATGGCGTAGATCAGGTTGTTGTCAGCGATACCCGAAGTCGACAGGTAAATGCCCTGGTAATAACCGCAA
>NZ_JBHRTP010000113.1:0-1155 GCF_042646465.1 Pseudundibacterium arcticum
ATCGTCTTGAATGGTGCCGATTGCGTACCCGTGTTGGAATCGGAACCGGTGGTTGAAACATACAGGTTGTACGTCGTAGCCGTAGTCGTTGCCGTGCTAGTAGCCGCAGCTATAGTCGTATCCGTAGTCGGAGTGGGGCTCACGGATCCGTTGGAGTCTGCACTGGCTTGTGCACTCTTCAAGAATTCAGGTGACGTGGTTTGCGACGTATCAGTACCCGAACCACCGCCGCATGCGGCCAACAGGATGGTAAAACTTGTGCACAACATGGCGCGCGGCGAAAGTTCGAATGATGATATTTTTAGCATGAAAATTTTCCCAAGGCATTGATTTAAGCGAACCTTTTTGAGATGCATCAAGTTGCGTAGTTCCACTATTTCCCGAAAAAAATTTATTATTGGCAAATAATCAATTGCAAGAAACTATTTTTAAAACAACATTGTTTTTATGAAAACAGCGTGATGCCGCCTAGCAAATCCGGCGATTGCGCCTGTCAAGGCGCCACTTTTTCGACCGAAAGTGATAGCTCCTTTTCAACGAAAAAAATTTTATTCAGGCAAAAAAAAACCGCGATTAAACGCGGTTTTTTGACTGAACGATGCCTATTTTTCAATTGGCAGGGAGAAAGAATTGCCGATTTTTTTGGCTATATGGAAACGTTGACGCATCGCATGTTGAAACTTGAGCAATTGCTGCTCTGGAATTTTCAGGGGTGTTTGCAAGGCAGCATGCCGATCCGGCAATCCACACCTGTCCTCCGTGGCATGCGTCTTATGCAACGTTGGTTCGGATTGGAGGCCTGCCGATGGCGAGGCACGTGGTCATTTACTGGAAGGATTGGGTACGGGAACAGGGCCGAGGTGCCAACACGGAAATGGACTGATCTGCCTGTTCTATCCATTCGCCCGGGAGTGGACAATTACGCCGACGCGCATTTCGCCAATCCCTTCTGGTAAATTTCTAGGCCCTGGACGCGTCCTGCAAAAAAAAACAGGGAAGTCGATTGTCGTCGACTTCCCTGCGATCATGCGTGACCGGATCATCTGATTGGTGCGACGGATGTCATTGGCGCTATTGACCTGACAATGCTATTTATCTAACCCGCAGCTCCAGGTTCAGCGCCCCCAAACCCTTGCGCTTAGTACTTATACGCTC
>NZ_JBHRTP010000114.1:0-1535 GCF_042646465.1 Pseudundibacterium arcticum
AAGCCCAGTACAAAAATACCCCCAAAGCGCACATGAAGGCGCGCATTGCCGCGGCAGATGCAGACTATGCGGTGGCCAAAGAGAAATGCAAAGCCCAAAGCGGTAATGCCAAGGACGTCTGTATCAAAGAAGCCAAGGCAGTGCACACCAAGGCAGTCGTCGACGCGAAATCCAGCCAGAAAATCAGCGAAGTGAAATCGGACGCGACGCAGGATAAGCGCGATGCCGACTACAAAGTGGCGCTCGAAAAGTGCGACTCTTTAGCCGGCCCTGCCAAGGATGCGTGCGTCGCAACGGCCAAGTCGCAATATGGCAAATAGATCCACATAAAACCCTGGCAGATCGCTGATCGTTTGAAAAAATTACCCCGGCGAGCGGCGATAGGAGGGCCCGATGTGCGCTGCCCGTTGGGCCATGTCTGGTGGGCTGTTGCTTCTTGGCGTACGTCGTCGATCGCGTAAGGTGTCTTGTCTGCTAGCGCGTACGGTTCCATTAGTGCCATGTATTCCGCCGTAAAAAAATATGCCGATGAGCTGCTGTCGGCACTTCAATAACCATAGGAGGCTCACATGAGTATCGGAACAATCCTACTGATCATCCTGATCCTGTTCCTGATCGGCGCGCTGCCGACCTGGCCCCACAGTCAAAGCTGGGGCTATTTTCCAAGCGGAATTATTGGAGTGGTGGTTGTGGTTCTGCTGATCTTGCTGCTGACGGGGCGGCTCTGAAGCCGGGGCACTCTTTTTTAACTGATGGAGGACGCCATGAATACCAGTTCAAGAAAACTGATGTCGTATTGAGCGTGCTGACCGTCATGGTGGCGGCAGGCTGCGCCTCAAAAGCGGGCATGTCGGACAGCGACAAGACGCCAGGCATGTCGGATAGGAGCAAGATGCAAGGTATGTCCGACAGCAAGATGAAAGGCATGTCCGCCATCAAACTGGACGGCAGCCAAGAAGTTCCGCCGGTCAATACCACCGCCACCGCCAATGGCACGATTACGGTGTCAGCAGACAAATCGGTACGCGGCAGTATTACGACCACAGGCATCGAAGCGGTGGCCGCCCATATCCACCAAGGCGCTGCCGGCGCCAATGGCCCGGTCATCATTCCACTGACAAAAGGCGCCACAACTCATTTGCTGTTCCGACAGGCGCGGTACTGACCGATGCGCAATACGACAGTTATATGTCAGGCAATCTGTACGTCAACGTCCACAGTGCAGCCAATCCGAACGGCGAAATCCGGGCACAGTTAAATCCGAAGTAAGCATCTTTTCTGGCAGGCGGCGCACTGCATCATGCACTGAGTGTGCGCTGTCAGTGGTATCGTCGATCAGCAAGGCATGGATGGCCAGTCAATGAGCGGGACACAAGCATCGCGCGTCAGATGAGACCTCCGTCACATTCGGCTTAAAATGTGAATCCTCAAGCGTGCATTGCCGCACTGCTTCAGTTATATCGGAAGATTGAATGGCAACTGCGTATTCCACACCAAACTGGACACCGATTTCACGGCAAACTGGACACCCATTC
>NZ_JBHRTP010000115.1:0-1167 GCF_042646465.1 Pseudundibacterium arcticum
CGCACCAGATCTCCGGTGGTCAGGCGCAGCGCGTCGCGATCGCGCGCGCGCTGGCAATGCAGCCCAAGGTGATGCTGTTCGACGAGCCGACCTCGGCGCTCGACCCGGAAATGATCAAGGAAGTGCTGGACGTCATGAAGGATCTGGCGCGTTCCGGCATGACCATGATCGTCGTCACGCATGAAATGGGTTTTGCGCGCGATGTGGCCGATCGGGTGATTTTCTTCGAGAAAGGCCAGATTCTGGAAGAGGCGCCGCCGGCGGAATTTTTCAGCAACTGCCGCAACGAACGGATCCGTGCCTTCCTGGGCCAGATCGCCAATTGAACGCGCATTGATGGATGAACAGACGCAACAAGCAACAATGAGAAGTCAGTAAACAGTGCAACAAGACACAAACTTATTTCAAACCCATCAAGAGAGTGAGACATGAATTTAAAAATAACCGCTAAAAGAACCGCTAAAAGAACCGTTATAAGCGCCTCGATCGCCCTGATGCTGACTGGTGCCGCCCTGCCATCGTATGCCCAATCGTCACAAGAACTTGCGCAGATGCGCGCCGAAATCAAGCAATTGCGCGACGAATTGAATGAATTGAAATCAGCCAAACAGGCAGCGCCTGACGCGGCGCTGGCCGACCGCGTGGAACAGGTCGAACTGCGCAGCAAGGATGCGGTGGTGCTGGGCGATATTCCCAATTCCTTCCGCCTGCCGAACTCGGAGACCTCGCTGCGCATCTACGGTTTTGCCGAGTTGAACATGGTCAAGGAATTCAAGGGCGACAATTCCGATCAGGACTATTCGACCTTCCTGCCGTATGCGCCGCTGAACGGTTCGGCCGAGGCCAACAAGACTGGCCGCAGCTATCTGACCGGACGCACCTCGCGCCTCGGTTTCGAGGCCGCCACGCCGTCCAGTTACGGTCCGATCAGTGTCAAGCTGGAAGGCGATTTCAACAATGATCCGCGCACCGGCAATGCCGCCGTGTCGGGCTCGATCGGCAACATCTTCACGCAACAGTCGACCAACAGCTACAACTTCCGCCTGCGCCATGCTTACGGCCAATTCGGCGGCTTGCTGATCGGCCAGACCTGGTCGACCTTCATGGATGTCGACAATGCGCCGGAGACCGTCGATTTCAATGGCCCGATCGGCTCCACCTTCATTC
>NZ_JBHRTP010000116.1:0-1936 GCF_042646465.1 Pseudundibacterium arcticum
CCTTCTTGGGGATGAGGTCGAACAGATCGGGATGCTTGCGCAGGAAGCGGTGCACGCGCCCCGGCGCATCGAGCAGATGCAGCGTGATGGTATGGCCCATGATCTCGCTCATCAGATGCATGACCTCATACTCGAAGGTTTGCTTGACCTCGCCATGGGCCTCCAGGAACGCCACCCAGTGCTGCATCGGCAACTTGGCCACGCGCGCCTTGGTCACGCACACGATGCTGTACGGCGTCGGCGTCTTCAGGCGCCACGCCGCATAACTGGTTTCGATGTCGCGCTCGACGGCAAAGCGCAGAATCATTTCATGGGCTTGCTGGCTGGTGACGACGCGTTTGAGGATGCCGTCGAGAATGAAGTACTGCTCCATTTCATGCACCCCCTGGTGCAGCAAGAAGTCCCCCTTGTTGCAATCGACGATCACCAGATGCGGTTCGAGCGCGGCCATCTCGCTGTCGCGCATATTCTTGAGCACGATGTTTTGTTTCAATTGCACGCGAATGATGTTGCGTTCGGGATGATTGGCGACCAGCGTCATGGCAGGGTAAGTGAAGGGGAAGGGGTAAGAGGAGCGGGAGCGTTAATCGACTGTTGCATATGATCTGCTGAAAATTGACCGCGGTCAATGAGAGCCACAGGGCTGGCTCGCTATGATGAGCCCACTTGAATAGGAATGGGTCAAAGCGGCATGTTGAAGGCCATTCGGCTGCGCGGTTGCAGATTCCGGGGGCGCGGCGAAAAGATCAGGGGCCTTGACCTAGGTCAACGAGTTTTTTACCGGGTCCACCCCATACTGCCAGCCGCGTTGCTCAACCTTTATCGAAATCAAACGAAGAGAAAGATTTCATTATGAAAAACGACGTTCAACCAGAAGCATTTCAGACGCAGTCACGCGCACTGACCGACGGCTTTCACCTGGTAATCGATGCCCTGAAACACAACGACATTGACACCATCTTTGGTCTTGTTGGCATTCCTATCACGGATCTGGCCCGCCTGGCCCAAGCGGAAGGGATGCGCTTCATCGGCTTTCGTCATGAACAAAATGCCGGCAATGCGGCGGCAATCGCCGGCTACATGACCCAAAAGCCAGGGATTTGCCTGACCGTGTCCGCGCCAGGTTTTTTGAACGGCCTGACAGCGCTGGCCAATGCCACCGTCAACTGCTTCCCGATGATCCTGATCAGCGGCTCCAGCGAACGCGAAATCGTCGACCTGCAGCAGGGCGATTACGAAGAAATGGATCAGTTGAATGCGGCCAAACCGTACGCCAAGGCAGCCTACCGTATTAACAAAGCCGAAGATATCGGTATCGGCATTGCGCGCGCGATTCGTGCGGCCGTGTCCGGCCGTCCTGGCGGCGTCTATCTGGACCTGCCGGCGCAATTGCTGGCCCAGTCGCTGGACGCAGAACACGGCAAAAAATCGCTGGTACGCGTGGTCGACCCGGTGCCGCGTCAAATCCCGGCGCCAGACTCGGTCCAACGCGCGCTCGACCTGCTGAAAGGCGCCAAGCGTCCCCTCATCCTGCTTGGTAAAGGTGCGGCATACGCGCAGGCCGACGCCGACATTCGTGCGTTCGTCGAAAAATCCGGCATCCCCTATCTGCCGATGTCGATGGCCAAAGGCCTGCTGCCGGACACCCATCCGCAATCGGCTGCGGCCGCCCGCTCCTTCGTGCTGGCGGAGGCCGACGTCGTGGTGCTGATCGGCGCCCGTCTGAACTGGCTGCTGGCACACGGCAAGGGCAAAACATGGGGGGCACCGAAGCAATTCATCCAGATTGACATCTCGCCAACGGAAATCGACAGCAACGTGGCGATCGCCGCTCCGGTGATCGGTGACATTGGCTCCTGCGTGTCGGCCCTGCTGGCAGGCATCGATTCCGGCTTTAGCAAGCCAGGCGCCGAGTGGACCAACGCGATCGCGGAAC
>NZ_JBHRTP010000117.1:0-1583 GCF_042646465.1 Pseudundibacterium arcticum
CCGCATTGGGATTGAAGTTGCGCGCGGTCTTGCGGTACACCAGATTACCGGACTTGTCGGCCTTGTAGGCTTTGACCAACGCCACATCGGCCACCAGGGAACGCTCCATCACGTATTGCTGGCCGTCGAATTCGCGGATTTCCTTACCCTCTGCGACGATCGTGCCGACTCCCGTCTTGGTGAAAAATGCGGGGATCCCGGCGCCGCCGGCACGCAGCTTTTCGGCCAGCGTACCTTGTGGCGTAAATTCCAGTTCCAGCTCGCCAGCCAGGTACTGACGCTCGAATTCCTTGTTTTCACCGACGTACGACGCGATCATTTTCTTGATCTGCCGGGTGGTCAACAACTGCCCGAGGCCGAAGCCATCCACGCCGGCGTTGTTGGAAATGGCGGTCAGATTTTTCACGCCCGAGTCGCGCAGTGCGGCAATCAAGGCTTCCGGAATGCCACATAGGCCGAAGCCCCCGACTGCGATGGTCTGGCCGTCGCTGACGACACCGGCCAGCGCAGTCGACGCATCAGGATAAACTTTATTCATACCAATCCCTTTTCTTGTGAAGGAGAATCATCAACGATTGTTGCCGGGCGCAATACAGAAGGGGCAGATTGTGATATTTCTGATGACCTTGATCAGGCAGGTTGGCCGAAGCTTGCTCATCCTCTGGGACGGGCTGCCGCAACGTCGCAGCACAATCGGACCAATTATCTGACTTCGACAAACTGGAGAATTATCATGGAATACCTGCCTGTCTATGGCCCGAGATCAATCCATCGGATTATATTTGAACCTACTCCCAGCAGCTTGAGTTGGCCAATCTGTAGGTGGGCAGAAATTCTTTGACGGCAAATCTAATACAGGGTGGATAAACGAAAGAGGCTTGCTTCATTCCAGGATTCAGCATAGTACGCGACGGTCTTTTTGTCGATGCGCACGGCCTTGGGTTTAACAGACTCGTTGCAAGATATCGTGACGAAAAGTCATGCCCGATCAAGCAACTCAAATGTTGGCAGTAATTTGAAGCACTACAACAGCAAGGGAAGCTGTGGACAATCCGGGTTAGGACTCGTCGTCGATCAGGCCTGAAGGCAACAGCTCCAGATAAGCCTGCACGGGCCAGTAGTCTTGGTCGAAACAGAACATGAAAAAATTGAACATGGGTTGTTTTCCTTTTTTAAAATATCAATCATTTATTAGTCATTCAGAGAATGACCGCTGACGCTGACAAGCCCTATCTTGATCAGAAAGAGCCAGTGTAGTGCCTCGTAAATAAGCCAACTTATCAAGGCCGCTCGTTTACTGGCTTAACAGACTAGTTGCAAGATATCTTGCAAAAAGTCATGCCAGAACAGGTAGCTCAAATGTTAGCAATAGCCTGAAGCACTGCACTAGGAGCGGGTTTAATCTTTTCAGCCGTCCCCCATCCCAATTCGCGCCGGATCTGTTCAATGTCGGGCGGTGGCTCAGTTTTGAGTTGACGATGTTTTAGCCAATCTCTGACTTGCACTTTGCTTGGTTGATTGATCGCTTCCATAACACCATCCATGTTTTGCGAAAAACTCCCTCTGGCCGTCGCGCTTTTGAT
>NZ_JBHRTP010000118.1:0-599 GCF_042646465.1 Pseudundibacterium arcticum
AGCGGCAAGCCCGGCTGCGTGCGATCAAGTGCCTGCACTTGGCTTTTCTCGTCGCAGCACAATACGATCGCATGCTCAGGAGGCGACAAATACAGCCCCACTACATCTTCGAGCTTCTCGACAAATTTCGGATCGCGCGAAACTTTGAAGCCGCGCACAAGATGCGGCTTTAAACCCTTGGCTCGCCAATGCCGAGAGACGCTGGCGGCACTGACACCAAGTTCGGCTGCCATCTTGCGAGTGCTCCAATGCGTCGCAGTTTCGGGTGTGCTCTCTGTCGTCATCGTAACCAAGCGGGCAACATCAACTTTCACGGCAGGCGCTCCGCGCGGCAGATCTCGCTCAATGCCCGACAGGCGCAATTGCGCGTAGCGTTCGCGCCATCGCCTGACTTGCCCACGGTCCACGCCAAGTTCCACAGCAATGTCCTTGTTTTGTATGCCCTCGGCCGCCAGCAGCACAATGCGCGCACGCAGCGCCAGCCTCACACTGGTGAGACCGGAGCGAATCAACGCCGCAAGTTCCGCATGCTCTTCCGTCGTAAGCACAATCTCGGTCGCAATTCGCACTGGCACTCTCCTATCAGATACGAAAGAATA
>NZ_JBHRTP010000119.1:0-7194 GCF_042646465.1 Pseudundibacterium arcticum
GGTGATGCCAGGCGAAATATCCGCCGATCAAGCCAGCCACCAGCGCGAGAACGGCGGCGAGTTTGGCAATGCCGAGGTATGGCGTGAGCGGGTTCATTTGCCAAACTTGGCCGACAAGCCAAGACCTGCCAGCAGTGCCGCCGCGCCGATGCCGTAGGCTTGGAAATCAAACGGCTTGCCGAACACGACGCTGTAGACTTCCAGCCCCAGGCCAATCAATACCGCTGCACCAGACCATAGATAGGACGGCTCCAGCGTGAGATTGTCGTCGCCGGTGATGAGTTCGAGTAGCTTTTTAAACATTATTTGACTCCCAAAGCAGATTTAGCTTTCGCCCACAATGCGCGGCGCTCAGCGGCACCGGCCATCGCAGGCCCGTTGATCGCGCGCGTGATGGCATCGAATTGCCCCTTGTCGGCCAGCGCATTGCAGCCATTTCGGGACCAGTACAGGCCAGCGCACAAAGCGCCCCAACGCGGATCAGCAACAGCATCCGGCGTCACCACGAAGTCCGGCACGCTATCGAGCAGCTTGCGCAACTGGTCGCGCGCGTTGGCGTAGTTGGCCAGAGTTGTCAGCTGGATAGGTCCGCGCCCCCGATAGCGCCAGCCGTCCCCGGACGAAACCGGACCGTTGCCGCCCTTTCCTGCGTAGGCATGATTCGCAATTGCTTCCGGGCTGTGCGCCAGCATGTTGGCCAGCGCGTTCGGGATCTTGACCTTGGCGGCCGGATCGACAGCGAATTTCCCCGGCCAAGTGTTCGCCAGACCTTGCGCGCCATAGTTGAGGTTTTCGACGACCGCGGACAGTCCGGTGCTTTCGTGCCCGATCTGCGCCAGAAAGGCCGCCTGTCGTGCCGGCGTGCCGATGTCGAAGTCGTGCATGGCGTCCGTGAGCGCGCTCAGCCAGTTGGTCGCGAGGGCAACAGGCGCCCCAGTCGCAGCGGCGATTTGTTGAGCGGTCAGCATCACTCCTCCCACCGTGGCATCTTGCCGTGCGCAATGGCCCAGATTGCTGCGCCCAGCGTCACGATCGGCGCCAGCCACTTGGCAAGGTTTCCGAGCGCGGCCAGCACCTTGAATCCCGCCTGCAGCGTATCGAATACTTCCAGCATGGCAGTGATGTCCGTGGCGAGCTTGGCAGTCTTGTCGGCGGTATCCCTGGTCAGATCGGTGTTCTCCTTGAGCGCGGTTTCCACCAAGGTCAAGCGGGAATCGAAATCGCTCATGCCACCTCCGGCGCGAACACAAAGTCGGCCCGCTGTTCCCGTTGCATGATCCAGATCGGGTACGGCAAGAGGTGAATACCGTGGTTCTTGCTGCGATGATGCGTTTCGCAGAGCACCATCATGTTGTACTCAGCATCGATAAAGTCGCTGGGATAATTGAACGTCGACCAGGGGAAAGCAGGATGTAAGATGCGCATCTTGTCCCAGTCGATACCGTCGGAGTCAGCCCATTCAGCGTGAAAGTGGTGCACTTCGCGCTTGTCTTTTGATCCGCAGACCCAACACGGTGTATCCAGTACCTTGACCAGGTGATGCTTGGTCCGCTTGAACAGCGTCGACTCGGTGCGCGGCGGATGATCTGGGTAAAAAATGTCGATCGCGATCGTTTCTTTGAATTCATGTTCGTGGTCTGGCATGACGTCTCCGGGTATTAAAAAACCCGCCGAAGCGGGTTGGTTTTCTTAAACTCTCGAAATAGAGAACGTGAACGGGATGCGCCATTCCGGCCCCCAGGGTGTCGACTTCCACTTGCCGGTTGCTGCGTCGTACATGTTCCAAGCCTTAAACCCCAGCTTGACATGCCAGCCGTTGCGCATGTAATGCTCGTTGAATTGCCCGTTCGGACCTTGTGCATAGAAGTACAGATCGTGGGTCGCTTCCGAGCCGGAAAACGCGGTAACGCGCCATTCGGACGGATTGAATGGCACGCCGAGCGCCCAATAGCTGAAGCCATAGGCCGGATTTCGGTTCAGCCATGCCACCCGGCCCCAGTAAGAGCCTTGCGCGCCGCCCGCATCGAGACTGGCATCGAAGGTTTGCACCCACGCTAGCCAGTTTGGAAGCCATCCATCTTGACTGGCGAACAGCGGTGCCCACCAGTTGATGAGCAGAACGGCGAGGATGGTTCCGATCGGGTCAATGGCCGAATAAATCCGATAGCGCCACATGATCAAGTGCCAGCCGGATATGCTGGTTGCATCGGCAACGGCAGAGTCGGATCACCGCTGGTTGCGTTCAATATTGCGCGCAGGGCTTTGCGATAGGATGGCCATGCCGCAGGAACCGCCACGCCGTTTTCCACGCAGCGCAGCATCGTAATATCCGATTTATTGATGGCGAGTTGCGCCTTGGCCTGATATGCCGACCATAGTGCGGCTGAGGTAGGTGGCGGCGGCGGCGCAGGCGGCGTAACGACCCAAGCGCCAGACGCGCCGGATACGGTGGCGCCAGTTGCCAGCCCCGCCCGGATCATCGCCTCGTCGGCGTCAGTAACCGCAACCGCGTCGAGCGGCCAAGTGCCCGCCGAATCGTAGGTTGCACGCATGTCTGACGGATAAAAACCGCGTGTAGATGCTGAGTAGAATTTAGACATGATTTATCCTTAGTTTCCGAGCACGATCCAACGGACGCTGTTGCCTGTAGCGTTGCAATGCCCGTTGAATCCTGAATTTCCGACTGAGTCCGACCAGGCAGAGGCTATGCCGGTACCGGAAGAATCGGCCGTCAAAGCGATTGACCTCATGCTATTCGGGAATGCGATCGGGTAGGTGACAGAAACAGGATTGCCCGAAGTGGCGTTTGCCGTAAAAATACCCCACTGGATAATTATCCCGCTTGGGAGTTTCTGGTAGCCATTGGCTGCGAGGGATGCCGCGAATCCGGGGCTACCTTGCGCTTGCGCACTACCGGCGATAATCGTCCATCCCGAGACGCCGTTGGCTTCAATAATGAGGGTATCCCCCGCCAGCATTGAAATAACTGTAGAACTAAGTGCGGATCCATAAAAAATATCCGCGCCTTGTTTGGAAATCGAACACGCGGCTACTGCCTCAAAAACAAGGACCGAACCCGTAGGAACAGCAGTTGACAACGGTATTGTTATTGTCGGGTTTGCCCCGTTGACGTTAATAACGCTGCCGACGGTAGAAGCGGCGAGAGTTTGCGTCGTGTTTGCCTGTATCCGTCCCGCGAAATTGCCGAGCGCCCGCTGCACGGCCGCCATCGTGGCGAGTTTCGTTGTAGCGTCGAACTGCGCGGGCGTCACGCCGCTCTGAATCTGCGTGAATACGTTAGCCAAATTTAACTGCGCTGCTGGGCTGATGAACGGCGCGCCTGCCAGTGTCGAGATATTGCCAGCCACGACAGTTGCCTGCCCGTTGGCCACCGTGACCACATACAAGCCGGTATATCCAGAGTCAGCCGCTGGCGTGGTCTGCGAACCAGTCGTCGCGGCGATACCTGCCTTGATCGTGACGTTGCATTGCCCTTTGCGCACCGTGTTGTTCGTGGTACCGGCATTTGCCGGACCGCTATATGCTTGCGATGGATTGCTGGCGTTGTAGTACGGGAGAACGACTGGCGTAGCGTCTGTATCGAGATACGTTGCCTGCACCAGATAATTGATGCTCTGCCCGGCAGTACCAGGAGCGGGTGCAGCAAGCGTCACCGCATCGAGCAAGATGCCCTGCTTGAGGATGGTATGGGTCGTATCAGCAGCAATCGATGAGTACGCGGTGCCGTCGATGTTTTGCAGGCTGTAGATTTCGCCGGGACTGATGACCACGTTCAACGCGGCCGGGCTATTCGGATTGCAGGCCAGCCCGTTCAATTGGACCGAAATTCCAAGAATAGCAGCGGCCAGCTTCGACAGCCCGATCATTGCGTTCTTGTTCGTGCCAAGCAAATCCGTCTCGAGCGGAATTTGACCCGGATAAATTAACTGTCTGTCCATTCATTGCTCCATAAAAAAAGGACGCCTAAGCGTCCTTTGTGGGTGATTCTGTTTTTCTTACGAGTTAATTTGTGTCCAGATGGTGCTTCCGACCGGCTTCACACTGTCAATCGCTGCGTAAATGTCACTATCCGCCACGGCGCCGGTGCTTTGCGACAGCGTTGCGTAGTCCGCCCGTGAGGCAACGCCATAGCCGCCCGGCGACGAGCCATAACCTGTGACATACGGGATGCCGGTCGATGCCGGCCGATACGCTTGCACGAATGCCTGAAATGGGATCAGCATCGAGCCGTAGCCGCCCGCGACGCCATAGCCGCTATTCGGCGCACCATATGCGCCGGTGTCCATCGGGCGTTGCGGCTCGAAGATGATCGGTGCGCGCCCGGTGAGATCAGTCAATACCTTGGTGATTGCGTTGCGGGTACCGCGCTCGCGGAACAGGTTGATAATGATGCGGGCGCGGAAGCTGGCATCGGACTGATTTGCGGAACGCTGCAAGGCTGCGCCGAAAAAATCCGCCGCCACCATATCAAGCCAGCCGTCCGTTGCGGTCAGGATGCGCGTTTGCAGCTTGGCGTACAGGTACAGCGAATAAGCGAACGCCGAAGCATTCGCCAGCCCTTGGAGCAGCGCATCGAGCAGCGGGCTGGCAGGCCCGAACCAGCGCGGCAGAACGCTTTTGATGCGCCCGAAAATATCAGATTGATCGCCGATTGCCATTATGCGACGCTCACTGTGCCGGCTTTAATCACCTGCAGCGCAGTAGCGGCCACGTCTGCGGTTGCGCTGTTCAATGTCACGCCGGTCACGTTGGTGACGCCGGGCGAGGCGTCATAGGCTATCTGCGTCAGCCGCGAGAATGTTAGTGTTTGTCCGAGCGTCAGCGCATTGACGTAGTTCCGCAGTGCGGTTGTGACGAGGGTTGCGGTCGCGGTATGGTCATAGCCCGCCGCAGTCGTGATCGTCATCGCGATATTGGCCGTCACCACTACCGGTGCGAATACGCCGAACGTGGATGTCACTGGCCGCACTGCATCAATCGCATTCGAGGCAGAAGAAAGCAATGATCCTGGCGGCGTGCCGGTGCCGTCGTCGATCACGACGAAGAAATAGCCGTTCTGCACCGCCCCGCCATAGGTCAGGTTTTCGGTCAGCGAGTAAGTGACGCCCTGCTTGAGTGACGTGATCGCATTGCCGACCGCTGTTTTCGTGGCTTTCGACAGCGAGGCGATATAGGTGATGAAGCGCGCGCGCAGCGCCGCATCTGACTCAGGGTCGACGCCATTCGTGAACGACGCCGCATTTGTGACCGTATCGACGCCGGAAATCGGCTGGTTCAGCAGCGAGATTTGCCCGATAACGGCATTGGCCGCGATCCCGGCCGTCACAGCAGTCACCGTGACGTTGATGCTGGACACGCCGGCGGCCAGAACATAGCCGCCCAATGACGCACTGTAAGCCGCATTGGTCGTATCGAGTAGCGCGGTATAGGATTGCGTGCCGTCTGCGCTCAGAACGGTCGCCCCGACGGGCACAACAGCCTGCGCAGTCGACGTGAACCGCGCAAAGGTAACTTGTCCGGATGCCGCCACTGCTGCCAGGCGCGTGACGCCGAAATCGAGCATGAAGCTGTCGAGGTCGGCCAAGTTGGACGTGGCTGCGCGCGTTGTCGCGAGCAACTGCAAAATCAAGCCTTGAATCCACAGGATGACCGTGGCATTCGCCTCAACCACGGCGCGAAGGATTGAGCCGACCGTGAGGTCAACCAGTCCGCGCGCGGCGCCCTGAATGGCGGTTACCGAATTTCTGACCAGTGTAGGAAAGTCTTGCGTGCTAAGAGCCATTTATTTCCCTAACGATTGACATCGAACGAAAGTGCGACCGGTTTGCCGGTTTGCGCATCGTTGTAATGGATATAAACCGACACGCCGCCCTGAATTTCAGTTACGGTAATGATCGGCTCCGGGTTCCTCGCCACCGACGCCTCGAGCAGGATCTGGCCGCGAATCACGCCCTTGATTTTGGCAATATTGACGGTATCGCCAACCATGCGCGGAAGTCCGGCGCCATAGGTCGGGTGGAAAATGTAATCTCCGGAAACCGTCACATTGCCGTTTCGGTCGAATGCGGCCGGGTTGGTCAGCAGGCGGCGCAAGACCCGTTGCTGGCCCTGTGTGGTGCCATCGACTTTCAACAGGTCGCCCGTCGCCGACTGCGTTAAATCGCCGCCGTAGTAATGATTCAGGTCGCTCATTGTGGCGCTCCAACCGTTCCGCCCTGCGGATCGGTGTGTGTATGTGTTTTCAGGCCGATGCCGTCGGCAGTCACGTTGCCGCCAGTAATTGCCATGTTGCCGGCCACCGTCGCACCGCTGCCGCCACTGATAGCCATGCCGCCCTGCCCTGTAATCTGCCCCGTTACCTGCTGGGTGCCGGTGATGACCACATTTCCGGTGATGTGCTGCGGACCAGTGTGGTTCCACTGGGTTGCTGCGCTGCTTATCGTCCCGTCTCCGTTTAGCGTGACCGTCGCGCCATGCCCATCTGAAAACGTGCCGCTGCCGTTGTTTAGCAGCTTGAAAAAGGCGCCGCTTTTATGCACCAGCCAGAACTCGCCGGAAGGCACGCTCAACGGCCGGTTCTTGTCGTTATAGAAACGCATGCACGACATCGGCGCATCGTGATCCGCCTCCTGAAACTGCACTTCGACCAGATCGCCGATCGTTGGCGGGCAGAACATGCCCCAGCCATTGCCGACCCATGGCGACAGCAGCGGTATCCAGCCGGTCAGGTTGCCTTCCGGCTGCAGCGCGACGCGCACCGCGTAATTGCCCGGGTCGTAGCTCTGCACCGTGCCAAGACGCGTCGACGCCCGCTCACCCATCGCCTGCACTGCCTGCATGCGCATCGCGTTTAGCATTTCCCTCATAGCGGGATCACCGATTGCGGCGAATGGTTCTTGGCCTTGATTGTCATCGTGTAGCCGCCGGTGAGATCCATTTCGCGCACGATGCTTTCCGGGTAATAGGTCTGGTCAAAAGCGGTACCGGTGCCGACCACGCTGATCAGGTTGTTGACTTGGATCAGGTTATCGGCCGGCAGGGTCGCGTTTAGTTTTACTTCGTGCTTTGAAATATCGTCATGAATTTGCTGCGCCTTTTGCAGCGCTTTCTCATAGGTCAGGTGCGCGAACGTGTAGCTGAACTGCTGGGCCTGCGCCTTGCTCTGGCCTGGCT
>NZ_JBHRTP010000120.1:0-2206 GCF_042646465.1 Pseudundibacterium arcticum
AAAGTCGTTTCACGGTCCTGTTCGGGATGGGAAGGGGTGGTACCAACTTGCTATGGTCATCAGGCATAACTTGTAGAGTTGCGTGTCCGTCCGGGCTGATACCGGCATGGCGACAAGCAACGCAATCTGGGAGAAGTAAAAGAGGTGTTACTTGGGGTGTGATGCACCGATCAACGGTTGGCAAGCACTATGTTGTTACTCATCGTATAACCTGTCAAGGTTATAGGGACAAGCCTTACGGGCAATTAGTATCAGTTAGCTTAACGCATTACTGCGCTTCCACACCTGACCTATCAACGTCCTGGTCTCGAACGACCCTTCAAGGAGCTCAAGGCTCCAGGGAAATCTCATCTCAAGGCAAGTTTCCCGCTTAGATGCTTTCAGCGGTTATCTCTTCCGAACTTAGCTACCCGGCAATGCCACTGGCGTGACAACCGGTACACCAGAGGTTCGTCCACTCCGGTCCTCTCGTACTAGGAGCAGCCCCCTTCAAATTTCCAACGCCCACGGCAGATAGGGACCAAACTGTCTCACGACGTTTTAAACCCAGCTCACGTACCACTTTAAATGGCGAACAGCCATACCCTTGGGACCGGCTACAGCCCCAGGATGTGATGAGCCGACATCGAGGTGCCAAACTCCCCCGTCGATATGAACTCTTGGGAGGAATCAGCCTGTTATCCCCAGAGTACCTTTTATCCGTTGAGCGATGGCCCTTCCATACAGAACCACCGGATCACTATGTCCTACTTTCGTACCTGCTCGACTTGTCAGTCTCGCAGTTAAGCACGCTTATGCCATTGCACTATTAGCACGATGTCCGACCGTACCTAGCGTACCTTCGAACTCCTCCGTTACACTTTAGGAGGAGACCGCCCCAGTCAAACTGCCTACCATGCACTGTTCCCGATCCGGATAACGGACCAAGGTTAGAATCTCAAACAAACCAGGGTGGTATTTCAAGGTTGGCTCCACGCAAACTGGCGTTCACGCTTCAAAGCCTCCCACCTATCCTACACAGATTGGTTCAAAATTCAATGCAAAGCTACAGTAAAGGTTCATGGGGTCTTTCCGTCTAGCCGCGGGTAGATTGCATCATCACAAACATTTCAACTTCGCTGAGTCTCGGGAGGAGACAGTGTGGCCATCGTTACTCCATTCGTGCAGGTCGGAACTTACCCGACAAGGAATTTCGCTACCTTAGGACCGTTATAGTTACGGCCGCCGTTTACTGGGACTTCAATCAAGAGCTTGCACCCCATCATTTAATCTTCCAGCACCGGGCAGGAGTCACACCATATACGTCCACTTTCGTGTTTGCATAGTGCTGTGTTTTTATTAAACAGTCGCAGCCACCAGTTTATTGCAACCCTTTCACCCTTCTGCAGTAAAGCAGTCAAGCTACCAGGGCGTACCTTATCCCGAAGTTACGGTACCAATTTGCCGAGTTCCTTCTCCCGAGTTCTCTCAAGCGCCTTAGAATACTCATCTCGCCCACCTGTGTCGGTTTGCGGTACGGTCTCGTATGACTGAAGCTTAGAGGCTTTTCTTGGAACCACTTCCAATTGCTTCGCGAACAAGTTCGCTCGTCCCCACCCCTTGAATTACGCACCCGGATTTGCCTAGGTGCCTTCTATAAGTGAGAAACCGGCACTTCCAACCGCCGGACAACCTTCTGTGATCCGTCCCCCCATCGCATCATACGACGGTGCAGGAATATTAACCTGCTTCCCATCAGCTACGCATCTCTGCCTCGCCTTAGGGGCCGACTCACCCTGCTCCGATGAACGTTGAACAGGAAACCTTGGGCTTACGGCGTGGGGGCTTTTCACCCCCATTATCGCTACTCATGTCAGCATTCGCACTTCTGATACCTCCAGCATCCTTTACAAGACACCTTCGCAGGCTTACAGAACGCTCTCCTACCATATATCCGAAGATATATCCGCAGCTTCGGTGACTGGCTTAGCCCCGTTACATCTTCCGCGCAGGACGACTCGATCAGTGAGCTATTACGCTTTCTTTAAAGGATGGCTGCTTCTAAGCCAACCTCCTGACTGTTTTAGCCTTCCCACTTCGTTTTCCACTTAGCCAATCTTTGGGACCTTAGCTGGCGGTCTGGGTTGTTTCCCTCTTGACGCCGGACGTTAGCACCCGACGTCTGTCTCCCAAGCTCGCACTCATCGGTATTCGGAGTTTGCAATGG
>NZ_JBHRTP010000121.1:0-973 GCF_042646465.1 Pseudundibacterium arcticum
AGGCAACCGGGCGCATTACCATGGTGAGGCAAATGAGCGACAAGGAAATACTGCGAGGGCACCTGATGGCGCAATTGTTGGAGGGGAAGCTGGACCAGAGAGCGGTTGCTGCACGTCTTGCCATCAGCGTGCGCCAGGTCAAGCGCCTCAAGCGCAGCTACGCCGAGACGGGCATTGCTGGGCTGATCAGTAAGAAGCGTGGTCAACCCTCCCATCGCCGCATCCGGGACAGCGTCCTCTCCGAGGCGATGGCGCTGATCGGCGCCCATTACGCCGATTTCGGCCCCACCCTGGCGACTGAGAAATTGGCTGAGCAGCACGCCATCACGCTGTCGGTGGAGACGGTGCGCCAGTACATGATCGCCGCCGGCTACTGGCAGCCCCGGCGCGGCCAGACCATCCGTGCCCACCCGTTGCGCGAGCGGCGCGCGCGACGCGGGGAACTCATTCAAATCGACGGCTCTCCCCATGACTGGTTTGAAGGGCGCGCGCCCCGCTGCTGTCTGCTGGTATTCATCGATGACGCCACGGGCGAACTGATGGAATTGCAATTCGTCGATACCGAAACGACGCTGGGCTACATGGCCGCGCTGCAGCGCCACATCCAGCGTCATGGCTTGCCGGCGGCGCTCTACAGCGATCGCCACAGCATCTTCCGCATCAATGCGCCCGCTGCCCCCAGCCAGGCGCAGACGCAGTTTGCCCGGGCGCTGGCGGCGCTGGGCATCGACGGCATCCAGGCCAATAGTCCCCAGGCGAAAGGGCGGGTCGAACGCGCCAATCAGACCCTCCAGGACCGGCTGATCAAGGAAATGCGGCTCGTGGGGCTTAACGACCAGGCCAGTGCCAATAGCTGGCTGCCTACCTTCATGACCGACTTCAATCGGCGCTTTGCGGTGAAGCCGGCGCGACAGGACGATGCGCATGTGGCCTATCGGGGCAAGACGGCAGACCTGTGCCGCATCTTGTCGGT
>NZ_JBHRTP010000122.1:0-11706 GCF_042646465.1 Pseudundibacterium arcticum
GCACTTGCAGGTAACGATATTGCGAAATAGAGCCGCTGACCTCTTGAATGGTCTCGGTGATAGTCACCGGCAATTCGTTCAGTCCGGCGTAATAGTTCGCCTCGAGCTGGGAAAAATAGTCATCGACGACTGCGTTCTGGCGCTCGATCTCGAATGATCCCGACCAGCCGTCAGGAAAGCGCAGATGGCGGGTGATGCCGTCCAGCCCCTTGATTTTCTTGTCGGTGATGTCCGGCTTGGATGTGAAGCCAACAATTTGGCTGAACGACAGCGGTCCATTCGGGCCGGTGATGTCGAGCGACAGGTCGCGGCCTACGGAGTAGGAATTCAATGGCATAGCGATGCTCCAATAAAAAAGCCCGCCGGAGCGAGCTTGTCATGCGATTTGCGAGGAATTAAGCCAGTGCGACGGATTGACGGTTGATCGTGACGGATTGACCGCCTTCGACGTTGATGATGAATTTCTCGATCACCGACAGGTAGCGAACCTTCACGTCCGCCTGCATGTAGCCCAACGCGACACGGTTCTGCGGGTTGTTGGTGTTATCGATCTGGACGCTGTAAGGCTGCGTACCGTCCGCCGAGCCGATCATGTTCTGGCCGGTCAAGGCTTCCAGGAATGCCGAGATCGTCGCCGCAGCAGATCGGCGCACGGTCGGACTTTGCAACTGACCGATGAACAGCCCCATGCCGCCGTTGAGCGTGTAGGCGATGTAGTTCGTCATGCGGGTGTAATTGTCGCCGTTCGTCACCGCATTGCTCGAGCTGTTGTGACCGAAGCGCACGCCGAAGCTGTTACCTGCCGGGATCGGGTTGGTGATCAGGTCAATACCAGCCACGCCCAGCAACGCCAATTCAGCACTCGAGTACGTCAAGTTCTGGTAGCTCTTTTGCGTGCCGACGATGCCATACAGCGGCTTGTTCAGACTCGATTGCTCTGGCGACAGGTTGGCCAGACGGCCGGCGACAAAGCCCTGCGGCGAAATCAAACGCACCTGGTTGTTCACGGTGTCGTTGAAGTAGACCCAATCGCCCAGCAAGTACTTGAAGATGTAGGCATCGATACCGGCAGTAGCTTTGGCGGTGACCGCAGCAGCAATGGCGTCGCCGGCAGGTGTGACGCCGACCATGTAGGTACCTTCGGAATAGCCGTAAGCAACCTGGTTGGTAAAGGTCGTGGTGTCGTCGCAATCCGCCAGGAAGGCGATGCTGGTGTTTGTGTTGCGCAGCGCATACATGCCCTTGCGTGGCACGGTATCGACGCCCAGCAGCACGGTGCCGGTGATGGTCGTCGCGCCATCGGTGCCGCCGGCCAGCGAGTACGTGGCCAGTGTCGGAGCGGTGGTGCCAGCGCCAGCAGTGGCCACGATGAATTGCGACGGTCCGCGCTGTCCTGATTGGCCGTTGTTGATGGCGGCGGCCATGTTGACCCACAGCGCATTGGCGGTGCCCGCGATGTTGTCGAACACTTCCGGCACCTGGCCCGGCATCGTTACGGTCGCCTTGGACGTGTTGGCTTGCGATCCGGTACCGACGATGACCTGCGCCGAGTTACCGAGCGTACCGGTGTATTTGCTGGTGAACGTGATGCAAGTGGCCAGCACAACGACTGTAGCAGCCACATCTGTGCCGTCGGTCACGCGAACGCAGCGGAAGTTGTTGGCGCCCTGCAGCACGGCAGCGGCCACAGCGGTACCCATATCGTATTTGCGCGCCTGAATCGCTCCGAATTGACGCGAGTAGTCGGCCATGCTGCCAACGACGGTCGGCGCGTTGGCCGGGCCCCAAGTTGCGGTACCGACCACGCCAAGGATATTGGTCGGCAAGCCATTGAGCAGGGTGACGCTGGGCGGCACGATCTGCACATACAGATCGGGCACGATCAGCGCGGTCGTATTGATCGAACCTTGTTGGACTACAGGCATGAGTGGCTCCTAAAATGAAAAAAGCCGCTCGAAAGCGGCCTGAATTGGGTGATAACGGGTTATTTAGGAGCCGGATCTACCGGGGCATCCGTTTTGATGAAATGGTTCTGCCATTCCGATGCGAGGTATTGCTTGATCAGTTTTGCGTCGGTGATCACGTCACCCTTGACGTGCGACAGGAAATTTTCAACGACAGTGAGTGCAAACATGGCTGGCCCTAGAAATAGGTGGTGGTGACTGGTCCGTACTGCGTCGAGCCGTCAACCTGGCCGGACGTGTTCAGCTGCTCTTGCGTGATCTGCGTATCGGTCTCGATCTGCGTGGTCGCATACTCGACCGTGTAAAACAGGTCGCGCCGGTAGAGCTTGTCCTTCTGAAATTCGTCGGATACCGGGCTGCTCTTGTAAGTCATCCTCGCCGTTGACTGATCAACCAGCGTCATGAACTGCGTGATGGCCAGTACCACGTCAATGGCCGGTGCGATGGCGTCCCTGTGCGCCGGCGTGTCTGCCCAGACCGAAATCTGGAACAACCGCTCCTGCCGCCGAATCTCGCGGATGCTGGTGCCAGTCACGCCCACCCGAACTGCGTTGATTCTGGCAGTGGCCGGCAGCGTAATGACCGCCCCCGCGCTGCCGGCGCCTGGAATCCCCGCGACGATCAGCGTCGCCAATGCCGTGGCGATGCTCGTCAGCGTATCGGCCACCTGCACCGCATAGATGTAGGGCTGCCTGTTGGCCAACACCGTCACGTTTTGCGGATTGTTCGCCGGGGGCACCGTTCCGCCGACCGTGACGGTCTGCCCGGAGATCGTGAGCGTCAGCGTCGGCGTATTCACCGAGAGCTGCTGCCAGTCCTTCGAGTACCGGGTTACGTTGCGCTCTTCCGTGCGGGGATACACCGAAACATGGCAGATGCCGAGCTTCAGATCAGCATCCAATTGCTGCGGGTTCGGCCAGCCCTGATAAATGCGGACTCCGGTATTGGCGACAGAAGCCTGTCCGGTCCCGTTCGGATAAACGGTTTGGGCGATGAGCGCGACCAGCGCGGACCCTACGTCAGTTAAATCAGCCATCAGGAATGAATCTCTTGTGCGTTGATGCGCCAGCCGAGATCGGTCAGTTCGGCGCCCTCGATCGCGTAGCGCCGACCGAGATCGTCAGTTGCGATGTCGCCGGCCATAATCGTGATTGGTACAGATGGTGGCAGGAGAATCTTCCAGCCCACGTTCTTGACGCCGGCCGGAAGGTCGACGCCCCTCTGACTCTTGCCGCCGAGCAGGATAGACGCCGGCCATAAGTTGCCGCTGGCGCCCAGCACGTCAATTTCCTGCGACGGCTGATTGCCGCTGTAGCCGACCGCGCCCACACTAGTGACGGCCTGCTCGCGGGTGATTTTCACCTGCCGGTTGCACTCGACCACGATCACCGGCAGCAGGAACTGCTTACCGGCGATGAAATAGGTGCCGTTCGCATTGACCAGGTAGTCGCCTGCCTGCGTGGTAGCGTCGTTGATCAACGCGAACCAGGTCGGATCGCCATACTCGTTCGGGGCTTTGAACTGATACCCAGGTCCGGAGTCAAGCGCAGCCTTGAGCGTGCCTACCAGATTGCCAAGCGGAGCGCTCGCGCTCAATGGCCGGTACAGACTGAACGTGAGGCCGATGACCTGAGCCGCCTTGGCATAGCCGGCATACACGCGGGCCTGAATCGTTGCGCCGTCCATGCCTAGACCACAAACGACACAGAGCCGCCACCAGACAAGCCAGGGCCAGCGGAAATTCCAAGAAAACCGCACAATTCATTGCGCCACTGATTGAGCAGTGCAGTCCGATCGCGCACTTCATGTTTATTGTGCGTCCATACCGCTGCAGAATCGGTGTCCAGGTTCGCACCGGAGGCAACAATTGCCGATTCGAGCGTGTAAAGATTGGCCAAGTAGTTGGTGCGAACGACCGTCTCTTCTTCTGGGCCAAGAGTGTTCATCTTGTACTCAAGCGTTCCGTACTGCGTGGAAAACCGATAGCCGGACGCCGGCAAAGGCGTGCCGGTGCCATACAGCCCATAGCCACAAAATCGGCGTATATCGACTTTCTCAGCAGTAGTGAAGGACATGGTTTATTAATCTTCCAGTGGCGCTTGGCGTTCGACCAGGTCTTTGATTTCTGCGGGATCCGTTACAACTTGGCCAGCAGCCCACATTTTTATGGACTGGCCTTCAATTTCTGGATCGTAGCCATAGGGCGATGCCAGCGTGACGCTTTCTGGCAGGCCATCTGCTGATGTCGCTGCTTTCTTTATTTTGGTTGGTCCTGCCATGATTTTTACTCCTGAGTTTAAAACCCCGGGCCTTCAGGCCCAGGGCTTTTACTGCGTCGGTGATGCGTCGGCTTAAACGTGTTCAATCGCAACTGCGCGCTTCAGATACTGAGAGCCCGCAGTTGGAATGATGGAGCTGTTGGCCGTTGCATCGGTAGGCGCTACGAAGCCACCAATCCAGAACCATGACTGCGCCACGATTTGCGCCAAGCGATCGATAGGGGCACGAGTCACCATGCATACGCTGTCCACCATTTGGATCTCAGCATTGGTGCCCGACAGATCGGCTGCTTTTTCAGCCATGCCAGAATAATCACCTTCAACCAAAGCACCAGGGGCGCACAGGATAGGCCGGCGTACCTTCAATGCGCCGTTGGTTGGATGCGTTTGAACCAATGCCTCAGTGGTAGGCACGAAGTTCACGCCCATCAACTGGAACACCTTGCCTTGACGCGCTTCCGGCGAACCGTATTGACCTTGATACATCAGCTTGAAGTCTTGGTCAGAGAACAGCTGGCGCATGGAGACATTGTCCAAATACAGATTGAACATTTCATCTTGCATACCAGTGTTGTTGCGAAGTGCGGCAACAGCATCTTCAATGACGCCAAGGGTCAATATGTCGGTGCTGACCAGCGCTGGCGTAGCAGTGGCGATACCGAAGGCAGAACCGCCGTTGTACTTGCCGTTTGGACGAATCAATGCCGGCGCATTGGCGTGCGATGCTTGATTCAGTGCCGTACCGTCAGCCACGGACACGTTGCCAGTGAAGGTCAGTGTGCCCGAGAAGCCGCCCGGGGTCGTGGATACGTTGGAACCGTCACGCGCTGTACCGGAGAGGGTGTACACGTTCAAGCCAACGATGACAGGCGCAGTAAATGTGCCAGAAACCGGCACGAACTTACCAGCGCTAGTGCCAGTACCAAGCACTTGTTCGAAGCCGCGCACATCGTCCACGTTGATGGTCAATGCAGGGGCGCCCAACGTGGTGCGAACACGTGTGTTGCCACCGAGATAGCCGGCAAACAGCGCATTGCGTGCAATGCGGTCAAGCGATTGCATGGCTTGCTTGCCGTTGGTCTTGCCGTTCAGCAGGAACTGATTGGCGATGCCGACCTGCGACGTCACGATGTTGAGATCGATCGAGTCGCCGTACTGGTCAATACCAAGAACGTATTGTTCGATGGTTTGGCTTGATGGCGTAATGCCGTTGTCCAGGTTGGTATTGCCCGATGGCGTCAAAGGCGTGGTGACCGGCGCTTTCAGGCCGGCGCGGGTCTTGGTGACGGTTTCGCCGATGTTGATTGAAACCGGCTCTTTGTCAGCGATTGCGCGGTAACCAAGAGCAGAATTAAGGCCCAGGTGGAACTCTTGTTCCAGGAAACCTTGTTGAATCGCATTTTGCAGCGACGTTGGCATATTTTGAATGGGCATATTTGACTCCAATAGATGAAAAGATGGTTTTCTTCATCGCCTTGGCGTCTGGCCACGATGCGAATGTCGCCGCGATTGCGGCATGATTTGGTGCGGTGTATTACTTGAGAAGCGCGGCTTTAGCTACGGCGTACTCCGCTGGCGTCATATCTTTGACAAGCTTCTGCGCTGGTGGCGTAGTAGGCGGCGGCGTGATTGGCGTGCTGCTGTTGGCAGCGCCAAACAGATACGGCTTGGCTTCCTTCAGGCCGGCGAACAGCGCATCAGCGCCGTCAATCGAGCCGTCATCTTTCAGGGAGACCTTCGACAGATCGGCCAGCTTCAGTCCGTCCATGTCGATCAATCCTGCTTCCTTCGCCTTGACCTTGAGTTCTGCGCGCAAAATGCGCTCGCTCGCGGATTTGTTGGCTTCACCCACCTTGGTATCGGTGTCCTTGGCCGCGTTCGCTACCGATTCTTCGGCAGTTTTGAGCTTTCCCTCGAGTTCTTGCGCCTTCAGGCGGTAACCCTTATTTTCTGCGCGAAGTTCTTTCACGTAGTCCATGGAAAAGGTTTGCGGTTCTGGTGTTGCGGGTGGCGTTGCCGGTACTTGGTCTGACATCAGTCATCTCCAGTTGTGAAAAAGCCCACATCGAGCGGGCCGGTTGGTAAATTCGTTTAATCGTTCGAGTCAGCAAGTGGAACTTGCTGCGGCTTCGGCGGCAAGTTCGGCGGCGGTGGATCGGCGTCGATCAGCTGCAGCTCGTTTTGCGGGTCCGCAATGTCATAGCTTGGCGCCAGAGACTTGACCGCTGTTTCGCGCGAGATAAGCCCGGACTGGCGCAGCACATCGAGAGTCGTGGCCTGCGTCTGCTTGTCGGCGAAGGTCGGCGCGTACCATTGCGGCCAGCGCAACGACAAATCTTCGTCGGACAGCTTCGGCAATTTCTTGCCCTTCTTATCAACCAGGTCAAACTTGGTCGACGCCGCAACAACCATGTTCAGCAGCGCCAGCAGTGCGCCCTCGCCGTATGAGATGCGCAGCTTGTCGGCCAGCCAGATCAGCGACTGATTCATCAGTTCCATGGCACGGCCAGACTGCGCCGCGGAGAGCTTGTCGGCGTTCGACCGATTCCCGCCCATGCTTTCCAAGGCGATTTCACGCAGCCCCTTCACCCAGTCCAGAACAGCAGCAGCCGCGGTGCCATTGATCTCCAGCAGCTTCGCATCGCCGTCTGCGCTTGTAATGATCGCATTGGCCGCACCACGTACCACTTGCGCGTTGCTGCCGAATGCCGGCTCCTTCAGGTGCAACGTGGGATCAGCGGAATACTTCAGGCCGCGCCCACCCTGCGACAGCAAATAATCAGCCTCGATCTGCGTGTCGACCGCTTCACCGGGGAATGTCGGCTCACCATCGATTGCGTCACCGCCTGGCAAGTTCTTGACCCACACCATTGGCACGAAACCGAGATTGTGCGAAGTGCTGCGCTCTACATCAATCGCAGGTACTTTTTCCTTATCATCCGTCCGTTGCGGCACAAACCAAATCTCAGCGAGCGAGTCCCATTGACGCTGAAACCAGAAATCGAGCGAAACATCAGCATCCGCGATCGGGTAACCCATGCCCTTGAGAACGGCACCCTTCACCTTCCGGCGCTCAGTCACAGCCTTGAGCGTGTCAGGCGCTTGCAACTCCCAATCCGGGGTAAGGTACGCGGTTGGCATCACGTCAAAGAACACGCGGTTCGCCATCACCCGCAGCATGATCACCACAGAGCCAACGGCGCCGCGCGTGGCGGCATCGATCATCACCCGGTTCAAACCGGTTTCTTTCGCCAACTTGGCCAGCGTGTCGCGCGTAGTCTCATCTTTGCATTCAACCGCGGGGAAATGCCCCTCAGAGAACAGCAGCGAAACTGAATCATTGACGACGGTTCGGCAAAACTTGTTGCGCGCCGACGGCCTGCGCTGCGCCAGCGGAATGTACTCGCCAGCGCCGTTCTTCTCGGTACTGAATGGATATTCCAGCGCGTCATACAGCGAACCGTCCAGGACCCGTGTCAGCGCCAGCAGCAGGTGCGTCCGCTCTGGATAATCCGAATCTTTCGGGTACGTCGACCGCAGGTTTTTAAAATCAGACATGGATCATCCCGGCAGCACTTCTACGGTGTAGCTTTCGAGCGTTACGGTATCGCCAGTATTGGCCAAAGCCATCGTGATAGTTAGAAGCTGATCTACCGAGGTATCTTTGGTCATCGTCACCAGTGCTACTGTGCTATTACCACTACCTCCATTTGCCCCGGGCATTGCTACCTGCGAGATTAATGAGTTGCGGTTATGTAGTACACGTCGATCAATATAAGCGACTGAGGAATTCATGGATGTATTCGAACAGATGCTGGTGCCGCCGAATCTGACATTAAATGTCTTGTTATTCGCATTATTGGTGCAAGACCACAATGTTGTAATACGCAATGATCCATTCAGCCCCATCACCCCACCAGGAATCGTGACCGATGCCAGCGTGGTTTCCGTCAGCGTGCCGGTCACCGATACGGCTACCGCCGATTGCGCGAGCGTGATCGTGCTGGGATACTGTGCGCCGTTCGCACTGCTGCTGAACAATTGCCAAGCAGTCCCGTTCCAGAAATACCAGCCCAACAGAGTGATAGTGGTGCCATTGGTATTGACCAGCTCCAGCAGCGTCGATGCATCGCCCGGCGCGCCGAGTCCGTTGAGCTCAAAGTCGTCGGCTACCAGCACCAACTTGACAGAACCGCCAATGAATTTTCGCGTTAATGTTTTCATTTTGATTATCGAGTCATATGTGGGACGTGAGCCCCGTGCGATTGAGTTTTCTTGATCACCGGCCATCTGAAGTTCAAGAAATAGCCGCCTGCGTCATTCGCATGATCGTGGCCGCTTTTCTTGTCCGGCTCGCCGTTGTCGTCGTAGGCCTGTTGCTCCATGCAGTCCGTGAACGTCGGGCATGCGTCAGTATTGACGCGCAGCCGGCGCATGCCATTCGAGTTCAGCACTAGGGCGTTGACGCTGTTCACACGATCTTTCACGCGTGGATTCACTGTGCCGGTGCGGATCGTAAAGCCCGCGTTTTGCAATATCGTCAGGTCGGACACGCTGGCACCCTTGGAACTGGTGTTCTGCCCGCTGGCGTCTGGGTAGACCGTGACCGCATGTCCCTGGGACTTGTACCGCTCGTTGATCATCGCGGCCATGGTCGGCGTGTCGCGCACCTTAACCAGCTCGTTGACCGCGTGCGGTGCCTCGTCGCGAATGACAAACCCGATCGCGGCCATGTTGTTTACGTTGAAGTCCAGCCCGACATGCAGCGCCTCATTCGGCAGGAGGATGGTCGGCGAATGGTTCAACTCACGCGAGAAATCCGGATAAACAGCGCCGCTCGTCAGGTTGACAAACTCGCCGTTCAAATAGGCTTCAATCAACTGCGGCGGATAGTCCTCACGCAGCGATTCAATGTAATCGTCCGGCAAAAACGGGTTCGACCTGGTCGCAGCCTGAACCATGCCGTATGCTGGCTTGGGATCCTTCTTCCACTTTTTGTAGACGAAGCGGAAACCTTCCGGCGTCGTGTAGACGCTCACCCGGTTAAACGGCTTCTCTTGCCCCTTCGGACGCTGCCGATTCCGAGCAATGATCTTGCGCCAAGCTAACTCAGCCTGCTTTTCGTTCAGCGTATCCAACTCATCGACGTGCGCGCGGTATGACTCGTAGCCCACAATGCGCGCCGGGTTGTCCAGCGTTCGCATGACAAAATCGCCGCACCCTCCCGTCGAGGTGTAAATGATGTTTTCAGACTTGTTGTATCGGTACCGAATACCCAGATCGGTCAGCTTCTCTTCCATGCGCGGGGCAAGGATCAAGCGCACCAGGTCATACGTCGGCTCGTACATCGCGATCAGCGCCGCGGAACTGTCGAGCGCATCACGAATGGCGCAGTTCAGCATCGTCTCTGTCTTGCCGGTGCCGAAGCCAGCGACGAATGCCGGAAACTTGTGCGGTAACTGAAAGAAGCTAGCTTGCGGCTCCGTCATTACCATTCTTATTTCGCGCACTCACGACCTCGACAATGATCTTTCCGACTGGGCTTACGTCGTCCTTTCCGGTCGGCGGTCGGTCGGCGAGCAATACCGCGCGCGTCTTTTCCAGTGATTCAATGCGCGCCAGCAAGCGATCAATGATCTGCGGATAGTCGCGCAGCTTCTTCTTTATCTCGCTGTGCGCTGTGGCGTTTTCCGCTCCTTCGCGCTCGATGGTCTCGTAGACCTCCATGCCGTCAGACAGATCATCGGCCTTCGCCTGCGCCCGCAGCGCCCTGCGCAACTGCAGCCGCGCAATCAATAATTCATTTTCGACCACACCGGCCGACGACATGACGCCATCGACACAGGCCAATTCGTCCTGGTGGATCAGGTCGCCATAAATACCGTGCTTGGTTGCGCTCTGATTGCCTGGCCGCGCCGCATCGCCCGCCCCTGTGCTGCTACCTCCGTGCATCCGGCATCTACCGTTTGCCATCCGTCTTGATTGGCACGGTTCACCGGATCGTGTTTTCGCGCCACATTTGGCATCTGCCATGTGGTCCTCGTCATCTATTGCATGGGGTGGCGTTTCAAATGTCCTCGGCCCGCGCTGATAGGAATCTGCCGCAGCAGGAAGGAATCAGCCTTTGCTCGTCCTCGGTGCGCCCGTTACTCGCCACTGGAGCGCGCTGGCGTAATCAGTATTAGTCGTCAAAGTGGTCACTCATCGCATGAGCGGCTTGTTGCATGTCCATCTCGAGCGCCAAGCATTGCTCGGCCCGCACCAGACGGGCCAGCCATTGCAATGCGGTCCGGTAGACTTGCCTGTCACCGGCTGACGCCGATGCACCCAGTGTCGCGTCGACCAGTCCTTCGATGATCTGATCGGATGCCAGCGACATGGCGAGCCTTGAATAAAGGTGCCGCTGTCTACCCTTGTGAGGCAGGTCAGCGGCGAAGCGCAGCAGACGGCCGCGCAGGAGAGATTGTTATCGTGGAGATAGATCACCTCCTTTCGACGTTGAAATCTCGTTAATCAGGCGCTGCAGTGAAATCGACGTAGTATTTCTCGCCGACCTTGAACTGACCGAACAGTGCCGGATTAGCGATGTTGATGGAAAGGTTTGCGCCTGGGGAGAACTTCGCGAACGTATTGTCCTCATCGCTGCCATCCTCCGGATACTTTGAGGCGGCAACAGCATGCATAGCCAGTGTTTCTTGTGACTTGCTCTTTTCAGGGCCGTAGAAGTGCTCCTGAACAAACCCTACCTGCATTTTTGCGCGCATCTTGCTCATTGTGTTTCTCCTTTGGTGATGTTCCGCGCAAGCAGTCGCAGCGGGTGCGCTCTTGGCCAGCCTCGCCGGCACTCTCGCGGAACAAAGCAAAAAGCCTCGACCGGTCGAGGATCGAGGCTTTGAATGGTTGCGGGTTACAGCGTCCCGCGCCGTTATGGCTTATACGGCTGTTGCGGTCGGCCTCACATCGGGCCGTACATTGTTAAAGAGCGATTCGGCGTGTGATTTGCCAAGCCCAATGACAAAAGCCCCGGACCATGACGGCGCGGGGCTTACATTCGCTCAAAACTATCTGTTAGGTAGCAAACATTAGAGACAATAATTGAATCTAATGCACATATCCTAATAGAAATATCTGCGTGTGGCAATATGATTTTGCATCTTTGGCGTTAATATTTTTTCGGCCTGCTCCAATGTATCCAGCAGAGAGAGGTGCGGGAATATCCAGACGGTGCTGATGCCCTTGCTTTTCCGTATTGCCCACCATTGATGGCGCGGCAAATCGTTGATCATCGCCTCGACCGCCTCACCAGCGCGCATGAAGTCCTTGGTGTCCTGCAGGTTTCCATCGCCATCAGAGTGCTGGAAATCCTTCAAATTCACCCACCGTACCCAGATGTTCATGACCTCATCGAATGGCGACAGTTTGACGAACGACTCCTGATTGCGCGCTGTTTGCATTGCATCCCC
>NZ_JBHRTP010000123.1:0-569 GCF_042646465.1 Pseudundibacterium arcticum
CATAAATTGATGTTTTTGTTTGGTCTCGATTTGAACGTCGAGGCGCAAAATTGGCGCTTTTTGCGGATATCCGCCGAAGGCTCCTATGCATCAAGGCAAGCTCGTTTTCTCGCAGCTCATGACCTATTTGCCGTTGACCACCTTTCGACGCTGCGTGGCAGCCCATCGGGGCGAACACAAGGTCAAGGACTTTTCCTGTCTGGATCAGTTCTTCGCCATGGCGTTTGCGCAGTTGACCTATCGGGAGTCGCTGCGCGACATCGAAGTCAATTTGCGCGCACAAGCACATCGGCTGTACCACATGGGTTTTCGATGCTCGACGATTTCTCGCAATACGCTGGCCAACGCGAACGCGACGCGACCCTGGCAAATCTATGCCGACTTTGCTCAGCATTTGATCGCGATGGCACGGCCGCTGTATGCCAGCGAACCGTTCGGCGTGGACCTGGACGCGACGGTGTACGCATTCGACGCCACGACGATCGATCTGTGTCTGTCGGTGTATCCCTGGGCACCGTTTCGATCGGCCAAGGCGGCAATCAAATTGCACACGTTGCTCGATCTGCGCG
>NZ_JBHRTP010000125.1:0-11218 GCF_042646465.1 Pseudundibacterium arcticum
GGCTCCACGCGATATTGACTGGTTCCCTTGACTCAGGGCGAAATCCGGACAGTCGCGCAAAGACTCCACAGCAACACAATGCTGTATGGCGCTGGGTGTCTTGTTGCTTGGATCGTCAAGGGGTTCAAGTCCAGTGCATCTTGATAGTCGCCCATCCCTGCGCTCAACCCGGACTCCTGATAAAAAAATTGAACCGACATTGATGCTGAAATAACGGGCGTTGCTGGGAAATATACCGACATTGAGCAAATGAGCCGGCATCCATGTCGTTCACTTCAAAGGGCGCTCCACGATGTTGTGCCGCCCAACTCCTCGGTCGGTAACAACAGATCGTCATTGCAGGAGGTTTCTTATGGTTGAACACGAGAAAGCACTTGTTTCCTTTGACCGTTTCGTGGAGCTACTGAACGAGGAGTTGAAACATTCGCCCAGCTACCGAGACGGCATGCGATTTATCAACATGGGTACCGGTTACGACTTCATAGCCCCTATGCTGTCGATCACTGAGAATCAAAAACTAGATAAGTGGGTGTTTGACCGCGTACGGGGCAAATACAGCATTGCTCTCTGAGAAACGGAATTACTGACCGATATTGATTCAATGACAGACTTATTTGGTCAAATCGTTTGGCTGGTCGGCTTAGTCGCGCTCCTTGCACTACTTTGGATCGCAAACTATGCAATCAACAAGATCGGAACCTTACTCACTGGGCGCCCCGTCGAGGTCGATTCTATGTTCTTCATTGGCGGCGCATTCATAGGAATGCTTTTTCTTCCATCGAGCGATCACGCTACGGCTGAGTCTCGTCTCATGTTGGCACTCGCCATCATTGCCGGCGCGTTTGTCGGTGGGCTAATCGGACTTTTTGTAAATGTATATTCGTCACGAAAGCCGTCACCGAGTTCCGGTTCACCTCACGCAGAAGGAACTGCTTCAACACAACGCTGGAGCGTAAAAAACGCGATCTCCATACTTGGGCGGTTCTTGTTCGTTTTGCTTCTCGTAATATGTGGGGCAATTGTCATAAGGGTCAGACTTGGCGAAATGCCAATTGTGAGTCCACTCATTAAGTACCTGCGACATTTGCTGTAGGGGCATAGCACTAGGCCGCCCAACCCACCGTTCTACCGTTCGCTGCGCGATAAAGCGGTGCGGCGCCGGTGAACTCAGGTGTTGAACGGCTGCTTTTGGGAATCCTGACCGGCTGGTTCGGGTCGATTTGCGACATTCATGGGCAGACACATCCTGTCAGATCAAATCACGATTACTACAATTGATGATTGGCGCCGCATCCCGGCATTTTCTGACGTAGCTCTTTTTGCTTCACGATACAGGCTTGCCTAATTGCATGCGGATCAAATCAGCTCGCGCACATTGCGAACGGTCGGAACACGGCATTCGATCCAGATCCTGTGATCATCCATGAATTGGAACCCGGGTCGGGGATGTTAACGTCAGGTGCATTTTCCGCGTTATCCCACCAAACCAATTGATAGCCGCCACTTAACATACGAGTTCCACCGGGACACGTCGCATAGCTGGTAGTCAATTTACCGGCATTCGGTCCCGTCACCTGAAAGAAGTTTGTGTAGCCGCCTAATTGACTGGCCCATTTGCCAATGCTGCGAAAGTAAGCGTCGTTTAAGTAGGCTGATCCGTTAGCACTTTGAGCCTGCGCGTTATCCTGCGCAGCGGCATTGCGCGCCATTACCGCCCAATAATCACGCTGCGTTACTAACGTGCCGTTGTTTGCATATATATCGCCGACAACAAGCGGAGCTGGCGATCCATCATAATGTTGAACATAAAAACTACCGTTCTGTCGCACGGCCGAGTTTGCCGTATCGCCGTAAAAAGCCGAACTGCCAACTTGCAGATTGTTCCCCCCTGGCACGGCAACAGTCGGCGCGGTAATCGTTCCACTCGCATCTAAACCCATTCCCACGCCTTGATTATCACGCAGGTTAAACCGGCGAGGCTCGCCACTACCGGAGAGTGCAATATAGCCTTCAGCATAGCCCGCAGAGTGAAATTGGATGGTCGGCTTTTTACCGGTTGACGATGTACTCTCGGAGAGCATGAGAGTCGGCGTGGTGCCTGCCGGCGCACAACAGGTTCCCGCACCATCAGAAGAGAGGGCTGCTTGCTTACCACTCAAGACGCCCACGTTATTAACATCTTTGGTCGTCATGTCGAGCGCCGTATTCATTTGATTCAATTCGGGATGACCGCCCACCGCATTGCGGTAAAGATAATCGCTTACTTGTTGTCCGTCCTGAAAAAACAATGCGCCAGCAATTTTCCCGCCACCAGGAGAGCTTCCATAGTTGGCGAACCCCATCGTCCACCCGCCGTACGCACCCTGCGCTTTTGTTGTATCGAGCGACGAGACATAACCGCCTGACGCACCCATCAATTGTGCAATGTTGCGGATATTTTTTTCACTTATCACCTCCCCGCCTGTCGCGACAACCATTGTTTCTAATTTATTCGCTGCGGTCTTGAAGACTCGAATCGAATACGATTGCCCGTAGGGGTTGACCGTCGCAAAGTTCGACCCAAGATAGCCGGCAATATCGGTTGTCGTATAAGTTGCGAGCGGATTTGCGGCGGCTTGAACAGTCGAATAATTGGCCTTAATCATGCTCGCTGCACCATCCATGATCCCTTTAGCGTGCTCCGCAGCGGCTTGGTTAATCTTCATGTCGGCATCATTCTCAAGCCATTGGATGCCGAGGCTAAGGCCGGAAAGCACAACTACCATTACGATAATGACTTCGAATGATAAAAAGCCTTTCTGGATTCGTGCTTTCATGTTTGTCCCTATGACGTTAGCTTTTGCTGCATTGTCCATGCGAGTATGGTTGCCTGTTGTGCCACATCGTCACTCAGACTACTTACTTTGCCATCCCTGATTTTCGCCTTGACCGAGACCATATCTTTAACTTCGAGGCAGTGTGCTTTAATTCTGGTGATGTGAGCACCACCGGGCGTAGATATTTTTGTTGAAGAAAGCCAAATAACCATAGCCAATCCGTCAGCCATTAATTGATTCGTGTCTTCAAGTTCTGATTTACAGTACGCGGACATGCGCTCAATGCCTTGAACCAGGCCACCAGCATGCAAAGTTGAAATTACATAGTGACCGTTGATGCTTGCCTTTAGCACTTCAGCCGCCGTTGTCTCATCCCTAATTTCGCCGATAAGCATAATGTTGGAACCGGTTCTAAGGGCCTTCCGCATGGCTGACTTATAGCCGCCGCGTCGATCACTAACGGGAATTTGGTAACATTTCCCATCACCCCATATCGCGTTTAGGGGCGTCTCTACGGGGTCCTCCAAAGCAATGCCCACACCGCCATTTAACTTTAGCCATTCAACAACCAATGACGATGCGGTAGACGTTTTACCGGTCGCCATTTCTCCAACAATAAGCACCAAACCGCGCATATCGCGCGCCAACAATTTATCGATCAAGGGCTTGGCCAAACCAAGATCGGCCAACGGGCGAATTGATGCAGATGAGCGGCGAAGAATGTAAATGGTTTTTCCCATTACATCATTCATCGCCGTAACCCGGAAAATAATATCGTCGTAATTTAGAGAGAATTCTTCCTCCCGCATCTTTGCAAAAATTTTGCCGCACTCTAGACGAATTGCTTTTATATCGTCGTCCAACTCAATGGGAGCCACACATCGCCCTTGCATGCCCCCCATCCCGGTTATGTCCGCAAAGTCATCCCCGATGTAGAGATCAACAAAGTTAATTTCATTGATCTGTTTCATACTGTGACCTCGCAGGATTTGGGTTTTACGACGTTGTTGTCCATGCGATCGTGTTCGTCGCAGCACTGCATTGAGTGCCTGCAACCGCCGCAGTAACCTCGCCGACGATAGCGGTGTTGGCATTGATTTTGGTCGTCGCGAACGTACCGCCACGCGATACCTTCGTGGCGAGCTTGATGCAGCCGGAGGCGGTAACGGAGTTCTGCGTGATGGTGTAGTTTGGTCCATTGCTTACTACCTGGACCGTGCCGCCATATAGGTTGTACGGCACGCCGGTAACAACAGACATATTTTTCGGAATACTTTGATTCGATACAAGCGTAGGAACTAGATCGGTCCCACTTGCCCCGTAACCAGATGTACTTTTTAGCCCCTTAGTATTCGCAAAGAGTGTCTGTACGTTACTCAGCTCTTCGGTTGTATCTGAATTGCCGGTCAAAATATCCATCTTGGACGCGCCGAGAGCCAGTAGTGTGAGCACTACAATCAGCACGATAATTACTTCGATGGACAGAAAACCGTATTGTTGATTGACACTGGATTTCCGACGTTGGAAATTTGTACTCATGACACCCCCTAAAAATTAGAATTAAAAAACGTATTACATTATATAAGCACACCCGGCGAATCTACTACAAAAAATACATTTTTATTGCCGCATACCATTAATTAGAGCGTCTGACATACCACTGGAACCGGCCAATACGAGCAGAATGATTGCGCCGTTAAAACTGATCGCGCACGCCAGGATCAGCTTCGAAGCCTTGCCAAGATTGGTCACACTCTCTTCCATCCATCGGCTACCGAACGCCTCAAGATTTTCTTCGGAGCCGCTTTGTCCCGAAATAATTCGAAGAAGTTGAACTCCGCGCCTGTCGGGAAAATCGTGACCCGCTCTATGTAACGCTTCACCAAGGTTTGCACCGATATTGACGCCATGTAAAGCATCTTCGATTCGCTCCTTCAACCAAGGATTCGCGCGAGCCTTCAACATTTCTAGAACCACAGGAAGATGCACGTCCGCACTTAACAGTACTCCGACGTTCAAAAAAAATGTGCTCCCATGCAGCATTCGGTAGATGCTCCACGGCGGTATTTTGTCAAGATAGTAGCGCGCTCTCCCGCGCAAAAGAGGCAAGCTGACGATGATAGCGACCACGGAAACCAGAATACCAATGACTAAGGCAGAACCATAATTTGTCACCAGATCGGCCACTTGTTTGAGCGCTTGTGCTTCCCCGCTCCACGTCTCCGGATTTGAACCACGGCCGAGTTTTGGCACCAAATCGGTTGCAACCTTCCGCAACAGATAAGCTGACATAAGGAAAAGAAAAGAGGGATAAAGTGTCATAGTCCAGACCGCCGTCATCACCTTCTTTTTGCTCTCAATCACCATCTTCGCTTTACGAAAAGACGCCTGCAAGTTCCCCGATTTTTCTCCCGCCTGGATCAATGAGTATTCGTCAAAGCTTACCCAATTGAACAGCACATCAGAGATTGCCTTGCCGTCGTTGATCCCCATAAGACAATCCTGGCAAACCATCGCGATGATGTTGCGCGGCTTCTTCCCTTCTTCGCTAAACACGCCGTACAGCTTTTCAACAGCTACCTTCAAGATCACGCCGTTATCGAGCAACAGGGTCAACATTTCATAAAATTCAAAGCGATCTTTCACCCTGAATTGTCCTGCAATCCACCATTGCCGCACTTTATCGAAATCAAACATTCATTTTTCTCCGGGCGTCAGGCCAATGTAATTTCGTCTTCGTCCAAAGGGCACACTTTTTCTTCGCCTACGGCCGGATCGATCAGACCTTGGTTAATTTTGTAGATCAAGTGCGCATTTTTCGTCATGCCGTTAAATTCTTTCACCCACAATGCGCGCGCTTTTGTTCCTCCCCCTCTGCGATATTCATTCATGATTTTTTGGTTAGGTATGCATACTTCTGCCAATACGGTTCTGCCTTTAATTCCACGACCTTTACACGATTTGCAACCACGATCCACGCCTCGCAAAAATACATTCGCCGGGACACAATGTTTTTCGATGCGTTGCTGTAGATCGGGCTCTACGTCATGTTTGTGCTTTAAATATGGACGTTTGCAATCAGGACAATTCAACGCGGCCAGGGACTGATTGATGAGGCCAGTAACGAGCGACGCATCAGTTACGAACGTGGGAGCAACGCCAATATCGACCAGTCGATCCAACACCTGTAAAGCGGTATTGGCATGCAGCGTGGTCCAAACACCATGACCGGTCATCGCTGCACGAAAAGCAGTAGCAGCAGAGTCCTTGTCACGCATTTCCCCGATCATCATGACATCTGGATCAAGTCGCATTGAACTACTGATAGAGCGCGTCCATTCCCGTCCAACCGCCTCGGGATCATCGCGATCACAAATCAGAGGTGTTTGCACCGCCCCATCGATGTGATACTCAGGCGGATCTTCTATGGTCAGCAAATGGATTTTGCTGCCCATCTGCTTCATCATTTCGGACAGCAGCGCATCAAGTGAGGTTGACTTGCCAGATCCAGTAGGGCCTGAAAAAATATTGATCCCGGTGGTCCGCTTTGTCATCCTGCGAATCAATGGTATTTGCCGGTCGTTGTCATAACCCAGCTCCAAAAGAGATTTTTTCATGCCGGCGTTATAGAGCAGCCGCAGTACCACAAGATTTGAGTAATTTGTTGGACGAGTCGCAATTCGGGCGCTATACAGCCCCATCGATTTCAAAAACTCACGCTTGATGCGCCCGTCCTGCGAAGTGCCCTTCTTGTACTGCGTGTCCGCAACGTCGGTCATAGAGCCATACATTGTCGCGCACAACGCCTCACCGTCTTCGCTATTGTATGAATGCAAGGGTTCAAGATAACCATCTACCCGCATCAATACAGCGGTCGATTTTTCACCATTCCGAAAATGCAGGTCACTGGCACCTTCTTTTACGGCCTCACCAATCAATGCCGCAATTTGCTTCTGTCTAAACGAACTGTCATTTTGCACAGTCTTTGATTGCGCACCAGCGTACAGTTTTTGAATCTGTTCAACCGAAACAACGACCATTCGGTATTCGACGTCCATATGCTTGAGTAACTCAATATATGACATCACCGACATGTCTTGTTTGTACGATTGCGCCACGTACAAAATTCCATCCGCCGTCAGACAGACCTTCTCCCTATCAGCAATCGGCACCTGAATAGGCCCGGAATTGGAGATAACCTGTGCCTCAAGAACCAGGTCATTCGCACCCATGTTGGACTCCTTTATTGACCTGGCGGAATAATAGAAGGCATTTGATATGCGTTTTGTGGCTTTTCTTTGGCAGTGGCTCTAGCAGTTGGAACTACCGCCGAAAAACCGACCGAATATTTGTCCCTTCCCTTCCTTAGATGGACAACTTGTGCCGCGTCATTCGCCTCTGCGACGATGTAACCGCCCGGAATCACGTCTCCGACGCGCGCCGGCACTTTGACATTGCCTGGGTAAATAAAAACGATATCGCCGTTCAAAATCGATTTCAGGACGGGCAAAGTTCCGTCACTATCAGCCCCGATCGCGCGCTTACTTGCCAACTCCGCCCTCGCATCCTCCTGCTTTGCTTGGGCTTTCAGCAAGGTAGTTTGCGCCTGGATCTTTGCGAGATCTCCAAATGTTGCGACCTCTGCAGCTGCAGCCCCCAGCGACAAAGCGCTGAGTGCCAGAAAGCCCGTAACAACGTTGAATTTAAAGCTTTGCATAGATGTCTCCTGATACTTTGAATTTGAGGGTTGCATCTTCGTCGTTCAGTTTTACAATAATTTGTCGTATGCGAACACCATTTTTATGGACGATTACCTCGGCGAATTTTTGTGGCAATTCATCTGTTTCATAATCGAACGAAAATTCACTCCAATCGGGTTGCGGCGCCGACGCCGGGGGTTGTCCGGGTATAGGTGGCGGAATCGGGACCTCAATCTTCTTTTCTGCAAAGGGCGCAGCGATTCCTACGGATTGAAACAATGTCGTCAATTCCGTCAATACAATATCCACATTTTCAACAGCCACATCACCCGTAAACGGCGCCTTCAAGTCACGTCTGACGGTTGCAACGGTTGACTGCACCCCAAATTGCGGAAGATCAAGGAACTGACCGCTGGCCTCTCGAATAAAAGCTTGTACCGTAGTCCCTTCAACTGTTCGTTTGTATTGGAAAGTGACTCCCTTAGCATCGCATGTCGCACTATCCGCGACCCATCCACCGATGTTAAGAGGCGCAGTCGATATGACACCCCAACAGTTGGTAGCAAAATCCAGTGCGCTTGGTAAGGACGCCCACGGATGAGCAAGCGCCTGCATCGATTGCTTCTGTTTTGTATTCTCGTTCAGACGTTTTAATTCGGCTTGCCGTGCCAGTTCGATCACAATCAGACGTTCGCGTGCTTTTTGCTTTTGATACGCCTGAAATTGAACAAAACCGACTCCAGCAGCAATCAGAATTGCGATCAACACAAGGCCTGTAACGAGTTCACCGCCCGTCAGTCCGAAGCGCAATTGCTTCAGTTTGTTATCCGCCTTCAACCGTTTCGGTTTAAGGAGTTCGTTTATATCAACTTCGCGCTGTGCAAATTGAAATTCCGCTGGCGCAAAAATTTGATCTTCTTGGAAGGTGAAAAGATTGGCGCACTCTCTCAGCTTATGAAGTGCTTCATCCCGATTGAGAATCACATCGTAGCCAGGCACAATCGAATTATCTTGAACCGCAACTACCGCGAACCTTCCATCGGCCAGCGCGAATGCGCCGAGCCACGACGGGCCTAATTGTCCGGCCAGCGACGCAGCAAGGCTATACATCCCCTTCATCGCGCCTATTTTCTTGCTCACAAAGCCGGCTTGAATGCGTGTCCCGCGACGAATGGCGACCACATCCCAATTGCGCAATTTCCCAATACCGCGCGCTTCGGCCATATACCCGCGCGGCGACGAAAGCTGTTGCCAAAACAGACCAGCAACAAACTTTTTATCATTGATCACTACGATGTTGCGGACTTCCTCCGCACTCCGCTGATCCTGATTGTGTGTATCGGCTTTGGTCATGACTACTCCATGATTTCAGGAGTGATCAAGACGACCAGGTTTGTTTTAGTCGTGCTTCCTTTGATCGACCCACCGAGGGCAATATTGTTCGGTGAATCGACGCCCGACTTTAATGACGATTCATCCAACTGGTCGAATCCGGACACTACCAAAGTCTCACCAGCGCGCAACCGTACTTTTTGTGTCGAATTAATCGGAAGATCGACTTCTGGAACTTCCGCACTTGAACCATTTGACGAGACCTTGCGAATGTCCCGCAAGGACGAAAGATTGATGCTGAACTGCAGCAGCATGCGATTGTCTTCGAGTACGTATGGCAGGAGAGACATATTAAAGCCAGTCGTTACGATTCCCGTCTGGATAGTCGTTGTATTACCCACCGAGGCCGTGGATACATTTTGAGAGCCTGCCAGGAATCCATTTTGGCGAGCCACCTGGACAGATACCGGCTGTAAATTAAGCGTCGAGGCCGACGGATTGCGAATAATGCTAACGCCGCCCTGTTCGGCTAACGCATCCAAAATTGCCTTGCTTCCGGCCCACGGAGAGGAACTGGTATTAACGATTGAAAAACTGCCGCTCGTGCCACCCTCGACTGCACCGTTTGCATTCGATAAGCTGAAGCCGTATTTTCCTGCGACGGTCTTATATACCGCCTCCCAACTGATACCAAGGGCATCCGAAGTGTTCGTTGTGACAGAAGCGACCTGGACATGAAATGTAATTTGCTTGGAAAGAGCCTCATTCTGCTTTCTCACATACGCCCTTACCCGTTGCAGTGCGTCGGCATTGTCGGTCACAGTAATCGAACCTGTTGCCGGCGAAGTAGCATAAATCCCCTTCGGCGAAAGCATGCTTCTAACCGCCGCTGTCACATCGTCCCAAATATTGGTTTTCAGGCTAACGGTTGTCGTTTGGCTTGATCCACTGTTGCCGCTAACCCCACCAGAGGACCCTCCACCAGATCCTCCGGACACCCCATTGACCATTGTTGTCCCGCTCTGAACCACCGAATTCATGTCGGTACCACCAGCGATGGTCTGGAGCTGATACGTTTCTGTATCAACGTTGTAAATCTTGATTTTCCCCTCTTCGAACTTCCACAATATGCCAAACCGGGCCGTAACAATTTCAAGGAGGCCGGTCAAGTTTCCCTTGTAATTTATGTCAATCAGATTGGCGTTTTGCGCACCAGGACGACTCGCTGCGCCGGCTTGAGGAAACGCGAGTACGTTTGGAACTACAGGCGCTTGAGTCATTGCGTTGGCCGCTTGCGCAACGGAAGTAGGATTCTCGATTTGAGCAATTGCATCAGGTGTTACACGAACAGAAATATTGCAATATTTCGTAACAATCTGACTAAATTCAAAAATCGAAACTGCTTCGCTTGTCTGCAAGTTTAGTTTGCAGTTTAGCTCCGGCACATTTACCTTTTCCTTTACGACCATCGGACGCAAAGACACCCATTGCTCATCCACGTAGCGAACGGTCTCACGCACCGGCTTTGTTTGTGCCTTGCGCAAAGCATCTACCTGTCGTGCTGTATCTTCTTGGGACTTGTTGATCGCGCCCTGCCGTTGATCCACCTTCCCGAAAGTAGAGCAAGCGGCTACGCTAATGGACAATAACAATCCCAGGGCAATCGTATTAAGGATTCTCATTTTATTTCCGTGTTGTGACATAAATTAAGGACTGACGAAGGCTAATATCAGCGTACAGTGGCTTTTCCGCGCGCTCATAGAGCTTTACGAACTGCGCCGCAGCTTCATCAATGCTGCCCTCAAAACGCAGCGGCCCTTCTAACTGGTAGTCAGCTTTACCCATATCAAAAACGACGGTCCATTTTGCTTTCTTAGCCCAGTTGTCCAGAGTGTCGCGGAATGTACTGCCGCGTTCTGCCGTCCACACTTCCTTTGGAACGATTTTAACCGCCACTGGCGCCGGTTTTATAATGGGCGTCGGCACCGTCTCGTCAACCACGAGCAAGCCGGCTAATGCCATTGCCGGCACAACCATGAATAAAGCCAGCACACTTATTTTTGTATTCCCTAACATATCAAGTCCTTTTCCAACGTCGGAAATTATGGCGCTCGTGCGCTCATGGGTGGATGAAACAGCATTACTATTATTACGATATTATAATAGCATAATGGTTAAATTATTGTACTATTTTTTAACCAGAAGAATCTAGATTCGCGTCGCCGTGCGTTCTACGCCGAGTACTGTAGGGAGGCGGAATACATGACACTGCGGATACATGGAAATCAGCAACTTGGCAACCTGGCTAAGTACCTCACTGGTACAGGCCAAGCCGAAATAGCGAAACTGAGCGGACTCGCCACATGAATT
>NZ_JBHRTP010000126.1:0-542 GCF_042646465.1 Pseudundibacterium arcticum
CTCATCGGCTTCGTCGCGGGCTTGATCGCCAAGGCGCTGACGCCGGGGGCGGGGCCGAGCGGCTTCTTCCTTACATCCGTGCTCGGCATCGGCGGTTCGGTAGCTGCCACGTATCTCGGTCAAGCGCTCGGGCTGTATCCGCAGGGACACGCCGCCGGGTTCATCGCTTCGATCATCGGCGCGGTTGTGCTGCTGGTCGGGTATCACCTTGTCACGCGCAACCGCGTCAAGTAGAAGGAGGCTGAACATGGGAATCATGGACATCCTAACCCAAGTGATCAGCAGCGGCACCGCCAGCGATCAGCACTTCGACCAGGTGGCGCAAAGCGTGCCCAGCGACGTTCTGGCCAAGGGCTTGGCCGGCGCGTTCCGCGCGGATGAAACGCCGCCCATCGGCGAAATGGTGGGCCAATTATTCGGCAATTCGAACGGGCAGCAGCAGGCAGGCATGCTGAATCAAATCCTTGCGGCCTTGGGTCCGGTCACGGCCGCAAGCCTCGCGGGTGGAGTACTTGGGCGTGTGATGAGTCCGGGCAGCAGCC
>NZ_JBHRTP010000127.1:0-1407 GCF_042646465.1 Pseudundibacterium arcticum
AATCGGCCAGAGCATCCGATGCTTTCTGCTTTTGTTTCGGGTTCGCCGGTGCGCCTGGGTTCAATAACGAATACTCAGGGCGTGCCGGTTTTCCGGCTTCCTATATTTGCTTCGCAGAACCCAAGCATGCATGTCTGTTGGTGCAATTGATCATTTCTGGAGGGCATAATGAAGCCACGCTCCATTTCTTCGTTTACCGCGTATGTTGGTATTGACTGGGCTGACAGGAAGCACGATTTCTGTCTGCAGGCAAATGGATCCGATATCTGTGAATCAGGAACTCTTGAACATACCCCTGAAGCCATTGCCCAATGGGCGCAATCGCTTTACGATCGCTTCGGCGGCCCCATTGCCGTCTGCCTTGAACTTGCCAAGGGCCCGATCGTGTATGCGTTACAGCGATGCGATTTCTTCGTAATCTTCCCGGTCCACCCGTCAACACTGGCGCGCTACCGGCAGGCCTTTGTTCCAAGCGGTGCCAAGGACGATCCGTCGGACGCAAAAATGGCACTGGATCTTTTGCTGCGCCATCCCGAGCGGCTTGAACCACTGAAGTCAACCAGTGCCGCCATGCGGACCCTGTCGACTCTGGTTGAAGAGCGTCGCCACCTAACTGACGGCGTGACAAGAATCACCAATCGCCTCACCAGTATCCTCAAACAGTATTACCCGCAAGCCCTGGACTGGTTTGAACATCGCAATACCATCATGTTCTGCGATTTCCTGAACCGCTGGCCAACCCTGGCGCATGTCAGACGGGCACGAACAGCCACACTGGAGTCATTCTTCCACTCTCACAACTGTCGCCGAGAATACCTTGTCAGTGGGCGCATCAAAGGCATCCGTTCTGCAACAGCACTCACAGAAGATGAAGCCGTAATCCGTCCTGCGCGAATGATGGTTGAGACGTTGGTTGCCCAGTTGCGTGTGCTCCTTGAAGCCATTGAGCGCTTTGATGCAGAGATTGATGACGTCTCGCACTCATTGCCCGACTATGAACTGTTTGCCTCCCTCCCTGGGGCCGGTCCTATTCAAACCCCGCGGCTGTTGGTCGCCTTTGGTGAAGATCGCGCCCGTTATGCCAGTGCTGGGGAAATACAGCGCTATGCTGGCATCGCGCCGGTGCTCGAGCGTAGTGGCAACAAATGCTGGGTCCATTGGCGCTTTGCCTGTTCGACGTTTCTGCGACAGACCTTCGTTGAATGGGCGGGATCCACCATTCCACGCTCTTATTGGGCTGGAGCCTACTACCAACAGCAGCGAAGCAAAGGCTGTTCACACGGCGTCGCTGTTCGGGCGCTTGCGTTCAAGTGGATACGCATACTCTACAAGATGTGGAAGACGAGAACTTGCTATGACGAATCTACTTACTTGAACGCGCTGAAAAAACACGGGTCGCCATTAGTA
>NZ_JBHRTP010000128.1:0-680 GCF_042646465.1 Pseudundibacterium arcticum
CGGCGAAGTAATTTATTAATCTTTTCTTTTCGGCTGAGCTGGGTTGGAGCCAATCCACCTTTTTATTATCTGGCGCGTTATTCAGCTGCAGCACCCCAAGCCCATGTGAATGAACAAACTCTAAATTATTCGGGTAACGCGCCTGCAGTTCTTCCCAGAGTTTCCATACCCCAAAGTTGCGTTCGCGAACATTCGTGTCGTGAAACATGACAACAGCACCGGGGGCCAATTTTGGCAGCCAAGTATCCAAATCATGGCGAACTGCCTCATACGTGTGCAGCCCGTCAATGTGCAATAGTTCTACTGATTCATCCGCAAAATAGGTTACTGCATCATCAAACGTCATCCGCAGCAACCGAGAAAATCCGGCATAGTGTGCCTGATGATGCTCATTAACTTTGGCGAAAATTTCCTCGTTATATCGACCCGCATGCTCATCGCCCTGCCACGTATCGACGGCATAACATTTTGATGAAATGCCAGCCTCGACAACTGATTGACAGAATGAGAAATAGGAATTTCCACTATGCGTGCCAAGCTCAACAAATATCTTTGGTGCGACCTCTTGGATCACCCATGCTGCAAAAGGTAAGTGACCAACCCAAGCATTCGGGATTTGAAGGGAGTTTGGAGTAAATGATGCTGCTGTAATTAAATTGTTTGCGATCATGACATTGTTT
>NZ_JBHRTP010000129.1:0-1442 GCF_042646465.1 Pseudundibacterium arcticum
TTATGTCTCCATGGCCGCCGTGGATGCTTGAAACTAATAGTTGGCATTTTTAAGATGCTGCCGGTTTCTATCGGACACAAAAAAACGGCGGGGTACCCGCCGTCTATTTCTCTATGAGCTTTGCCGTGCTTATGGTTTCTTGATTGCGTGTTTGACGTCACCAAGGGTTTTCTGTGCTTGGCCCTCGACCTGCTTCTCTAGGCCCTTGACCTGCTGCTCTTTGCTACCGGCGACCTCGCCAACTTTTTGTTGCACCTTACCAGCCGCATCCTTGACGGCGCCTTTCACTTGATCTTTGTTCATTGCCAGCTCCTGTTCAGGTTGGGAGATTCCCCATTAATTGGACTCCAGCGGTGTCCGCTTGTTCACATTTTAGAATTTCAAAAAAAGCAATACGCGAGAAGTCTCTAACGGATTTTCTCATGGGCGACTTGTTGTTTTTAGGCAATCTTGGCGTTCTGCGATAGGGGACTGATGGATCTATGTACGTCGCACATCGACCAGCTGGCTCCTTGTCTTTTTGATGGCTGGAAGCAACTGTTTTGGCGTTAGTGGTGGGAGAGCTCGACTCCGGGATTCGCGGGATTCTGTGCTCGTCCGAGCAAGCAGGGAGAATCAGGAATCGCTTTGTCGTTGCTCGTTGGTCTGCGATATCGCTCCAGACGTCATTCAGTAAAGCGTGCAAGGCGGCATGTAGCCGCCGGGCAACGCAGACGTCTTAAAAAAGCAACGGAAGCTAAGATTGCCGTTAACCCAGTACAAGAAAATCGGGGTTTCCGATAGGATAGGTTAGGATGGAATGAGAGGCAAAGCGGGGATGGCGACAACTATGGAAACGAACGCTGGTCGGGAATGAATAAGAATTCAATGGCAATTCAATTGCGTGGCATCGGAGGTAGTGTGTCAGTGGCACTTTACTCAAACGACCTGGTGCCCGACGTCTATCCCAAAGCGGTGACGATTGACATTCGTGCGGGGGACTGGAAGGCCTATATACATCACATCACAGGGCACCACGACAACAAAGATTTTGTCAGTTGTTATGGTGGCGTCGTCGCGTACCAACGACAGTGTGCGATGGCGTATCTCGGGAAACGCGCGCAACTTCATGGCGGGGTATGCAGCAGGACACAGCCACGCATTTTGACCCCGCAGTGCATCGCTGACCTGGATATAAAGAACAAAGCACAACGCTATCAGCGCTATCCATGGTTAGAGAAATTGCTGAACCTGCTGGCAGAGATTGAACGAATTCAGGACAAGATTTCCGGTGGCGATGTCATCTCTTGGATACCTGCGGTTAAATAGTCCGAGCGGTTTGCCCAAACGCAGGTTCCAACGGATGCTTTCGCGGGCGACAAGTGCTATGTGAAGTAGGGCAACTGCCCGCCTGCAAACGTTCTCGACTGTAAAACCGTATTCGCGCATCACAACCTCGCCAG
>NZ_JBHRTP010000130.1:0-533 GCF_042646465.1 Pseudundibacterium arcticum
TGTTCCAGCGCCTGCTGGCCGGGCAGTGGCTGCGCGAAAAACAGAATGTGCTGCTCACCGGCCCGACGGGTGTCGGAAAGACTTGGCTCGCGTGCGCGTTGGCCCACCAGGCCTGCCGGCAGGGCTATAGCGCCTACTACGTTCGCCTGCCGCGCCTGCTCGACGAGCTGAGCATCGGTCGTGCCGACGGTCGTTACAGCAAGTTGCTCAAGCAGCTCGCCAAGGTCGACGTCCTGACGATCGACGACTGGGGACTGGCAGTGCTCGACGACGTGCACCGCCGCGACCTGCTGGAGGTGCTGGACGACCGCCACAACGCGCGTTCGACCATCGTGACCAGCCAGCTTCCGGTGGACCACTGGCATGCCGCCATCGGCGACGCCACGCTGGCCGATGCCATCCTCGACCGCCTGGTGCACAACGCGCATCAGCTGACGCTGAAGGGCGAATCACTACGTAAAAAGCGTAGTCGATTGACAAACCAGCTCGCTCAGGAGTAAAACCCAACTTCGACCCCGCGTCGTCGCGCCCGA
>NZ_JBHRTP010000131.1:0-1900 GCF_042646465.1 Pseudundibacterium arcticum
TGTTGTCTCGCCCTTTCGTCTGCGAGTATCTCAATATCACGGCCATGTCACGTTTCCAGCACCCGCCACGTCGAACGCAGCGGGCGGTTTTCCCGCACTGCGCTCTCCTGCATGTTTCGCGTCAAGGTTTATGGGACTTATCATGCTGGCGTAGCTTTCTGCGCAGACCTCGATACCCGGTAGCCTTTAAACAGCCCCAGTTTCTCATACAGCCATTGCCTACTCCACCGCTGCCAGCCGAAGCCCTGTCGATTCCGGGATCGCATCAAATGGCGCCGCACCTTCTTTTCTACCCAGTCCTGAATGTAGCCGAAGCATCGGCTCGAGTCCCCAACCGCAAAGTAATTCACCCATCCCCGTAGAATCGGATTGATCAAATCTATGACTCTCTCAACCGGTTGGGACTGGTGTCGGCGAAACACCTCCTTGAGTTTCTGCACCAGTGCCGTACGCTTCTTCAGCTTCGGCGCATAGTGCGGCCGCCACACCCCTCTGAGACTACGGATGCGACGGAAATCAAACCCAAGGAATCCGAAGTTTCCTCCGCGAGCAAGGTCCACGATGCTGCTCTTCTCTTCATTCACCTCGACCTGTAGTTTGGCAAATTCTTCCCGTAGCCGTTTTTCCACCGCCTTCATCAGCCAATCATGCCGCCGATGCGCATCGACCAAGATCACCATGTCATCCGCAAACCGCACGTATTCGATGTAGGTGTACTTGCCATAGCGCGTGGCTTCCTTCGCCCGCTCCAGCATCCGATCTACCTCATTGAGGTAAAGATTGCTGAGCAACGGTGAAATCACGCCACCTTGCGGAACGCCTTGTTTGCCGGAGGCTTTCAGCATCACTTTCAGCAAGTGCATCACGCCATCGTCGTTGATGCGTTGCGCCACTTTCCTCAACAGCAGTTCATGCCGAACCGTGTCGAAATAGGCGCGCAGATCAAAGTCAATCACGCGTGTCTTGGCCTGAACAATTGCTTGCGCCACCCGGTTCACTGCTTCTCGCGCTGTCCGCTTTGGACGGTAGCCAAATGACCCCGGTTGGAAATCCGCCTCAAAGACTGGCTCCAATATCAGCTTGAGGGCACCTTGCACCACACGGTCACGTATCGCCGGAATCGACAGGGTCCGGAATTTTCCATCGCCTTTCGGTATCTCCTGCTTGCGCGCCGGGAGCGGCACATAGGTGCGCCCCAACAATTCGCCCTGTATCTGCACGAGAAATGACGCTACCCCCTGCGCATTGATGTCCTCAAACGTCACGCCGTCAATTCCCGGCGCTCCATCATTTTCTTCGGCCACCTCATACGCCATCAGCAGCGTTTCCATCTTACAGACGTGGACGTACAAACCCCAGAAACGCCAGGACGGTTCAGCCTTCGCCTTGACGTATATTCTCCTTCTCAGATCCTGCAAACTACCGGACGCTTTTATCATGTCGTCCTTGCCTTTCATGTTGTCAGAGAAATTACAATGCAGCAGGGTTCCTTCGCTCCACAGCCATTACGCCGCTTCATCGCTACTACGAGCCCGTCCGCCTCCCTCCCGCCTTCGACCCACTTCCCGGGTTCACCGGTTATAAGGTCTACCTTGCTCCGACGATTTCGCGTCGGGACGAGTAGGGGTTCTCCAGTTGCTTAGCGTGTCCTTGTCGCCGTGCCGTCGCTACCACCCCGCCGAAGTGGAATAATCGTATCGGTCAGATTTCGACTACCCATGCTGCCTTCGCCCTACAGTTGGGGGCTCGGCCTTCGGATTTATTCACTTTCGAGGCCACCTCTGCGTTTACTTTCGTTACGGCCCGGGCGACTCGCACTTTCCCAAGGAAAGTCTTGTCGATGGGCTTCAGAGTCTTGGTTACCCGCCACCCTGCCATCCAAGCTACGGGGCCTCTGACT
>NZ_JBHRTP010000132.1:0-1492 GCF_042646465.1 Pseudundibacterium arcticum
TAGGTTCCCAACATGCACAACCGAAAGCATCAAATTAGCATTCCAGCAGATCCCGATATCGCAACCGGCCCGTTCCCCGCCGAGGCACAACGTCCCGACCCCGAGGTTGTTCCCACTGCCAAACGGCGTACCTTCTCCAAAGCCGAGAAGCTGCGCATTCTGGCTGCTGCCGACGCGTGTGTGGCTCCTGGTGACATCGGCGCCTTGCTGCGTCGGGAAGGCATTTACTCGTCCCACCTGGCCACGTGGCGCAAGCAGCGCCAACTTGCCGGCGAGGCTCAGCTCATGGAGCGCAAGCGCGGCCCGAAGGTCGATCCGGCTGCGGCCCAAGACCGCCGGGTGCTTGAACTAGAGAAGGAAGTCGAGCGTCTGCGCGACAAGCTGGTCAAGGCCGACCTGATCATTGACGTCCAAAAAAAACTTTCCATCCTGCTGGGGCTGAACACCAGCGACACGCCCGGCGAGCCGAAGTGATGAGCGCTGCCATCAGCCTGGCCGAGAAGGTTGGCGTCGCTACCGCCTGCCGTGCCTTGCGTCTGCCGCGCAGTGCGTTGTATCGCGACCGTGCCGCACGCCACGTCTGCCTGCTGCCGTCCCCGGCCGGCGCCTCAACCAGGCGCCCACCACTGGCGCTGTCGCAGCATGAGCGGCGCGTCGTACTTGATGTGCTCAACAGCCCGCGCTTCGCCAATTGTGCGCCGGCGGCTATTCACGCTCAATTGCTCGACGAAGGCCGCTACTTGGCCTCGGTGCGCACCATGTACCGCCTGCTGCAAGGCTGCGCCGCCGTACGCGAACGCCGCAACCAGCTGGCGCACCCTGAGTACGCCAAACCGGAATTGCTGGCCGTGATGCCGAACCAGGTGTGGAGCTGGGACATAACCAAGCTCAAGGGGCCGGTCAGAGGCACTTGCTTCCACCTCTACGTCATCCTCGACATCTTCAGCCGCTACGTCGTCGGCTGGATGGTGGCCGAACAAGAAACCGCCGAATTGGCCGAACAGCTCATCGCCGATAGCGCCACCAAGGAAAGCATTGCACCCGGCGCGCTAACCTTGCATGCCGACCGGGGCAGCAGCATGCGTTCCAAGCCGGTGGCGACGTTGCTGGTCGATCTGGGCATTGCCAAGTCGCACAGCCGGCCCTACGTCTCCGACGACAACCCGTACTCGGAGGCACAGTTCAAGACCCTGAAATACCAGCCGGGCTTCCCGTCGCGCTTCGGCTCGTTGGCCGACGCGCGCGCCCACTGCGCAACGTTCTTCGTTTGGTACAACCAACAGCATCGCCATTCCGGCATCGGCATGATGACGCCGCAGAGCGTCCACACCGGCCGCGCTGCCGAAGTGCGCAAGCAAAGACAAGCTACACTGGAGAGCGCCTTCCGGCGCACGCCAAACCGCTTCAAGAATCGGTTGCCACAGCCACAAAAGCTGCCGACGGCCGCCTGGATTAACCCGCCAATCATGGAGAAAAAAGCTGCCTGATACCG
>NZ_JBHRTP010000133.1:0-713 GCF_042646465.1 Pseudundibacterium arcticum
GTGCTGGTGGTCGAACGCTGGGTCCTGGCACGCCTGCGCCACCAGCGCTTCTTCAGCATCAACGAACTCAATCGCGTGCTGCGTGATCTGCTCACGGACCTGAACGCGCGCCCGTTCAAGAAGCTGCCAGGATGTCGCGCCAGCGCCTTCGCCGAGATGGACCAACCGGCACTGCGGCCCTTGCCAGAGAAGGCTTACGAGTACGCCGAATGGAAGCTGGCGCGGGTCGGCATCGACTACCACGTCGACGTCGGCGGGCATTACTACTCGGTGCCGTGCCAGTTCGCCCGCCAGCAGGTCGACGTGCGCACGACCGCCACGACGGTGGAGGTATTCCATCGCGGCACGCGACTGGCAAGCCATGTCCACTGCACCTTCAAGGGGCGGCACACAACGATCGACGCGCACATGCCGCCGGCCCATCGGGCAGTCGCTGGGGTGACGGCGGAAACCCTGCGTAGCCAGGCGACCGCGATAGGGCCGCGTACGGAAGTGCTGATCGAGCGTCTGCTGCATCAGCGCCGCCACCCGCAGCAGGCGTTCCGCAGCTGCCTTGGCGTGTTGCGCCTTGGGCAGGAGTTTGGAACGGCACGGCTGGAAGCGGCATGCGTGCGCGCGCTCAAGCACAACGCCGTGAGCTGGAAGAGCGTGCATTCAATCCTCAAGCATGGTCTGGACCAGCAGGTACAGGCGGCCGACCAGCGCGTACTGGA
>NZ_JBHRTP010000134.1:0-2015 GCF_042646465.1 Pseudundibacterium arcticum
CCGCTTCCGCCTTGCTGCGTTTTTCAGCCGCCTTGGCTTCTTCGATGCAGACATCCTTCGGATTTCCGCTCATGGCATCGCATTTGGCACGTTCCGCTTTATACGTTGCGGTAGCGTTGTCTTCGGCCGCCTTATAGGCAGCTTTCGCGTCATCGGTCGCTGCGGGTGCAGCAGCGGCAAAACCGAGAGTGACGACACTGAGAAAAAGATTTGCGAGTATTTTCTTCATTTTTATTCCTTTGAATTTTTATCCCTTTGACGGTCTCGGGCGGACTGTCAATACGTCCGCCTGTACCGCACCCGTTGTCAATCAAAACTCATGGCCGGTAATCCTTGTTGCGCTCTTCAAAATCCTTGATCTGCTTTTCCGCCTCGTCCTTGTCGATGCCATAGGTTTCCTGAATTTTTCCAGAGAGCTGATCGCGTTTTCCTTCAATCCGATCGATGTGGTCATCGGTAAGTTTGCCCCACTGGTCTTTGATCTTGCCCTTGAATTGCTTCCAGTTTCCTTCGATAACGTCCCAATTCATTTCAGCCTCCTCGGTAACAATATAATTATTGGTAGGCGCATTGATCGCCTGTCTTCATGCGCCATAAAGATAACGGCATTTGCAATAGAAGGACCCGTGTCGTGGCGATCGATGGCCGATGTGTTTGATGTAATGTTGTATGGAAATCAGATGACCTGCTCAATTCGGATAAGGCTGGGTTCCGTAATAAGAATGAATTTCATTGGCCCATGTCGGGTTAGCCATATCCGGCCAATGATCCGGATCGAATCCCGGCGCATCTTTGAGCCGCTCTTTATCGACTTTCAGGATGAAGCGCTTGTTGACGGTATCGAGCGTCAATGCATTCCACGGCACCGCGAACAGCTTTTCGCCCATCCCCAGAAAGCCGCCGAAAGACAGCACCGCATAACTTACCCTGCCGGTCCGCATGTCCAGCATGATTTCCTTGATGTCACCCAGATCTTCGTCTTTGTCGTTATAGACATCGTTCCCGTGAAGTGTGTCTGCACCCATCAGCTCGGGTCCGGGACCCTTGCTTGTATCGTCCCTGTACATGCCATACGTATCGCGATCTTCATAGCTCATGTGCATCTCCTTTAGTGACTCAATACATTGACTATTGATTAACTACACTTATCAATATATGCGAGTTTCGGTAAATTTTATTGATTCGAATCAATCCAAATTGGGTAATTTTGACTGAAGCCGTGGAGTGGACCCCTGAGACTGGCCAAGGCGACCAGGAGAATTTGATACGCTTGCTGTGCCTTTCAAAAGGGAGCAGCGTCCTGTCAGCAAGAGGACCTTATCGGCGGCATGGCCCGCAGTTCAAAGTACACCTGTGTACCGACTCCGCAATGGCAAGCTGGGCCGGCGGAAGCGCAAAAGACTTACCAGCTTTCGGCCAATCTCATTCAGCTGCGCCTCAGCTGTTTCTTCAGAACCGCCTTGCCTGCATGTCCCCACCATGTACCTGAAAGACGTTTTGCCAAATCGACGCCAATTGTCATAATTTTCATTTCTGGCACCCCTTTCGTGAGGTGGTACCTTCACTTTGAGAATTGCTGTGGAAATTTTTCAAATTTTCCGGCGTCTAACGTAAGTGTTCTGTCCGGCTGTCGAATATGCAGAACGTAACCCTACCCGGCTGTTCGAAAGGAGTTGAAAAATGAGCTACTTGGATCGTGATACTTACGGTATGTACAAAAGCAATCGGAGTGGCGGCCCTGGCCCGAGCGTAATGGGCGCAGATACTCTGATCGGAAACGATGTGTACAACGAAAAGGAAGAGGACTTGGGCGATATCAAGGAAATCATGATGGACACGCGCACGGGCAGGGTCAACTATGCCGTTCTTTCCTTCGGCGGCTTTCTTGGAATGGGAGAAAAATTATTCGCCGTGCCATGGGGCGCCTTGAAGCTCGACACACAGCATGAACGCTTTATTTTGAATGTCGACAAGGACCGTCTGAAAGATGCACCAGGTTTTGACAAGGACCATTG
>NZ_JBHRTP010000135.1:0-2615 GCF_042646465.1 Pseudundibacterium arcticum
CCGCTTCCGCCTTGCTGCGTTTTTCAGCCGCCTTGGCTTCTTCGATGCAGACATCCTTCGGATTTCCGTTCAAGGCATCGCATTTGGCGCGTTCCGCTTTATACGTTGCGGTAGCGCTGTCTTCGGCCGCCTTATAGGCAGCTTTCGCTTCATCGGTCGCTGCGGGTGCAACAGTGGCAAAACCGAGAGTGACGACACTGAGAAAAAGATTTGCGAGCATTTTTTTCATTTTTATTCCTTTGAATTTTTATCTCTTTGACGGTCTCGGAGCGGACTATCGATACGCCGGCCCTGTACCGCACCGGTTGTCAACCAAAACTCATGGCGGGTAATACTTGTTGCGCTCTTCGAAATCCTTGATCTGCTTTTCAGCCTCGTCCTTGCCGATGCCATAGTTTTCCTGGATTTTCCCAGAGAGCTGATCGCGTTTGCCTTCAATCTGATCGATGTGGTCATCGGTGAGTTTGCTCCACTGCTCCTTGATCTTGCCCTTGAATTGCTTCCAGTTTCCTCCGATAAGGTCCCAATTCATTTCACCCTCCTCGGCAGCAAGTTGATTATGGATAGGTGCATTGATCGCCCGTTTTCGTGGCTATTGCGGTAACAGCATTTGCAATAAAAGGAGCGTATCGTGGCGACCAATGACCGATGTGTTTGATGTATGTACGGCAATCAGACAATCGGCTCATTCGGATAGGGCTGGGTTCCGTAATAAGAATGAATTTCATTGGCCCAGGCCGGGTTCGCCATATCCGGCCAGTGATCCGCATCGAATCCCGGCGCATCTTTGAGCCGCTCTTTATCGACTTTCAGGATGAAGCGCTTGTTGATGGTATCGAGCGTCAATGCATTCCACGGCACCGCGAACAATTTTTCTCCCATCCCCAGAAAACCGCCGAACGACAGCACCGCATAACTTACCTTGCCGGTCCGCATGTCCAGCATGATTTCCTTGATGTCACCCAGATTTTCGTCTTTGTCGTTATAGACATCGTTCCCGTGAAGCGTGTCGGCACCCATCAGCTCGGGTCCGGGACCCTTGCTTATATCGTTCCTGTATATGCCATAGGTATCGCGATCTTCATAGCTCATGTGGATCTCCTTTAGGGACTCAATACAATGAATATCGATAAATTGCATTTATCAATATATGCGAGTTTCGGCGAATTTTATTGATTCGAGTCAATCCAAATTGGGTAAGTGGACTGAAACGGTTTTCATTTTTTGCGAAATACAGGGGCGACGTTCCGCACTTCACATTCCACGGCACCAGCCTTTGAACTCCGCAATAGACAAAAACCTCGACCCAGCTGGTGCTTATTTGGAGCCAAGAACCGACGGGTGCGTCATCCGAAGCTTTGCCCCAGACTTCTATCACTGGAGAATACACGGCACGACAAATTTTAGAAAAAGTTGGTACTTCTGGTTCAGGCCAGAACGGCCTTCCCGGTGCCCGTGGCTCAGCAAATGCCCTGTTATACTGATATCAGATTGCAAACACCGGCTGCATTCCATCAACGTTGCTAAATCGGCTTTTCTTGATATTTTCCTTATGGCAACCAGTGACGTGCTGCGGCACCAGATAATTAATAGCCTCCTGGCGCAGCACACTGAAAAAGTTGCGGACGCGGCGATCAACTTATGGGAGCAAATGGCAACCCAGATCATTTCGATTGTCGGTGAAGGTGGCTTCAATTCACTTTACGCGAGAAGTGTATTCCTTACCCAGTCAACATTTCCTTGGCTCGCGGACGGCGCACTGTCACCACGGACCGATCACCGGTTTGCGGCATTGAAGATATGCTTTGAAGAGCAAACGCCTGCGCAAACCAGTGCAGCAAACAGTCTGCTGATGATCACTTTCACCGACATCCTGACCTCGTTAATTGGCGAGCAGCTGACGACCAATATTTTACGTTCGGCTTGGGGCAATGACGCTTCGGATAAGGCCGGCAAGGAGTTCAAAAATGAGTAAAAAGGTAAGCATACGCAGTCTGAAGACTGGCGTACCCGGTCTGGACAACCTGGTGGGTGGAGGCATTCCGGAATTCTCGTTTAACCTGATTGCGGGCACGCCGGGAAGCGGAAAGACAACGCTTGCTCACCAGATCATGTTCTCGCTGGCAACACCGGATCATCGGGCACTGTTCTTCACGGTACTCGGGGAACCCGCTTTGAAGATGCTCCGTTATCAACAGCAATTTCCGTTTTTTGATATTAACAAGGTCAATGAATCGATCCGCTTCGTCAACCTGTCTGCAGACATCCTGGAAGGAGATTTTGACCGCGTATTGTCACGCATTGCGGCAGAAGTGAAAGACTATGCTCCCAGCCTTGTAGTTGTTGATTCGTTTCGATCAGTCGTGCAGTCGGCGAAGCAGGAGGAACAGGACGGGGCCGGGTTACAGCGGTTCGTGCAGCACCTGGCCATGCAAATGACGAGTTGGCAGGCAACAACATTTTTAATCGGCGAATATATGATGCCGGAGGCAGAATCAAGCCCGGTCTTTACCGTGGCGGATGGCATTCTGTGGCTTTCGCAAAATTTGCAGCACAGTTCAATGGTGCGCAAGATACAAGTGGTCAAAATGCGTGGTCAAGCCCAGGTACCAGGT
>NZ_JBHRTP010000136.1:0-2256 GCF_042646465.1 Pseudundibacterium arcticum
TTGCCCACTGACTAAAGGTTTTCCTGCGGCGAGAAAGCTCTGGGTGTGTGGCATTGCCATGTGCTCCTTGAATGCATTCTCACTGGCGTAGACCTCGTAAAGCACCACCTTGCACGGGTCGTCTAGCGTCTGCATGACATCGAACTGTAAGCAGCCGGGTTCGTCTGCTACCGACGCATGGGCATTGGCGTTCACGAGGTCCATAAACTGAGTCAAATCGTCAGGTTTGACCTGAAACTCGACTAGAAGAACAAACTTGTTCATATTGCGTTCCTTATTGAGTTGGTATGAGATAGAAGTCAACGCCCGCGAGCTATGACGAAGTCCATGCTAATCAGAGCGCCACGCGGCAAGGCGAGTACTCCTACCGTCTGTCGCGTAGGCAGGCTTTCTAACGGGAAAAACTCTGGCCAGACCCTTTCAAGGCGATCATGAAAGCGCTGGAAGTCCTTAAGCCAAAGGTGCACGGCCACCACATCTCCGCGCGCTAGATTATGCGGGGAGAGGAGGCGGTCCAGGTTATTGAGGATCTGACGAGCCTGCGCTTCCACCGATTCGGCTAGCGGTGCCGCGTCATTGGTCATGTCTGCACCGATGATGCCGCTGGCAAACGCCAAAGGACCCGTCAGGACCAAATCGGACTGCCGGCGCTTGACGCCTTCTGGAGGGGGTACAAATTGAATATTCATGATACCTCGCCCGTCCGGGTGGCCGAAGATGGTGTCAGTTCACGCACAAGAGCATTGATCTTTTCTTGAACGGCCGCTTCTCTTTCTGCCCCTACAAGATGATCGCTGGAGATAAACGCCTGTGCGGCGTTGTAACCGAACTCGGCCAGCGCTTTGGGGTCATCGAGCAGCACACCAGGAGGCACTTTCACCACCAGTTCATGTGCGTACGTGGGTACCGGGCCACTCCCGTAAAGTTTTGGTACAGCGGGCTTTTGACCGTCCTGCACCTCCCGAATGGCATTTGCGAGCATTCGACGGAAAAGGACGACGCCGCGATCCGTGGTGCCCAAGTGTTCCACCTTCCGGTTCGCCACAGCACCTTGGCTGACGAGAGCGTCGTAGTCACCGGGTTCGCGTTGGCGCTCAGCGTATGGCCGATCACCCGTTTGTCCGATGAAGTTGAACTGATCGACGCCGAACTCCTCGGGTTTGATCACACCGCCCGGATCGTTGTAGCTATTGACGTTCGCAAACCCGATGTAAAAGGAATTGTGATCATCCACGGCCACGGCCCATCGCGTGACCCAGGGGCGAAAGGCCGCACTTTCGCGGTTAGCCATGTTCGAGCCATTGGGAAACTGGCCGAAATTCGGCAGCCCGATCTCGCCTGCGCGGATGAAGACATAGTCTCCGACTTTCCGCGTTGCCATCGACAGAAATCCGAGCGCGGTTTTCGGAAAGTCTAGCTGCGGCAAGACCTTGAATACCGGTGAAAATTGTTGCCCAGCGACGATTGCGTGCAAGAACGCGTTATGTATCGGGTCGCACCCATTCTCGACGATCTGAACCCAATTACAGGGCAGGTTCATTCGGTAAGGAACAACCTTATTGTCAATCGGATAGCCGGTAGAATCGTAAATCGGAAATTCGGGCTCATCCTCGGCGGGGCCCATGTAAGCGAACAACAATCCCTGCCATTCGCGTACCTTATACGCGCCCTGGAAGAATTTCTCCTTGATCGTGCTGGAGGGTGGCTCCCCTGGCGTGTCCAGCACTTTGCCATCAACGTCGAAGTGCCATCCGTGATAGCTGCAGCGGATGCCGCGTTCGGCAACGATCCCGTACTCTAGCGATGCACCCCGGTGAATGCACTGTCGGTGCAAGAGGCCATAGCGCCCTGAGCCGTCTCGAAACACCACCAGGTCTTCGCCCAACAGGCGTACTGGAATCGGCAGGTCCTTCAGCTCCGAGACAAGAAGAAACGGATGCCAATAGTGCCGCAGGTAGTCCCCGCCGGGTGTGCCCCGTCCTACGGAGGTGATGAAGCCGTCGTCGTCGGCTCTGTGCGGATTGTGATAGCCGCCATAAGGGCGGTTCTCAAGGCGTACAACGGCAACAGGTGGTTCCTTAGGCATCGTAATATCCAAGTGGTTTAATCGATTGGTTTACTAGTGTAGCACCTGATTTTTCAAAAATCAATGAGGATAAATTGGTGAAAAAAGTATGTCTAAATCACTTGATTAACCTGTTTGTTTAACCTACACTTGCCCTCATCGTTGGCTGGACGCGGATCGCCAACCCATTC
>NZ_JBHRTP010000137.1:0-627 GCF_042646465.1 Pseudundibacterium arcticum
TTAGCCTTTCACCCCTACCCACAGCTCATCCCCTAATTTTTCAACATTAGTGGGTTCGGACCTCCAGTGCGTGTTACCGCACCTTCATCCTGGCCATGAGTAGATCACTTGGTTTCGGGTCTACACCCAGCGACTGTCGCCCTATTCGGACTCGATTTCTCTTCGGCTTCCCTATACGGTTAACCTTGCCACTGAATGTAAGTCGCTGACCCATTATACAAAAGGTACGCAGTCACCCCATTTTTCAAGGGCTCCTACTGTTTGTATGCACACGGTTTCAGGATCTATTTCACTCCCCTTCCGGGGTTCTTTTCGCCTTTCCCTCACGGTACTGGTTCACTATCGGTCGATATCGAGTATTTAGCCTTGGAGGATGGTCCCCCCATCTTCAGACAGGATTTCTCGTGTCCCGCCCTACTTGTCGCAAGCTTAGTGCCACACCTTCGATTTCACATACGGGGCTATCACCCGCTATGGCCGCACTTTCCATTGCGTTCTGTTATCAAAAATGCTAAATCTTGCAGGCTGTTCCCATTTCGCTCGCCACTACTTTGGGAATCTCGGTTGATTTCTATTCCTGTAGCTACTTAGATGTTTCAGTTCGCCACGTTCGCTTTGCAACCCTAT
>NZ_JBHRTP010000138.1:0-878 GCF_042646465.1 Pseudundibacterium arcticum
CCTGGACGCTATTGGTCCGGTCGGCGGCACTGGCGACCATCGGAGCGGCGGTGCCGGCAAGCGAAAGAAGCGTGGTCAGCGCGGCGGTGGTCAACTTTTGTTGCAAGCGCAGGCCGTTCGTGACCTGACTTGGCGACACATTATAGAGTTCCACCAGGACTTCGCCCAGCTGCTTGCGCGTGACCTGCTGCTGAATCAATGCATCGGCCAGGGTCTGATGTGAAATGACGCCGATCGCCGCCAGGATATTACCCAAACGCAGGGGGCTGTCCGCACGTCCGCGATGCTGCTGGATCGCTAGCAGCACATTCAGTTCTGCATGGCTTAGCCAGCCGAGCCGAACCAGCAATTCACCCAGTCGCTCGCCAGTTTTCTTCTGCTCGTTCAGCGAGAAATCGCGCTGCGCACGTGTGATCCTGTTTGCCTGCAGCAATAGTTCGCCAAGTGGTCCGCTGGTTTCGACCGCGGCGTCAAATACTGCTCCCACATCGGTCCAGCTTTCCGTGAGTGCCTGTTCAAACGCCGAGGCATCAGCGACATTGCCCTTGCCCGCATCGCGCCCCGGACCGGGTGGAATTTCATTATTGACAATAACGTCATGCAGCAGATGCCGCAATTCCGTGCACGGAAATCTGGAATCAGGCGAATTGTTGTGGTCGATCATGGGAAGATTTGACGCCGAATTCGATTGAATTGGTGGGCTATACCTGCGGATGCGATTTGGGAAAGTGTAAGACGAATCGATGGCGAACTGGTTGCCACACGACAACAAGTAAATTCTAGCAAATTCCGGAAATTCTCATCCTGATTGGAAGCGCCCGCCTTGCTACTTATATCGGCAGCTCGGCTCGGCATCTGGTCGTCTCGCAACAGCCTTC